>CAMVHB010000009.1 GCA_947167155.1 uncultured Lachnospiraceae bacterium | reverse complement strand
ACATTACTTAACATTTAAAATGGGAATGTATATGCCGTAGCAATGTACATTCCCAATTAGTGGTTGATTTTTCTGTTATCTGCCACCCTCCAGCACCTACGTCTGGAAAACATATCAGATTTTAGGTGTCAACCCACCAAGGCACATGCCTCTTGTATCTGCATAGTAGATCGGAATACTTCAAAAACAATATACATCTTCTGCAAAAATATGATAAATGCTTGAAATAAAGCATTTTCAATCACTTCTTCTCGGCGATAGCAGCCTGTGCCGCGGCAAGGCGGGCGATGGGAACCCTGAAGGGTGAGCAGGAAACATAATCAAGTCCGATCTTGTGGCAGAATTCCACTGATGTGGGATCGCCGCCATGTTCGCCGCAGATACCGATCGGCATATCGGGACGGGTCTTCTTTCCGAGCGTGACCGTCATCTCCATGAGCTTTCCGACGCCCTCCTGGTCGAGTTTTGCGAAGGGATCGAACTCCATTATCTTTGTATCATAATAAGCACTTAAGAACTTGCCCGAATCATCCCTTGAGAAGCCGTAGGTCATCTGGGTGAGGTCGTTCGTGCCGAAGCAGAAGAACTCGGCCTCATGCGCAAGCTCATCAGCGGTAAGCGCTGCCCTCGGGATCTCAATCATGGTACCGATGAGATACTTGAGGTCGCTTCCGAGAGCCTTCAATTCCTCATCTGCTGTTTCCTTTATGAACTTCTTGACGAATGCCAGCTCTTTTCTTGCGCCGGTGAGCGGAACCTCGATCTCCGGCTCTATCGTCCACTCCGGATGCTTCTTTTGAACCTCAACAGCGGCGCGGATCACGGCACGGGTCTGCATTACGGCGATCTCAGGATAGGTTACCGCAAGACGGCAGCCGCGGTGTCCCATCATGGGATTGAATTCGCGGAGGGACTCTATAAAGCTCTTGATCTCAGCAACCGTCTTTCCTTTTGCTTTTGCAAGCTTCTCGATATCAGCCTCTTCCTTCGGGACGAATTCATGAAGCGGCGGATCGAGAAAACGGATTGTGACGGGGTCGCCCTCCATTGCTTCAAAGAGCTGTGCGAAATCGCTCTGCTGAAGGGGAAGGATCTTTGCAAGAGCTTCCTCTCTTTCTTCTTTCGTGTCGGAGCAGATCATCTCGCGGAAGGCTTCGATCCTGTCCTCAGCAAAGAACATATGCTCAGTACGGCAGAGACCTATACCCTCGGCTCCAAGCTCCCTGGCCTTCTTTGCGTCCTTCGGTGTATCTGCATTTGTCCTGACCTTCAGCTTCCTGTACTTGTCGGCCCAGCCCATGATGCGTCCGAACTCTCCTGCTATCTGTGCGTCAACTGTCGGTACCTTTCCTTCATAGATATTTCCGGTGGTTCCGTCGATAGAGATATAATCGCCTTCCTTGAAGGTCTTTCCTGCAAGTGTGAAGCACTTGTTCTCTTCGTCCATTGAAATGTCGCCGCAGCCTGAAACACAACACTCACCCATACCGCGGGCAACAACTGCAGCATGACTCGTCATACCGCCTCGGACCGTAAGAATACCCTCGGCTGACTTCATCCCCGTAATATCCTCAGGTGAGGTCTCGAGACGGACGAGAACCACCTTCTCTCCTCTTTCCTTCCACGCAACCGCGTCGTCTGCTGTGAAGACTATCTTTCCGCAGGCAGCGCCGGGAGAAGCGCCAAGACCCTTTCCGATGGGAGTGCGCTCTTTGATCTCTTTGGGATCAAACTGGGGATGGAGAAGTGTATCGAGGTTTCTCGGATCTATCATTGCGACAGCCTCTTCCTCTGTCCTCATGCCTTCATCCACGAGATCGCAGGCGATCTTGAGCGCTGCCTGCGCTGTCCTCTTTCCGTTTCTGGTCTGAAGCATATAGAGCTTTCCATGCTCAACAGTAAACTCCATATCCTGCATATCGCGGTAATGCTTTTCAAGCGTAGCGCAGACATCCTTGAACTGCTTGAAGGCCTCGGGGAACTTCTGCTCCATCTCGCTGATCTTCATGGGAGTACGTACACCTGCAACAACGTCCTCGCCCTGAGCGTTTGTAAGGAATTCTCCGAAGAGTCCCTTTTCTCCTGTCGCGGGATCCCTTGTAAAGGCAACGCCCGTACCGCAGTCATCACCCATATTTCCGAAGGCCATGGACTGAACGTTTACAGCCGTCCCCCAGGAATAAGGGATATCATTGTCTCTTCGATAGACGTTTGCCCTCGGGTTGTCCCAGGAACGGAAGACCGCTTTGATAGCTCCGAAAAGCTGCTCCTTCGGGTCATCCGGGAAATCAGTCCCGATCTTTTCCTTGTATTCAGCCTTGAACTGGTTTGCAAGAGTCTTCAGGTCATCGGCATCAAGCTCAACATCCTGCTTCACGCCCTTCTTTGCCTTCATCTGATCAATAAGCTCTTCAAAATACTTCTTTCCAACCTCCATAACCACGTCGGAATACATCTGGATAAACCTTCTGTAGCAGTCCCATGCCCAGCGGACGTTTCCGGACTGCTCTGCTATCGTATCAACAACCTCTTCATTGAGGCCGAGGTTCAATATCGTATCCATCATTCCGGGCATTGAAGCGCGGGCTCCGGAACGGACCGATACGAGAAGGGGGTTTTTCTTGTCGCCGAACTTCTTTCCTGTGATGCCTTCAAGCTTTACGATATTCTCCTCGATCTCAGCCATGATCTCGGCATTGATCTCTCTCCCGTCCTCATAATACTGGGTACAGGCCTCTGTGGTGATCGTAAAGCCCTGGGGAACAGGGAAATTCTCTCCCGAGCCGTCAAGCTTGATGTTTGACATCTCGGCGAGGTTTGCGCCCTTTCCTCCGAGAAGCTCACGCATTGAAGCATTTCCCTCTGTAAAAAGGTAAACCCATTTTTTTGCCATTTTTAACCCTCCTGAATCTACTGCCAATTAAAGTTTTCTGAAAAAAACTCAGCGTGAATATATTAACACATTCACGCTGAGTAAGAAACGAATTATACTTAAAAATCGAACCTGTCTCTGAAATAATCGTCGAGCTCTTCTATCTTGATCCTCTCCTGCTTCATTGTATCCCTGTCGCGGACTGTTACGGCATTGTCATTTTCGGAGTCGAAATCATAAGTCACGCAGAAAGGCGTTCCTATCTCGTCTTCCCTTCTGTAGCGCTTCCCGATATTTCCCCTGTCATCAAAGTCGCAGGTATAATGCTTTGAAAGGCTTGAATAGATCTTTTCAGCCCCTTCGGAAAGCTTCTTTGAAAGCGGAAGTACCGCGATCTTCACGGGAGCAAGGGCGGGATGAAAATGCATCACTGTCCTGACATCGGGCTTTTCATCTGTCCCGATATCCTCCTCGTCATATGCCTCGCAAAGGAAGGCGAGCACCACTCTGTCCGCGCCGAGAGACGGCTCTATGACATAGGGAAGGTATCTCTCGTTTGTCTCATCATCGAAATAAGTAAGATCCTCTCCCGAAACCTCCTGGTGCCGGCCGAGGTCGTAATCAGTTCGGTCTGCGATACCCCAGAGTTCGCCCCAGCCGAAGGGGAAGAGGTATTCAATATCCGTAGTTCCCTTGGAATAGAACGCAAGCTCAGCGGGATCATGGTCGCGGAGACGCATATTATCCTCCTTGATGCCGAGTGTCATAAGCCAGTCGCGGCAGAAGCCTCTCCAGTAGGAAAACCACTCAAGATCGGTTCCGGGCTTGCAGAAGAATTCAAGCTCCATCTGTTCAAATTCGCGAGTCCTGAAGGTGAAATTCCCCGGAGTGATCTCGTTTCTGAAGGACTTTCCTATCTGTCCGATACCAAAGGGCATCTTCTTTCTCGTAGTCCTCTGAACATTCTTGAAATTCACAAATATACCCTGCGCAGTCTCAGGTCTCAGATATACTGTGTTTTTCGCATCCTCTGTCACACCCTGGAAGGTCTTGAACATGAGGTTGAACTGCCTGATGTCCGTGAAATTGTGCTTGCCGCAGGAGGGGCAGGGAACGGAGTGTCCTTTGATCCACTCCACCATCTCCTCGTTTGAGAAGGCATCCACCGGCTTTTCAAGCTCTATATTGTTCTCCTTTGCGAAATTCTCGATGATCTGGTCGGCCCTGAACCTCTCGTGGCACTCACGGCAGTCCATGAGCGGATCGGAAAACCCGCCGAGATGTCCGGATGCCTCCCAGGTCTTCGGGTTCATGAGGATCGCGCAGTCCACGCCGGTATTGTAAGGAGACTCATTCACAAATTTCTGCCACCAGGCCTTTTTTACATTGTTCTTGAGCTCTACTCCGAGGGGACCGTAATCCCAGGTATTTGCGAGCCCGCCATAGATCTCCGAGCCCGGGAATATGAAACCGCGGCCCTTTGCGAGATTAATGATCTTTTCCATTGTCTTTTCCATTATTTTTTGCCCTCTTCATAAATAACATAGATATACGGCGCTACATCATTGGGATTCACTTCCTCGCTCATGACTCCCGATTCGCGTTCCGAGACCAGTTTGGTGTTTTCAGTTGAAAGGTACTTGATCTTCCCGTTCACCCTGATGTTCGTGGGGTCGTTTATGATCACGACCTTCAGGATCGAAGCATCAGTGAGCTCCTCTCTCGTGACAGGCGTTCCCGCTATACCGTTTTCCACCGGATAGAAGGTGGTACCAAAGTCGTACCCGCGGGTCTGAGCCTCAGCCACAGTCCCTGAGAAATAATCATACTGTGTATAGCCTGAGAATGCTTCGCTGTCAGTGTACCTGGTCCTTACATAAGCTTCATCCTCTTTTTCATTGAAGTCTACAGCCTCAACCCTGACCTTTTCGCTTCCCTGCCCCTTGTTGAAGTCAGCGACCATCTTCTCGACATTCGTTTTGATATCGTCCTTGCCTTGAGACAGTCCATCGGTCTTTGATATCTCTTCTGCGATAATGGAGCCGTCACTGTTCACTATGATGGTGGAAACCTCGGCTTTTTTGTAAAAGAAGCCCTTTGAATTGAGGACTGCGAGGATCATGAGGACTACCGCTATCGCGAGAATGATAAGAAGCAGCAATAGAAGCCTCGCTCTTCTCCTCCTTCTTTTTTTACTCATCTTTTTTCTTGCCATTACGATCCCTTCTTTCAAAACAATCCGAAAGATTATACATTTTTTCCTTCAGCTTTTCAATCATACTGAAAGAATGAATGATTCGGACTTGAAGGTGTGTTCCATAAATTTTTTTCTAAGGTCCGTGACTACCCTCTCAAACTCAGCCTCGGCTTCCTCTGACAATGCAAAGGAATAAAGCGACTCTATAGGATTTTTCTCGGCGCAGTAAAACGCTGACATCACAGCCTCGCTTTCGCTTAACTTCTCCGAAAAAGCGCTTTTGTACTCGCCGTTCAATGCCATTGTACGGACGAGATAGATATTCTTTATGAGCCTTATTGAAAACCTCCCGGATGAGAGAGCCTGAAAGGTACGATAAAGAAGCTTCAGCCGTTCCCGCTCGTCCGCGTTTTCAAGAGAATAGTATTCCGCGACCTCTGCAAAAAAGCTTGCTGCCATTATCCTGTCAAGGTCCTCGGTAAGAGACGGAAAATACTCGCGGATCACAGCCTTCCGCAGCGTATTTGAATTCCTTCCCGGAAAGAGCTCAAACTCGCCATATGAAAAGACCTTCACTGCAGAAAGGAGGTGGCTTGTGGGTCGCCTCGCCCCGTTTGCAAATGCCGTGACCTTTCCCCTCTCTCTTGTAAGGAGAACTATCCTCTTGTCATTTTCTCCGGTATCTGAGGAGCTTATTATCATTCCATTTACGACAAGAGTCCCTTCCAAATCAGGCTTCGTCCTCCTTTTTGTAGCCAAAGTTTTTGATGAGTATGTCGCTCTGTCTCCAGTTCTTCTTCACCTTTACATTGAGGGTAAGATAGACCCTGTTTGAAAGAAGCTTTTCTATCTCAAGCCTTGCATCATGACCAATCTTTTTGATCATGGAGCCACCCTTCCCGATGATGATGCCCTTGTGACTCTCCTTCTCACAGTAGATCAACGCGTCAATGTCTGTGACATTATTCTCCTCATTCTCACGGAAGCTCTCGATCACGACAGCTATCCCGTGGGGTATCTCCTCGGAAAGAAGTGTGAGCGCCTTCTCCCTTATCATCTCAGCGACTATCTGGCGGATCGGCTGATCCGTGATCTCATCTTCGGGGAAGTATGCCGGACCTTTTGGAAGCGCCATAAACAATTCATCAAGAAGCTCCGGGACGCCCTCTCCCGTTCTCGCCGAAATCGGGATAATGGCCCTGAAGGGGAAGAGATCCTTGAAGGCTTCGATCACCGGAAGTATCTTTTCTTTTTTTATCCTGTCGATCTTGTTTATGACGAGAATAACAGGGACCGTGATATCAATGAGCTTTGAAGCGATCAAAGAATCCTTCGTGCCTACGAAGCTGTCAGGCTCGATCATCCAAAGGATAAGATCGCAGTCCTTCACGGAAGTATCAGTCACTCCCTCCATATAGCGTCCGAGAGAATTCTTCGGCTTCTGGATACCGGGGGTGTCGGAGAATACGATCTGCCCGCGATCAGGATCTGTATATATGCACCTTATCCTGTTTCTCGTGGTCTGGGGCTTGTCTGAGGTAATCGTGATCTTTTCCTCGACTATCATATTCATCAGAGTGGATTTTCCCACATTCGGTCTTCCGATGACCGAAACAAAGCCGCTCTTTTTTTCCATCAGAGAAGTGCCTCCACCTTCATGAAAAGCTTTTCTTCTTTCTTGATCTTTTCTTCATTTCCTATGACACAAAGATAATCCTGCCCCATTACTTTTTTGATCATTGGAGAAAGCGCTCTGATGTCAGAGGGCTGCGCGTCAAGGATCTCGTCTCTTGTCTTTTGTACCTCTTCATCGGAAAGCCCGGAAAGGTAATGGATCATGGAACGCCTTCCGTCCATGAGAGGAGTCTTTGGCACATCGATGCCGCCGATCGTGCCTATGACGAATTTTGTCATATCGCGCTCTGACACATCAAAATTCTCTATGAAATCAGCCGTTTTCTCAAATACACCGTTTGTCCTTTGAAGATGAGGATCCCTGTATGAGACGAAGTGCATCTCGCCGGAGCGCGCAAAGGAGCTCATGCATCCGTAGGCACCGCCGAGTACTCTGATGTTCTGCCAGAAATGATCGAGCGAGAGTATAGTCCTAAGAACCTCAAAGGCGCCGGTATACTTTCCGCCGTCACGAAGGAAATTCCCTCCCCTTGCGACATATTGAACAGCTGCTGCTGTTGAAAGCCCCTCATTCTTTCTTTCGGGAACTATCTCTTCTTTTGAAATTTCAGGTCTTTCATCAGAAAGGAAGGAAGAAAGGTCTTCAAGGAATGAAGAAAGCCCATCGTCATTTCCCTCCTCCATGGTCGACGAAATGATGATATTGTCTTTTCTGAATATCTCCTTCTTGAGTGACTCGAGCTTCTTTGAAAGAGCGTCCTTTTTGTTTCTGTAATCGGAAAGCATCGTCTTTACGAAATTGTAATAGTCGACTCCTCCCATCAGCTCCGCCTTCACACCCTTCTTTGAATAATATGAGCTCACCCTTGAAACGGCTGCGGAATGTCCCGCTGTCATAAATCTCTCCTGAAAAGCAGCAAAGTCCTGCTTCAGAAGTTCCTCAAGCCTTCCGGTATCGGAAAAGTCGGATCGCTCCATTATTTCTCTGATGAGTGAGAAAGCATTTTTGCTTTCTTCGTAGAAGAATTTTCCCTTTACCTTGAAATAGAGCTTTGCTTCATTGTCCTTGTAGGATGTGACAAAAGAGGTGTCGCTTGCTATCCCGCCTGTGTGGAGGTAGATCTCGTTTGCAAGATCGGCGTAACTCTTGTCGCGCGTATCAACGAGCGCGAGAGCCTTTGAGAAGAAGGAAACGAAAGGAAGATCCTCTGCCTTCATATCGGTAATATCAAAAAGCATCTCAAGATAGTGTATCCCGTTCGTCACATAGTCATGAGACACGACAGTGATACCATGAACATCTTCGGCCTTGTTTTTGTACGGCCTTATCTTTCTTCGAAGATCCTTTCTCTCGAGCATAGGAATAGTGAGAAGGTCTTCTTCTGTGTCAGGCGCAGACTGAAATTCCTTCAGCTTTTTCGTATCCTCACAAAGAGCGAAAAGTTCCTCTTTGTCAAGGGCTGCCTTTTTCTCTGAAAGCTTCTTTGAAAGGGCCTGTTCTCTTTCCGCTGAGAGCCCGGGCTTCGGCTTTAAGATAAGTATCGAAGCGTGGAGATTGTCAAGAAGATACTTCTTTGTGATCTCCTCAAAATAACCCGTGTCAAGCTTCTTTCGAAGAGACTTGTAGGTCGAGACACCGTGCAGAAGGTCAAAAGGTCTCATGTCGTCATAAAGCCAGGTATCAAGGATCGAAAGACCGTAGACAAGACCTTTCGGGTATGAGCCAAAATCCGCCTCCCTGAACCGGAACTCGGAAACGTTGAGTGCGCCGGACAGTGCCTTTTTGTCTATCCCCTTTTCAACCTGCTCTGAAAGAACATCATTAACTATCGAAAGGAAGCGGTCGAGATGCTTTTCATCAGAGCCCTTCAGCTCTATCGTAAATGTAGGCTGAATGGTCGAAGTGTCAAAGCCGCCCATTATATCTGTCGCAATTCCTGCTTTTGAAAGCGCGATGCGAAGCGGTGCTGCGGGGGAATTGAGGAGAACCTGGTCAAGTATCTCAAATGCGGTATGGAAAAGGATATCCCCCTCTCCTATCACCTTGTTCAATGAGATATAGGTCTTCTCCTCTGTATCGCTCCCCGACTCTATCGGATAATCCTTCTCAACCTTTTTGATCTCTGAAAACGGTGCCTGAACTTTGACCGTTGAGTCAAGCTCGATCCTTTCGTATTTCGAGAGATACTCGCGGTCAAGATATAAAAGCCTCTCCTCCATATCGCAGTCTCCGTAGAGATAGATATAGGAGTTCACGGGATGATAATATCTCCTGTGGAAATCGATGAAGGCTTCATAGGAAAGAGACGGTATCACCCCGGGATCGCCGCCCGACTCAAAGTAATAGGTGGTATCCGGGAAGAGGGAGCTCATTATCTCTCTTGAAAGAACATCATCGGGAGATGAGAAGGCACCTTTCATCTCGTTGTATACAACACCGTTTAAGGAAAGCTCGCTGTTTTCATCCTCCATCTCATAGTGCCAGCCCTCCTGGGAGAATATCTCCTTTCGCTTATAGATCAAAGGATGAAGGACCGCATCCATATAGACGTCCATCAGGTTTTTGAAATCCTTGTCGTTCGTACTCGCAACAGGATAGACCGTCTTGTCGGGATAGGTCATGGCATTCAAGAATGTATTTATGGAGCCCTTCGCAAGCTCTATGAAGGGGTCCTTTACGGGATACTTCTCTGAGCCGCAAAGGACGGAATGCTCGATGATATGGGGCACACCGGTGGAATCTGAAACGGGAGTCCTAAAGCCTATATAAAAGACCTTGTTTGGATCATCATTTTCTATAATGACAACCCTTGCTCCGCTTTTTTTGTGGCGAAGAAGGAGCCCCTTTGAACGGATGTCAGTTATATCATCTTCTTTTATGAGTTCATACGCAGCGGGTATATTATTCATTTTTTCCTCTATCATAATTCGTGCACAAACAATCCTGACAAAAGCTTCGGCTCAAACCAGGTGGACTTCGGCGGCATCAAAAGCCCCTTGTCAGCGACATCAAAGAGCTCCTCCATGGAGGTCGGATACATTCCAAATGCGACCGAGAAGCCTTCATCCCCCTCTTCTCTGCAGAGTCTCTTTAATTCCTCATAACCTCTTATTCCTCCGACAAAATCGATCCTTTTGTCGGTCCTTGGGTCTTTGATCCCAAGGATTGGATCAAGTATCATATCCTGAAGAAGCGATACATCAAGACCCTTCACGGGATCGTCCTTAACTCTGTCCATATCATCCTTTGAAAATGAAAAGATGTAGAAAACATCCTTCCCTGGAAGATAAACTGAGAACTGCCCCTTTTCGGCAGGATATTCATATCCCGTACCGGATGAAACAAGGACGCACCTTTTATTGAGCTCCTCAAGAAACTCCTCCTCACTCCTCCCGTTAAGATCCTTTACTACCCGATTGTAGTCGAATATCCGAAGTTCCTCATCGGGGAAGAGGACCGAGAGGAAATGATTGAATTCCTCATCTCCTGTATATCCCGGATTCTCCTCTCTTCTCTTCATGGAAACAGAGACCGCCGAAGCTGCCCTGTGATGGCCGTCAGCTATATATATGGCGGGAATCTTTGAAAAGGTATCCTGTATGAATTCAACGTCTGAAGGCTCCTTCACGATGAAGGCTCTGTTCCTCACCCCGTTTTCATGAGTGAAGTCGTAAAGGAGATTGTCTTCATTCTTGAGCTCAAAAACCTTTTTTGAAAGCCCCTCGTTTTTTCTGTAGGCAAGGAAGATAGGTCCTGTCTGGGCATTTGTAATGTCTACATGATTTGTCCTGTCGATCTCCTTTTCCTTTCTCGTGTTCTCATGCTTTTTGATGACATTGTTCTGATAGTCATCAACTGAAGCCTTTGCGACGATGCCGTTTTGCACCCGGCCGTCCATGGTGAGCTCATAGATATAATAGCAGGGCTCATCATCCTTTATGTAAACCTTGTCTGATACATATTTTTTGAGAAGCTCTGCTGCCTTCAGATAGACTTCGTGCGAATAGGGGTCGGTCCCCTTCGGAAAATGCATCTCCGGCCTGTCTATAGACAGGAAAGAGAGAGGATGCCGTTTTACGGCATCCTCCGCCTCATTAAGATCTACTACATCATAGGGCAGGGCCGCAATCTCCGCCGCCTTTTCATTGTCTGTCGGACGAATCGCCCGAAACGGTCTTATATCCGCCATATCAAACTCCCAAAAAAGATTATTTCACTACTCTCACTCTGATGACCTCAGGGATCTTTTTGAGCCGCTCAACTGCCTCGTCTGTCATCGGAGAATCAAGATCAAGAAGTGCGTAAGCGTAGTCGCCACGGGTCTTATTTGCCATGTCAGCGACATTTATGTCAAGATCACCGAAGACCTTCGTATACTGAGTGATGACACCCTTGATATTCTTGTGCATGACTGCGACCCTTGACACTGTAGGGCAGACACCAAGGGAGCAATCCGGATAATTAACAGAGTGTGAGATGTTCCCGTTCTCTACGAAATCCATGAGCTCCTCTACTGCCATCTTCGCGCAGTTGTCCTCGGCCTCTTCGGTGGATGCTCCAAGATGTGGAGTGAGGATCACTCCGCGCTGTCCGGCAGTTGTAGGATTGGGGAAATCCGAAACATATCTTTTCACCTTCCCGGAATTGATGGCAGAAAGTACAGCCTTTTCATCGACCAGAAGATCACGGGCGAAATTCAGTATGACGACGCCGTTCTTCATCTTCGACAAAGCATCTGCATTGATCATCTCCTTTGTGGAATCAAGGAGGGGAACATGGACAGTAATGAAATCGCACTGCCTGTAGATGTCATCAACCGATGAGATGTGATGCACGTCTCTGGAAAGATCCCAGGCCGCTCCTACCGAAAGATAAGGATCATAGCCGTAAACATCCATTCCAAGGGCAAGCGCGGCATTTGCAACCCTTATTCCAATTGCGCCAAGACCTATGACGCCGAGCTTCTTCCCGGCGATCTCAGTCCCTGCAAAGCTCTTCTTCGCCTTTTCCATATCCTTTGCGATATCAGAATTCGCCGCGTTTTCGTCAACCCATCTGTTTCCGCCGATGATGTCCCTGCTTGCAAGGAGCATTCCGGTAAGAACAAGCTCCTTTACCGCATTTGCGTTCGCGCCCGGGGTGTTGAAGACGACGATACCCTTGTCCGCGCATTTTTCAAGCGGGATATTGTTCGTGCCGGCACCTGCACGGGCTATAGCGACAAGCTTGTCAGCAAACTCCATTTCGTGCATCTTTGCGGAGCGCACGAGGATCACGTCAGCGTCTTCCGATGCGTCGGTCTCCTTATAGTCATGGGTAAAAAGGTCGAGGCCCACATCTGAAATATTGTTTAGGCAGTTGTAAAGATACATTGTAATCTCCTTCTTTTTATTTTTGCTGTTTTGATATTCAAATTTCAGAAGACTCGCGTCCCTTCGGACCGCTCGTTTTCTGAAATTCCCGGCAGCTTCGCTGCCAGGCCACAACGAAGACTTAGACACTTTGAGATGCAAGCATCTCAAAGCGCCTTAGTCTTCGTTGTGGTGAATATCAATAAATGTATACTTTTGTACCAAGAGGTATATTCCTGTAGATGAAATCCGCGTCGTCGAGGAGCAGCCTGATGCAGCCGTGTGAAACATCCTCGCCCATACTGTTGTCTATGATCTCAAAGGTTCCCGGCTTGTAAAGCACCGAATGGAACATGTAAGTCGAACCAATAAAACCCGAATAATAATAGCAGGTATAATCCGGATAAGCCGCATTCTTCGGTCCGCTGAAGGAGTATCCCTTTGACTCTATCTTGTAGGTACCGGAAGGTGTACGGCTTCCTGTCTCACCGACAGTACAGCCCATTATCCGAACGGGTGTCCAGTTTCCTCTGCTGCCCTGATATACCGTGGTCTCAAAATCATACCTTGAAACTGCGATAAGATAATTCGTGGGGCTTGACATATCATTGATAACATTCTGGCTCACGCTGCCGTTCACTGTCAGGTTGAATTCAGTCGCCTCATAAAGGTACTTTTCGCCTGAAGGACCGGTCACCCAGACATGGCAGAAGAAATGCCCTCCGCGTCCGTGCTGGTGCCAGTCGATGTCTGCAAACCACCTTCCGCCATTACCCTCATAAGTTCCCTGATGAGCCTTTACATCATCCTGTCCGTACTCCTCGGACCAGGCCATGAACTCAACATTCTGTGCATTGTAAACACCGGCCACATGCACCCTTACGACTCCGTTTCCTATGGTCTCGTAATAGATCTTCTTTGAAGGAGTCTCGGGAACCTGGATAGTCACCTCGGTCGCTCCCATAAAGGTCATATTTCCGTTCCCGGCTGTAAGATAGCAATGAATAATGTACTTTCCGCTCTTCCCACCGAGAAGGGCCGCATCATAGGACATAGAATAGCTTCCGTCCGCCTGACGGTCGCCGGGGATCCACTGGATATCATCCTGTCCGTTCTCCTCAGACCATACCGGAAACAAAACATTACTGATTCCGGAGGGGCTCACTATATCGGAAAGCCGTACTGAAAAGATTCCGGTGCTGTTGTCCGCGGATACTACATATACATTTCCCGTAGGATCTGTATACTCCGGTCCTTCGATCACCGGACAGTCTGTCGCTATCCTTCCCTCAGCCTTTCCGTATTTGCAGAAGTGCTCAGCAAACGCCCTAAGATTTGTACCGAAGGCATTTCGAAGATCAAGATAACGATTCCTGTAGGAATAGACATCAAAGGAAGGTTCAGCGATCCTGCCTTCGTAAAGACCAAATGTCAGATAATGGCCGAGTGCCGCATTGATATCATTTCCAAAGGCTGCCCGAAGATCCGCGTAAGAATTGAGATAATAATCCCCGTTAAAGACCGCGCTCCATTCAGAAGGCTCCTCTGCCGAAGCAAAAGTCTTTGGAATAATTACGGCCGCAAGCACTGCGGCTGCCGTCAGCATCATTTTTGAAAAGAATTTTTTCATAAGACCCCCCTTTCTTATCACGAATTGTTTTTTTCAAATTCTTTCATGAATGAAACAAGCTTTTCAACGCCCTCTTTCGGCATTGCGTTGTAAATCGAAGCCCTCATACCGCCAACAGATCTGTGGCCTTTGAGATTTTCCATCCCGGCTTCCTTCGACTCCTTAACGAACTTCGCATCAAGCTCCTCGTTTCCGGTAATGAAGGGAACGTTCATGATGGAGCGATCTTCTTTCCTCACGGTTCCCTTGAAGAGCTTGCTCTCATCAAGGAAATCATAAAGGAGAGCAGCCTTTTCTTCGTTTTTCTTCTTCATCTCGGTAAGGCCGCCCATCTTCTTCAGCCACTTGAATACGAGACCGCAGATATAGATGCCGTAGCAGGGAGGAGTGTTAAGGAGTGATTCCTTCTCTGCCATCAGCTTGTAATTCATGATGTCCGGAGTATAAGGCGCGGGCTCGACATCAAGGAAGGATTTCTTTGCGATGACTATCTGGACGCCGGCGGGGCCGACATTCTTCTGGACTCCGGCATAGATGAAGTCATACTTCTCCACATCCATAGGCTCCGAAAGGAAGCAGCTTGAAACGTCTGCTACGAGCGGTCTTCCCTTGGTATTCGGAAGAGTATGGAACTTTGTCCCGTAGATCGTATTGTTCTCGCAGATGTATACATAATCCATATCATCCGTGATCGGAAGATCCGAGCAATCCGGAATATAGGAGAAGGTCTTGTCAGCGCTTGAAGCAAGCTCTACTGCGTTACCGAACTTCTTCGCCTCGGAGAATGCCTTCTTTGCCCACTGACCTGTAATGATATAGCCTGCCTTCTTCTTCAGGAAATTCATGGGTATCCCGCCGAAAAGAAGGTGGGCACCTCCCTGAAGAAAGATCACGCTGTAATCCTCGGGGATCGAAAGGAGCTCGCGAAGATCTGCTTCCGCTGTCTTGATTATCTCGTCAAACATCTTCGAGCGATGGGACATCTCCATTACGCTCATCCCACAGCCATGATAATCAAGCATCTCCTCTGCAGCTGTCTTTAAGACCTCCTCCGGCAGTACAGCCGGTCCTGCTGAAAAATTAAATACTCTTCCCATCTCTTTTCCTTTCCTTTCGTTTTATGAATCATTTTGATCAAAGCATTCTGATATGGGCTTACCCGGAGCGACCATAGGGAAGACCTTTTCATCCATCCCTATCACAGCATCTATTACAACCGGCTTCTTTTCGTTCAATGCGCTCTTGAGCGCTTCATCGAATTCCTCTCTTGTCGTCGCACAAAATGAGGCGGCCCCCATCGAGCGTGCCATCGCAACATAATCAACCCCGTCATCAAGAATTGTCTGTGAAAACCTTTTCCCGTAGAAAAGATCCTGCCACTGCCTCACCATTCCGAGAACATGATTGTTTATGATAATCTCGACGAGCGGAAGGTCGTTCGCCACTGCTGTGATGATCTCGTTCATATTCATCCGAAAGCCGCCGTCTCCTGCGATATTGATGACAGTGGCTTTCGGGTCCGCGGCCTTTACGCCTATCGCGGCTCCGAGGCCGTAACCCATGGTACCGAGACCTCCTGAGGTAATGAACTGATGGGGCTTTTTGAATTTGTAATACTGTGCCGCCCACATCTGGTGCTGTCCCACCTCGGTCACTATGACAGCATCACCCTTTGTCTTCCTGTATATGCTGTCGATGATGTAAGGTCCGCTTAAGATGTCCTTTGGAATTTCGAGCGGATATTTTTCTGAAAGCTCCCTGATATGTGAGACCCATTCGTGATGATCCATTTGAGAGAGCCTTTTATTCAGCTTTTCAAGTACACTCTTCACATCGCCGATCACAAAAGAATCAACGACGATATTCTTGTTGATCTCGGCGGGATCTATATCGATCTGAAGCTTCTTTGCATTCTTTGCAAAAGTCTTGGGATTTCCTAGCACCCTGTCCGAAAACCTCGTGCCTATAGCAACCAGAAGATCGCATTCCGACACTCCGAAGTTTGACGCCTTTGTCCCGTGCATCCCGAGCATCCCGGTATAATTCCCGTCTGTCCCGGGGAAGGCACCCTTGCCCATCAAAGAATCGCAGACCGGAGCGTCGAGCTTCTTTACAAATTCAAGCAGCTCCTTTTCGGCGCCGCTTATCACCGCTCCGCCGCCCACAAAAATGAAGGGCTTTTTTGAGTTTGAGAGAAGTTCTATTGCTCTATCAAGCTCCGCCCCGCTTATTTCAAAATCGTCATCATCATGACTTGTGACGAGTCCCTTCGTGTCAGGGGAGACATATTCATAATCCGCCTCCATGGCCGTCACGTCCTTTGGAATGTCAACAAGGACCGGACCGGGACGTCCCTTCTTTGCTATGCGAAAGGCCCTTCTTATCGTGGGAGCAAGGTCTTTCACATCCTTCACGATGAAATTGTGCTTCGTGATGGGAGTCGTAACACCTGTGATATCCACCTCCTGGAAGGAGTCCTTTCCAAGAAGCGGAAGACCGACATTGCAGGTTATAGCGACCAGTGGGACGGAATCCATGTAGGCTGTCGCGATCCCCGTGACAAGATTCGTCGCTCCGGGGCCGGATGTAGCAAAGCACACTCCTACCTTCCCGCTCCTTCTCGCGTAGCCGTCGGCAGCGTGTGCAGCCCCCTGTTCATGGCTTGTCCTTATATGCCTTATCTCCGAGCTATGCTTATAGAGGGCGTCATATACATTCAGGATATTCCCTCCGGGATAACCGAATACTGTGTCGACCTTCTGCTCCTTCAGGCATTCTATTACTATCTCAGCGCCGGTAAGCCTCATTTTTCGTCACCCGGGAGCTTAAGGATCGCTCCCTTAGCGCCGCTTTCAACGAGGGCGCAGTACCTCTTCAGATAACCTGTTGTGATGGAGGGCTCCTTCGGCTTCCATTCCTTTCTCCTTGCTTCAAGCTCTTCATCTGAGACCTTGAGTTCTATTGAAAGGTTTGGAATATCGATACTTATCATGTCTCCTTCATGAACGAGCGCTATCGGACCGCCTACCGCGGCCTCAGGAGAAACATGTCCTATAGCAGCACCTCTTGAGGCTCCGGAGAATCTTCCGTCCGTGATAAGGGCTACGGTTGCGCCAAGCCCCATACCAACTATAGCGGATGTAGGATTCAGCATCTCCCTCATGCCGGGTCCGCCCTTAGGTCCTTCATAGCGGATCACGACAACATCGCCTTCATTGATCTTTCCGCCCTTGATCGCGATTATCGCATCCTCTTCACAGTCGAAAACTCTCGCCGGTCCCTCATGCACGAGCATCTTCTCATCAACTGCGCTCCTCTTTACGACAGAGCCGTCGGGAGCAAGGTTGCCCTTGAGTACCGCAAGTCCGCCGGTCTTTGTATAAGGGTTGTCAGTCGGTCTTATAACCTCAGGATTCCGGTTCACAGAGTTTTTGATATTCTCTCCTATGGTCTGCCCGGTGACGGTCATGCAGTCATTATTTATGAGACCGATATCGGAAAGTTCCTTCATCACGGCGTATACACCGCCGGCCTCGTTCAGGTCCTCCATGTAGGTCGCGCCTGCCGGAGCGAGGTGGCAGAGATTCGGCGTCTTTTCGCTGATGGGATTTGCGTAGGATATATCAAAGTCAAAGCCTATCTCGTGTGCGATCGCAGGAAGATGGAGCATCGTATTCGTGCTGCACCCGAGCGCCATATCGACCGTGAGAGCATTTTCTATAGATTCCTTTGTGATAATGTCGCGAGGCCTTATATCCTTTTTGAGAAGCTCCATCACGGCATAGCCGGCGCGTTTTGCAAGAGCTATCCTCTCGGAATAAACAGCAGGTATGGTGCCGTTACCTTTAAGTCCCATACCTATCGCCTCAGTAAGGCAGTTCATGGAGTTTGCCGTATACATGCCGGAGCAGCTGCCGCAGGTAGGGCAGACATGCTCCTCAAAATCCTCAACCTCTTCCTTTGTCATGGTTCCGGCAGCGAAGGAGCCGACAGCCTCAAACATTGAAGAAAGACTCCTCTTCCTTCCGCCCACACGTCCGGCAAGCATCGGACCGCCGGAAACAAATACAGTCGGAACATTCACTCTTGCCGCGGCCATGAGCAGTCCCGGAACATTCTTGTCACAATTCGGGATCATAACAAGGGCATCAAACTGATGGGCCAAGGCCATACATTCGGTAGAGTCCGCGATAAGATCCCTCGAAACGAGAGAATATTTCATTCCTACATGCCCCATCGCGATGCCGTCGCAGACTGCGATCGCGGGAAATACCACAGGCATACCGCCCGCTTCTGCAACACCAAGCTTCACTGCCTCTACTATCTTGTCAATATTCATATGCCCGGGAACTATCTCGTTAAAGGATGAGACTATCCCAACCATGGGCTTTTTCATTTCTTCGTTGGTGAAACCAAGTGCATGGAAAAGGCTTCTTGCCGGAGCCTGCTGCATCCCGGCTTTTACATTATCACTTTTCATAGAACGCCTCCTTTGAAAATCCCATAAATGATACACTTTTCGCGCCTTATTTTCAAGATAAAGGAATAGTTGCAGTTGTGAAAAAGCAATAAAAAAAATAAAAAAAAGCTCTTGCTTTTGGTTATCATATATGATAACATTCAGAGCGTGTGAAAGAGATGTTCAAGCGGACTGAAAATAGCGAACGCTTCTGAACATCAAAAAAAACTTTGGTGTGGTGAAAAAAATTGAAAAAGAGGTACGAAGACGGAAACGTCCCGGATTCCTCCCTGTTGCTGCGATCGGCCGTCGCAAGGGAGATCAGGGACTCGAGGAAAACCTCTCGTCTCACCCAGCAGGAACTTGCGGATCTTTCTGGAACGCAGAAATCCAATATCTCCAGGCTGGAAAGCGGGACCTACAATCCCACTCTCGACTTTCTTTCGAAGGTCGCTTCATCCATGGGACGGAGAGTTTCCATCAATATAGTCCGGGGGGATCAGTGAAAAAAGCAAAATACCGTATAGGCAAGGACTGCTGCTATGATGTGGTACTCTGCACCACAGAAAACAGACGCGTAGACATGGATGTGACCGGCGCACTGCTGAAACACGAGATATCATTTACGAAATCTGAAAAGAGGCTCTCTCTCATCGAACGTATCAGGAGAAGAGGTCCGGAGAACATATTTGTGATAAGCGTGAACAGAAACGAATACTTCAAGGCGAGACGCGCTATAAAAACTCTCTCGCCCGGCCTTCAAAGAAGGCTCTCATTAAATGCCATTTAATCCATACTTGGTGTGATGCTCTGCAGAACGCCCCGTGGAGTTCCTTCCTCCACGGGGCGTTTTGCCGATCATTCTGTTGCTTTTCGGCTTTGGTATCTCACCAATTTAAAATATACCTGAATCAATAAGCGACAAAAAAAGGACCGTCTCTATGAGACGATCCCTTAATATTTATATGTAAGCCCTCTGGTGCAGCATTTCGAAAAACGCTACATTTCTGAAAGTATTTCAAACGCATTTTCCTTAATGAGAAGCTTTCCGTGCTCCTTTGGCTCCATGTAAAAGCCGTCGTCCGAAAACACCGTGACAGAATGCTCTGACACCGTAAATACTATCCTGGCTACGCGAGTCTTCACACTCTCTATATCAAGTTCGAAGAAGTAAGCGCCATTTACCTCATAAAGTGCCGAAGGGACGTCAGTAGCCCCTGCCATAGCCTTAGAGAGCGCTATGCAGTCCTCCATTGAGGCAAGCTTTGCCCAGACATGCATCTTGATGATTGCGTCATCCTTTGCCTCGGCAACAGCTTTCGCAGCGCTTCTGTACTGAGGAGTACCGGCGCCCTGTGGCGGTATCTCTATCACATTCTCGGAATTCGAGGAGCCGTTTAGCTGCTCCGAAAAGGCCTGCAACCTCGCCTTGATCTGCTCGAGGAGCATCCTTATTGACGCGTTCCTATCGTCCGTGATCTGAAGATTCACACTTCCGTTTTTCAGCACCGAAAGCTGTACATTCAGCGCCTCTCCACTGGTCACAAAATTGACCTTCGCCTTCGCCTCCATCAGTATATCACGGAGAAAGGCTTCGGCCTTTCCTCTGTCAACCATTATGTCATCTATCTTGATGCCTCTCTCATCCATCTCTTCGCGTGAGATCAGGCATCTTAAAGTATTCTTGTCAATCTTCGTAAACTTCACAGGGAACACCTCCCTTCTCGACTTATTATCTCATAATAATAATCGGCAATTTTTGAAATACACTTAATAAATAATGCAGGAGATGGGGTGAGGCGGTATCAGAAAAAGATACAGTGTATCTTTTTCCCGCCGAACCGACCGACGAGGAGCTATGCTCCGAGGAGACCTTGAACCCGGGGCTCAAGGAGCCCCCTGCATTTGGTGGGACCTTCCCATAGGTGAAACCTACGGGAAGGTCCCACCAAATGCAGGAGATGGGACTTGAACCCACACGAAGTTACCCCCGGCAGATTTTGAGTCTGCTGCGTCTGCCATTCCGCCACTCCTGCATATTTTTTACTTCCATCACAACACGCAGATAAAGAAGTTTAACACATCAAAGCTTTTCTTTCAACAATTTCTATGTGCAGGACAGCGCACTATTTCTCCATTTCGTCCACAACAAGAACCTTTACATCGGAATATTGTTTGAGTTGCATATCATTAGTAACAAATGCATTACACCCTGTAAGTCTGGCTGCCGCAAGCTGAAGTGAATCTATCATCTTGAATCCAGGGAACCTCGCCCGGATCCGAGCCGCTTCTTCTGCGATATCCCAATTGATTGAAACAACCTCAAAGTCATAGTTTTTGATTGCGCTTTTGAAGTCGGAAGCCCTCTGCTCATCATCGGCTTTGAATGCCCCCGTTAAATATTCTCCGACAGTAATAGTCGAAGTGACATAATCACCTTTTCTGTCTTCAATAAAGAGCTTTTCCACCTTTGAATAAAAATCTCCATCATTCTCCAAATAGTAGATAAACGGAGCTGTATCGAAAAACACTCTATTAAAATCTGTCACTTCGCATCTCCTTCAAGCCGGCTTCTATTTCTTCATGCGTTCGTCCAGACGGCCTAACATATTTTTTGGATTCAATTAGCTCCATTCTCTTTCGAGCACGTTCCTCGCGATCAACTTCCTGTGATTGCACTGTGATGAAAAGGCTATAAATTTGCTGTGCTCCCTCTTCCGTCAGATTGGGGATCAACATAGGCATCTTCGGAACCATTTGAACCAGCTGTTCTTTTACATTGGTCATACTATATCAGCCCCTCTCCGTAAACCCACAATATCTACCCTTAAAAATAAACTACCATTAACAATCTATAATTTCAATTCCGAAAAACAGTCAAAGGTCGCAAAATAATCCTTCAACGTCTCCGCCCTTCTGATAAGCGAGAAGCTTCGGTCGGGATGTAGCAATATCTCTGCACTTCGGAGCCGTCCATTGTAATTGTATCCCATGGAATAGCCGTGGGCACCGGTATCATGTATGTAGAGGATGTCGCCGTCTTCGATCTTCGGGAGCATACGGTCGATCGCGAATTTGTCATTGTTCTCGCAAAGCGAACCTGTGACATCATATTTTTCCGTGCAGGGTTCGTCCTCTTTTCCGAGCACTGTAATATGATGATAAGCCCCGTACATCGCGGGGCGCATGAGATTGCAGGCCGTAGCGTCCACCCCGATATATTCCTTGTAGATATGCTTCTTGTTTATGACCCGCGTCACGAGCGCACCGTAAGGTCCTGTCATAAAGCGTCCCATCTCGGTAAATATCTTCACATCAGAAAGCCCCGCAGGAACAAGAACCTCTTCAAAGGCCTTTCTCACGCCCTCTCCTATCTTCCTGATATCATTCGGTTCCTGATCAGGCTTATACGGTATCCCGACTCCGCCTGAAAGATTGACGAAGGAAAGGCTTATCCCCTCTTCTTCCTTAAGCTTCACGGCGAGTTCAAACAATGTCCTTGCAAGCGCAGGATAATAATCATTCGTGACAGTGTTGCTCACAAGAAAGGCGTGGAGCCCGAGATACTTCACTCCCTTGCTGTGAAGTATTTTGTATGCCTCTATGATCTGCTCCATCGTCATCCCGTACTTTGAGTCGCCGGGATTGTCCATGATGGAATTTGAAACCTCGTAAGTTCCGCCTGGATTGAAGCGGCAGCAGACTGTCTCCGGGAAGCCCGAAAGTTCCCTTTCCACGATATCAAGCTGAGTGAAGTCGTCTATATTGATAATGGCACCAAGCTCGTTTGCGATCGAAAACTCATGATAAGGCGTATCATTTGATGAGAACATGATCTCTTCGCCCGAAAAACCGGAGACACGAGCAAGTTCAAGCTCCGCCTCGCTTGCGCAGTCGAGTCCGAAGCCGTAATCCTTCATTATCTCCAAAACAAAAGGATTTGGCAGCGCCTTTACCGCGAAGTATTCCCGGTAGCCCTTATTCCATGAAAAGGCCTCTTTTACAGCCTCGCAGTTCTTCCTGATACCGTCCTCGTCATAAATATGAAAAGGAGTGGGATACTTTGATATGATCGTCTCTGCTTCTTCTTTTGTGATAAAAGGTCTCTTCTCCATGTTGCTCATTCCTTCGTGAAATCCCGTCTGTCATTATCTCTTCTCGGCCTTCTGTTCTTGCCGTTGAAATTCCTTGGTCTTTTGTTTTTTTCAAAGCTCTGGTTTTTGTTGTTTTGTCCGCCGTTTTTCGCACCATGATTTTTCTTCTCGGTGTCGTCACTGTGGCCCTTACCGGAAAAAGCATAGAGGCTCCAGTTATCAACGATCTCATATCTCACCTGGTTTTCGTCGAGGAGCTTTTTGAACTTCACCCAGGAATTGAGGTCGAAGTACTTTGTAAGCTTTTCCTTTACGTCTTCATCAAAGTTCTCGGAAAGCCTGTCGGTATTGAAAAGTCGCCTTAAAAGATCGATCCAGTCGGAGTATGCGAACATGAAATGCTCGCCTCCGGGGATATTGAAATTGAGCCTAACACCGACACGTTCGTCCTCTACCGTAAATATCTCCATCTCAGCGGGATAAGTAAGCGCCGTCGCCGCGCCGCACTTTGCCCCGGCCTTTTCCCATTCCTCAAGCAGCATATTCTTACACCTTTTTTCCTTCTATCGATCTTATGAACTGCTCAGCAGAGCGGCCCGAAAGACCGCCGCCTCCCATCTCCCACTTACGGGCCTCGGAAATCAGTTCCTCCTCAGACATCGAAAGGTCCTTCACTCTCTTCGAAAGCCCCTTTACAATCTCAAAATATTCAGGCTCTGAAGGCTTGAAAAAGCCTATCTTCAGCCCGAACCTGTCGGAAAGCGAAAGCTTCTCGGATACGGTATCTGAACGATGCAGTTCGTCATTTGTCCGATCCGACCTGTCAGACCAGGTCTCCTTCACAAGATGCCGTCTGTTGGATGTCGCATATATTAGCACATTTTCAGGTGCGGGACAAAGCCCGCCCTCTATCACGGCCTTCAGATATTTGTAATCCGACTCCGACTCCTCAAAGGAAAGATCATCCATGAAGATAATAAATCTGTAATTCCTGTTCCGGACGGCCTCGATCACATGATTTAAAAACTTAAACTCGTGCCGGTAGACCTCTATCATACGAAGTCCGTCATCATAATAACGGTTCAGTATAGCCTTCACAGAGGTTGATTTTCCTGTTCCGGCGTCACCGTAAAGAAGGACATTGTTTGCCGGCAGCCCCTTCACAAAGCTTTCGGTGTTTTCTATGAGCGCTCTCTTCTGCGATTCATAGCCTATAAGCTTTTCGAGGCTCTCATTACCTTTCAAAGTGACAGGCACGATCGCACCGTTTTTCTCCTCATCGAGCCGAAAGGCCTGATTCATGCCAAAAAGACCAACCCCGTATTTCGCGTAAAAATCCGTGATCACGGAGAGCATGGCTTCATTCTTTTTTTCAACATCAGCCCCGCGTAAAAGAGCATTAAGTATCCCGTCCGAAAGCTCCCTCACCCTGATCGAGACATTTTTGTTGTATATCCGCTCCTCCTTCGGGATTGCTTTGTATGAGGTGATGACCGAGAAATGATCTGCTGACAGGCTGCTCGAAAGCGCTGAAAAGTCCCAGAGAAAGAGCTGCCTTAAGATATCAATATCATGGGTCACAAAGGAGAGGACCGAGCCTTCAGCTCTCTTTGCCCTCTCTGATACAAGCGTATAGGGAGTCTCCGTCATCGCAATGAGATATGCAATGAAATCCTGCCAGAGATTTTTGTCAAAGCCGCAACTAGTCGCAAGATCAAGAAGCATATGAACAATAGCGCACTCCTCTGATCGAAGGTCACGGCTCGCGGAAAGCGACTCCCCGAACTTTTCCTTTTCAGAAAGAGCGCGATACAAAGAGGAGAGCCTCCGGATTATCGGATGCTCTCCTATTGAACGATACACTATGAGTTCAGATAATAATCCATACATGGATTCATTATCCTATTTAATTCGCCTTGCTGTCAAGTGCTCTTTGCTTTTTTACCTCAGCAGCAATTTCCTCTATCTTTTCATCAGTAAGCTTGTAGCGCTTCTTGAACCATATTATCGCGAATATGAGACCTGCGATCGGAATGAGAGTCATCGTCATCCTGATCCCCATCTTCTGCGAAAGCTCTACGCCCTCTGAAAAGTCGATGGTCTTTTCCGCTTCCGTAACAGCTGTATCGGATGTGAAATTGAAGATCTGGATCGCAAGCGAAGCAACGAGAGCTGAAAGACCGGAAGCCAGCTTCACGACAAAGGTCTGCATCGAGAAGATGACCGACTCATCCCTCCGGTGATTCTTCAACTCGCCATAATCTACGGTGTTCGCCAGAAATACCGTGGTCAGCACAGAGAGCATTCCGTTTGCAGCGAAGATGAAGAAGGCCGGGATGAAAAGAATGAACACGTTGCTCATCGCTGTGGAGGCTATGATAAGAAGCGTTGCATAGCCTACTATACACATCATCATCGCTATGAAATAGATCTTTATGGAGTTGAACCATTTACGGAGCAGCGGGTAGAATATCATCATCGAAAGCACCTGGATCGCTCCGCCGAAGGTATTGAACAGGGTGTAGGAATTGTACCAGTCGTGACCGCCAAAATCATATTTGAAGAAATAAATGACAAGGTTTGATGTAATGTAGATCGAGAAGTTTACGACCACGATAGCGAGTACCACAGCAACAGCCTGATCGTTCTGGAACAGGGCCTTGAACATCTGTCCGACGGTCGCTGTCTTCATATCAACGGTCGACCTTTCCTTTACGGAAACGCAGGTAATGATAATGAACACAACAAAGATCGCGGCAACTATGATAGCGAACCACTGGAAGCCCACCCTCTCAACAGAGCCGGCATCGCCTGCAAAAACTTTTCCAAGAGCCTGGACGCATATCATTGTGATAATTGTGATAATGGCAGAACCAACGCCTGCGCAGGAACGTGCAAGAGTGGTAAGTCCCTCTCTCTCCTTGCCGCCCTTTGTGAAAGCGGGGATCATTGACCAATAGGGAATATCCATCATCGTGTATGTAACGCCCCAGAGGATATAGAATGCCGCAGCATAGGCTATAAGACCTGCGGGAGAAAGATTGACAGGACACGAGAACATCAAAACGAGTATAACGGCATTTGTAAGAGTACCGATCAGAAGCCAGGGTCTGAACTTACCTATCTTCGTCTTCGTCTTTGCAACTATGATGCCCATGATGGGATCGTTGAAGGCGTCAAAGATACGGGCTACCAGAAGTATGATCCCCATCGCCACGGCGCTCACGCCCATTATATCCTGAAAATAATAAAGGACATAGGATGCTGAAAGCATATATACCATGTCCTTCGCGACTGCTCCGAGCGAGTAGCCGAATTTTTCCCTTCCGGTAAGACTTCTTGTTTCCTCCATTTCTGGTCCCCCTTATTATCTTTTCCTACAAAAACCACATCCTACGCGGCTTCAGGTACCATCCCCCGTTACCGAAAACTATTATAGCACATTCCGTTTCCAAATGGAATAGTGAAAGAAACGAAATTCTGATTTCTAGTTTCCTAAAACAAAAATGTGGGGAAAGCGCGACACATCACGCTTTCCCCATAGAAAAGAGGAATGGATCAAATTTTCTGAACGTCCTCATCCTTGAACTTTGACTCGTCAAGGTTCGAAGGATCCTGTCCGATATAAGCGGAGATACCGCCGTCAATGTAAACAACCTGTCCGTTGATGAAATCTGAAGCCGGTGAAGCAAGGAAAACAGCAAGTCCCATAAGGTCTTCCGTGTGACCCCAGCGCTGAGCCGGTGTCTTTGAGCGGATGAACCTGTCAAATGGATGCATTGAACCGTCAGCCTGCTTCTCACGGAGGGGCTGTGTCTGAGGTGTAGCTATATAGCCGGGTCCTATTGCATTGCACTGGATGTTGTACTGACCATACTCAGAGCAGATATTTCTTGTGAGCATCTTGAGACCACCCTTTGCTGCCGCGTAAGCGGAAACCGTCTCACGTCCGAACTCGGACATCATGGAGCATGCGTTTATTATCTTTCCATAGCCCTTCTTTATCATTCCGGGAAGAACAGCCTTTGAGCAGATGAACGGTCCCGTAAGATCGACATTAATGACTGCGTTCCATTCGGAAAGCTTCATCTCAACCATCGGGATCCTCTTGATGATACCTGCGTTGTTTACGAGGATGTCGATGGAACCGACTTCCTTTTCAACATCAGCTACGAACTTATTGACCTGTTCCTCGTTCGTGACATCGCATACAGCGCCGTAAGCCTTGATCCCGAGCTTCTCGTACTCCTTCATCCCGCGGTCAACGAGTTCCTGGTTGATGTCGTTGAAAACGATCTTCGCGCCAACATCAGCATAAGCCGTAGCATAAGCAAGACCAAGACCGTAGCTTGCTCCCGTGATCCATGCTACCTTGTCCGTAAGCTTGAACTGATCCAACATGTTGCCCATCTTCTTTACCTCCTGTTTTAAACTATTACTAATCTGCGGCTAAACATAAATACTGTCTATCAGAGAAGATCCTCATTCCTCACATCATCCATATCATCGAAGTCCTGGTTTTCCCCAACCATTCCCCAGATGAAGGTGTAGGCTCTCGAACCCGCGCCGGAGTGGATAGACCATGAGGGCGAGATCACTGCCTGCTCATTCCTCATGATGATATGCCTTGTCTCCGTCGGCTCTCCCATGAAATGCATCACGAAAGCGTCGGGCTCCATATCAAAGTAAAGATAAACCTCCATCCTTCTGTCATGCGTGTGGCAGGGCATGGTATTCCAGATGGAACCGGGTTCGAGATGAGTAAGTCCCATCTCAAGCTGGCAGGACTCAACCTGTCCCGGAAGGATATATTTGTTTATTGTGCGGTGGTTTGCATCCTCAAGACAGCCAAGTTCCTTCTTGTTTTCGGGCTTGATCACAACCTCTCCCTCTCCTGCTGTGCCTTCTCGCTTGATAAGCACAGTCGGATATGTCGTATGGGCAGGTGCCGAGTTCAGATAGAATTTCGCGGGATTCTTCGGATCGCAGGACTTGAAGGATATGTCCTTTGAGCCCATTCCTATATACATTCCGTCCCGGGAAATGACTGAATATTCCTTCCCGTCTATCGTAACAACGCCGTCGCCACCGATATTGATAAGCCCAAGCTCTCTTCTCTCAAGGAAGTACGAAGCCCGAAGCTCGTCTCCGGCAAGGAGCTTCAGCTCCTTTTCCACAGGAACTGCGGAGCCGAATATTATCCTGTCTATATGAGAATAAACAAGATATATCTCGTCCTTTCTGAAGACCTTTTCTACAAGGAATTCCTCCCTGAGTCTCTTTGTGTCATAATACTTTACATCCTTCGGGGATGCTGCAGTACGAAGCTCCATCTTTAATGAAAACCTCCTTCTATGAAAAAATCATCCTATCTTCAGGTCATCTTTTTTTAATTCTTTGACATTGATGAATTCGGGCTCCTCTATAGCCTCGCCCTCTATCACGACGTTCTCGATCTCAACCGAGTCGATATTCTTAAAGAACATGCTCTTCCCTGCCATTTCCGGGAAATCATCCATCATCACGGGAAGCACCGGACGCCGCTTCTCAGGAGAAACGAACGAAACATTTACGTTCTTTATCTTTATTCCTTCGACATAACGCTCCGGAAGCCCGTAAGCGCATACAAAACAGTTCTCGGTATTTTTGCAGGTCATATCACGAAATTCTATCAATCCGATCGAAGGTGTCGCCTCATCAACAGGAAGCGCCTCCTGCGTCTGAACATAAGGACTGTGCCCGTCCGGATCGCAGAAATAGAACATATTCACGGTGAGCGGCATCCTCACTCCGTCCATCAGCATATTTTCACAGACGATCCCGGAGATATGCGCCCTGTCACCGCGGCCTCTTCTTGACTTGATCCTGATCCCGCGGTCGGTATCCTTGAATATGCTCTTTGTCACATATACATTCTCGACGCCGCCTGAGATCTCGGAGCCTATCGTGACTCCGCCGTGTCCGCTCATGAATCTGCAGTTTCTGACCGTAACTTTGTTTGTCCTTCTGAAATGCTGCCTTGCCATATAGAGCTTTCCGCTCTTTACCGCGACGCAGTCATCCCCGACCGATATCGTCGTCCCGAGTATCAGCGTATTGATGCAGGACTCGGGATCTATCCCGTCGGTATTGGGTGAATCGGAAGGATTTTCGATATAAAGATCAATAAGGCTCACATCATCGCAATAATAGGGATGAACCGCCCAGCAGGGGGAATTCTTTATTGTAATACCTGCAAATACAGCGTTTCTGCATCTGTTCAAAAAAACAAGATTGGGGCGCCATGCGATCCTTCTCACGCGCACATCCACCCACCAGTCGGAATTCTGGGAATTCCCGTCGATGGTGCCCTCTCCTATCACTGAGAGATCCTTCACGCCCACTCCGGTGATAAGCGAAGCAAACTGATCAAGCGGATTTCCCTCCCATGAGCCGAAGTTTTCCTCCTTGTCCCAGTCTTCGGAAAATACCATTCCCGGCAGGATCGGATACTTCGTCCTGTCGGTCTCGCCAAGGAGCACAGCCCCCTTGTCAAGATAAAGGGTGATATTATCCTTCATGAATAAGGGTCTTACCAGATATGTTCCCGCAGGCACAAAAACAGTACCGCCGGGAAGGCAGGCTGCTATAGCGCAGGATATGCTCTCTGTATCGTCATTTACTCCGTCGCCCTTGGCTCCGAAGACTTTGACATTCAGACAGACAGATTCGCATTTTGTTATTATCTTTTTTTCAGAAGTACCCGAAGAATCAACAACCTTGACATCATATACCGTATCAGGCTTGAGCGAGAAAATGCTGATCACATTTTCCTTCGTTTCCTTCACAAGGGTGTCGTTTACGAAGACCTTCGCAGCTTCTTCGCTCTCGAAAAAATCCTCGTTCTCCCTCTCTATCACAAAGCCGCGCGAAAAAACACCTACCTCGGAAAAGCCCATCAGTCTTCGTCCTCCCGCAGAAGCTCCACAAAGGTCATAAGGAAAGGTGCAACCCCCTTTGACTCATTCTCAACGACCGGTTCGGAAAGATAATATTCATAAGAGCCGTCTCTCATCTTCTTTCCACCGAGTCCCGCCACAAGGCAGATCCCGCCGAGCTTGATCCCGTCTTTCTCTGAATAGGAGAAATACCTGTCTACTATCCCGTAAAAGGCCTTTTCGCCGAATGGCAAATATTTTTCGGGAAGGAAATGAAGCCTGACACCGCGAAGGATAGCGCAGGCGATCAGTGCCGTTCCGGAGGTTTCAAGATAATTCCCCTCTCTACCGGGGAAATTCGCAACCTGCCAGAACATACCGCCCTCGTCCTGGAATACCAGAATGGAATCAATAAGGTCTTTGAGAAGACTCATAAGATAGCGCTTTTCGTAATAAAGAGTCTCTGAAAGTTCTGACAATGTATCAACAAGCGAAAGCGCAAACCAGCCAAGAGACCTGAGCCAGAAATTCTGCGAGCAGCCTGTGATGGGATTCGCCCAGGGCATCTTTCTCGACTCATCATAGCCATGATAATAAAGCCCCGTCTCGGGATCCTTCATGAACTGTTCTACATTCCTGTACTGCTTCAATACATCGGAAGCCTTTGCCATCTTGGCAAATTCTGTCTCATAACGAAGATAAAAAGGCTGCGCCATAAAAAGCCCGTCAAGCCAGACCTGATCGGGGTATATCTTCTTGTGCCAGAAATTACCGGAAGCGGTACGGGGCTGGGTCTCTAGCTGCGAACGAACGAGGTCAAGAGCCTTTTTGTACTTCTCTTCTCCCGTCCTTTCATAGATAGGGAAAAGAGCGCGGGCGCAGTTCACGGAGTCAAGATTGTATTCCTCGACCGAGTAGGTCTTGATATTTCCGTCCTCCGTCACAAAGTAATCAATGAAATCCTTTACAAACGAAAAATAATGCTCCTCTTTTGTCTTCTCATATAGGGAAAGCACTGCAAGGAGCATACATCCGTCTATATAATTCCATTTGTTTTCCTGGGAACTGTCCTCGATCTCCTTATTCCACAAGGGCCTCTCGGCTGTGGAATTTTCAAGGAGGTAGTCAAGATACCCCATTATTTCTTTTTTCAGTTTTTCATCCAGCATTTTCGTACTTCCTGATTATTCCTTCAATGTATTTCCTGCATTCTGTCGCGTCGCCGGGGGTGGTATTTTCAAGAGTCGCTTCTATGAATGGCTTTTGCTTGACCGCAAACTCAATGATGTCATCATAGGTCATAGCCCCAAGACCGCAGCCACAGGGCTTCATATTGATCGCCCCGTCCTCCCGCTTTTCGGGAATGAAGTCCTTTAGATGAATTATCGCGATCTCCTCGGAAAGAAGCTCCATCGCCCTTTTCAGGACATCGTCCCTCTCCTCAAGTCTGTCCGGATCAAGGAGGTTTACCGGATCAAAGATAATGCGAAGGTTCTCGGAACCAACCTCATCAAGAAGCCTCCGCGCCCTTTCCGGCGAATAAATGATATGCTTATACACAGGCTCGATCGCAAAGGTCACGCCATAATGCTCTGCATAGCTTATCACTGTCTTGACATTTTCTCTAAAGGCTACAAAAGCCTCCTCAGAACGCACAGCCTCACGATCCGAGCAATCATATGAGGAGTTTGGAGCTCCTGTCTCAGTACCGACAACACCTGCGCGAAGATATGAAGCAAATCTGATATGAGCCTCATACTTCTTCAAAATGCCCTTAAGCCTATCAGGATCGGGATCGCAGAGATTCAGATAATTCCCGAGAACTGCAACCGAAAGACCTGCCTTGTCAAAGTTTTCCTTGAGATAATTGGCATACCCGGGCGTGAGAGCCTTTATATCAGCCGGGAGGTCCTTGATCTTTGAGAGCGCAATATGGACACAGGAAAAACCCTGCTCCCTCGCACAAAGCACCCTCTCTTCAAAGGGTACATCCGCAGTATCGTGAAATCTGACTCCAAGCCTCAGCATCTTCAGCCATCGATGACCATCTCGGTCTCGCCGTCGAAAAGGTAAACCCTCTCGTAAGGAATGGAGAAGCTGATATTGGAATCTACCTCGGGAGTGTCATGAGGATCGATCTTCAGGATAGCCCTGTCCTCATTGATGTTCATGTAAACGTTGGTATTGTCGCCAAGCATCTCGGTAAGCTCGACGTTGCCGTTTACGACAAAGGAATTCTCCTTCTCTCCAAGCTCGATCGCCTCGGGACGGAAGCCAAAGACTATCTCTTTTCCTTCATACTTTGAAGCATCAAATTTCGGCTTCTTTCGAAGATCCATAGGCTCGCCACCTATCCTGAAGATGCCGTTCTCAACCTTCCCCCTGATGAAGTTCATGGGAGGCTCACCGATGAAGCCTGCCACGAATACATTTGCGGGCTTGAAATAAAGTTCGAAGGGAGATCCTACCTGCTGGATATAGCCGTCCTTCATTACGACGATACGGTCCGCCATGGTCATGGCCTCGGTCTGATCATGCGTGACATATATGGTCGTAGCGCCTGTGGAACGGGCAATATTTGAGATCTCGGATCTCATCGTAACACGCTGCTTCGCGTCAAGGTTGGAAAGCGGCTCGTCCATCAAGAATATTCCCACCTTCCTGATTATGGCACGACCAACCGCAACTCTCTGTCTCTGGCCACCTGAAAGAGCTCTCGGAAGCCTGTCGAGATATTCTGTAAGACCAAGGATATCAGCTACCCAGTTGACCTTCTCTTCTATAACGTCCTCATCAACGCCCTCAAGAGTAAGACCATAGCCAAGGTTGTCATAAACCGTAAGCTGCGGATAAAGAGCATAGCTCTGGAAAACCATGGCTATCTCTCTCTGGCGGGGAGAAAGCTCATTTGCCCTCTTGTCGCCGATGTAAAAATCACCCTTCGAGATATCCTCGAGACCGGCGATCATACGAAGCGTCGTCGATTTTCCGCAGCCGGAAGGACCGACGAAGACTATGAATTCACCCTTTTCAATTTCAAGGTTGAAATTGTGGACTGCGTGGAAACCGTTGGGATAGATCTTGTTGATTTCCTTGAGCTTTAGATAAGCCATGGATCAAACCTCCGTTTATCTGTTCTTTTCTTTCGCGTCTGCGACTATCTTCAGGAAAAGCCTCTTCATTCCAATGAAGAGCATATCAAAGCCAAGATATATAGTACCGAAGATCAGAGGGCCTACACCCAGGAAGGCTACCGACCCGTTCTCGTTTCCGGGTATCGAGGTGATCAGCATATTGATCCATGTATAAGCCTCGAATACGAAGAACACGACCAGAAACGCATAAAGTATGTTCAGGAAGAAGAATACAAATTTCTTGTTCGGGAACATCATGTAATTGTCAAGTGCACCATCGGGATCCGCTACGAACCTCAGGGAGTTGTTCACAAGAAGGTCCGTGACTATGCCCATTGCTATCGCAAGGATGAACAACTGGTCAAGGATATTTGTAACGAACATCCCGAGACCCCAGAGAAAGAAGAAGCATACAGCTCCGTTAAACCACCATTTGATAAACAGCGCCTTGACGATATTGGGGATCGTAAACTTCTTCGCCCCCCGAAACCTCCGAAGCTCCTTTTTTGAAACTACAGGAGAATTCGAAACATCTGCTGTTACAAGATCCTCTACTGCCTGCTTGTGAAGATCGTAATAATCGGTCTCTTTCTCAATCTCCTTTTCCCGGGCCCGCTTTCTTCTGTGGGAAGACATTTTTACTCGTCACCCGAGAGCTCGATCTCAGCCATCTCGCTGGACTCAACTGCGATAGAAGTATTGATCTTCTTGAACAGCCTGCCATAAACAGGAAGCAGTACAACAAGCGCAAGACCCACGATAAGGAAGACTATATGAACCCCCAGCATACTAGATGCACGGAAAATATAATCCTCTACAGCTATAGGATTATCTTTCCTGGTCACAGCTTCATATATGACTGACCGATACATATAGTCACAGATGATGACCGCGACGTTCATTGCAAAAAATAGGATAAGCATGGGCTTGTTCACAGGCTTCCTCTTAGGGAAAATGTTGAGATAGCAGGCAAGTGAAAGGAAGGATGCAAGCATCGTCACAAAGCCGAATATCCCCATCCCGGGTCCGTTGATTCTGGACGTCGTATGGGATATATGGGTCAGATTCAGAGCATAGATAAGGAATGCTATGATAAAGACCACAAAGGCAATATTATGAGGACGACGTTTCAAGGAAACCAGGAACTTCCTGATAAACTCCGGTCCTTTAAATGTCTTGATTTGTTTTGCTGATTTTTCAGTGCTCACGCCTTATTCCCTCCTTAAATCGCATTCGTCGTTTCTTTGTCAAAGAAATGACGCTTCACGAACCGGACATAAAGACCGTCACCCGGCTTGTAATCACACCAGCCCTTGAACTTACCGGTCATCCTGACTGAGGAATTGCCCACATGACCGTGAACCAGCGTATTCATTCCAAGATTTTCATTGAGATTGACGGACATCGGAATGTCGCCGTCCTCATGAGGCTCGATATTCTCCGGGCGTACCCCGAGGGTGATCTCCTTTCCTTCATAAGGAGCAAGCTTTGCCTTTTCTTCAGGAAGGATCGCGGTGGAGAAAACATCATTTACAAGCTTTCCGTCGGACACCCTTACGTCAAAAACATTCATGGGCGGCAGACCTATGAAACCTGCAACGAAGAGATTCGCGGGCGAATCGTAAAGCTCGAGCGGAGTACCGATCTGCTGAACATGTCCCATGGACATACATACTATCCGATCAGCCAGGGTAAGCGCCTCGGTCTGATCGTGTGTGACATACATCATTGTCGCGGAAAGCCTCTTGTGAAGAAGAAGTATCTCTCTTCTTGTAGATCCACGAAGCTTCGCATCAAGGTTCGAAAGAGGCTCATCAAAGAGGAAGAGCTTCGGTGAACGGACTATGGAACGCCCCATCGCGACTCTCTGTCTCTGACCGCCGGAAAGCTGTGAAGGCTTCTTGTTGAGCTGGGGAACAAGTCCAAGGATCTCTGCCGCAGCCATGACCTTCTTGTGGATAACATTGGGATTTTCCTTCCGAAGTGTAAGCGAAAAGGCCATATTCTCGTATACCGTCATATGTCCGTACAGAGCGTAGCTCTGGAAGACCATCGCCATATCACGATCCTTGGGAGGAGTCTGTGTGATATCCTTCCCGTCCATAATGAGGTGTCCCCTGGATATATCCTCAAGTCCGGCAACCATGCGGAGTGTTGTTGACTTTCCGCAGCCGGAGGGACCTACCAATACGATCAGCTCACCGTCCTTGACATCCATGTTGAAGTCAAAAACCGCCTGAACCTTGTTGTCGTATATCTTGTCTAAGTGCTGTAATGAGAGTTCAGCCATCTCACTGCTCCTTTGCTCACGCCTGACCTGCTAATTGCTCTATAGCCTTCTGATGATTCTCAAGAGTCCTGCATTTCGAAAGACCCACTATAGCCGCTATCACGCAGCAGAGTCCCGAAACGCCAAGGTAAATGCAAACACGTATGAACTGCGCATTGTCCATTGCCATAACAGTGCCGCCGCCCTCTAGAGCAACCTCAAAATGAAGAGCCTGCCAGGGCATAATGAATATCCTTACAAACTGGAAGAGCCCCATCACGATCAATACATAATGATAACTGCGAACGTAATTCTTCACGCCCTCCGAGCAGAGGAATACGATGAGAAGGAACAAAAGGTTGTATATGAGCGAGACCGCTATCCTGATATTGTAATAATAGCCACCTCTCTCTGCATGTCCTACATCGGATGAATAAAGTGAAATGAAGTAAAATACATCAAGTACAAGCGCCAGAAGGGCAAGACCGGAAGAAAGCTTGTTCTTCGTAAAACGCATCCTGTCCTTCTTGATAAATGCGTCATCCATGTTTTCGACAGATATCGAGGTTGTAACCTCTTTTCCGAGCTTACTCACGATGCTGCCCCCTTTCCTTCTTCAATCAGAGCCTTTTCCTGCTTCATCAGAGAGAATTTCCAGAACATGATGCATAGCAGGAATGCACAGCATATCAGGGCAAAGGCGAAAACGCCGTTTTTCGCGTCAAACCACATGGTAGATTCGGTATAATAACCGCCCCTTTGGTCAACAAAAGCCTTGAACGCTTCAAAATCCACGGTAGTAAGGAACTGCTGCTTGTATGCCGCTATCCTTCCGCTTGCCCATACAAAGACCCCGATGTTCGCGGCCACATTGGCGAAGATCGCGATCACATTCCCAATGTAATAACGCCTTCTCACATGAGTACTCGTGATGAAAAGGAAGATTGCCACAATGATGAGCATCAGCCCAAGATGCAGGAAAGTCTTGTTGAAAGGCTGCATATCATAGTAAATCAGCGAGCCCGGGATAGGGTTCCTGTCTGCGTTCTGCGGATCCCTGATCGTATAATAGAATGACTCATAGAGGTCAGTCAGTATTCCAAGAGAATACAGAAATACCACAACGCTCGATATCAACACAAGAAAGCATGCTACCTTCTGAAGCACCATCTCTTTTTTGTACATCATGACCCCCTGTCACTATCGAAAACTTTTTATCAAACGGTCCTTAGGAAATCTAAGGGAATACCCGGACGGGTGATGAAGCCCGCCCGGATCAAAATCTCAATGATTATTTAAGATTCTTGTAGAAGTCCTGAAGCTCTTCCCAAGCCTGTTCCTTAACCTGGAGGTAGGAAGCGCCCTGGTAATCGTTCTTTACGGTATCAGCTCCTGAGAAGCCCTGTGCAGAACCCTTCGCGATAAGGTCAACCATTACATTCACCTGATCGTCACCCTTGGAGGATGAGAACTGCTTTGTAAGGTTCGTGTAGGAGTTGATAAGGTCGTTGTCAGCCTTCGTTGTAGGAAGGACTGTAGGTACTGATGTGTACCACATATTGCTTGCAAGCGCGAGCTCCGGATGCTTGATGGTCCCGAGAGCTATAGCGTTTGAAATGTAGCCTGCGCCCTCTCTACCAACTTCTGTTGTACACTGATACTCAAATGCCTGGCTCTTCATGAAGGAGAGTGTTGACCCAAGATACATACGAGCATAGTTTGTGTAATTTCCTTTTGCCTTCTCCCAAAGCTCAGCTCTGGTCGCATCAGCTATAACAGGCATCTCTTCGCCGTTGAAGTTGAAGGTCTCGCCCTTCTTGATGAACGCATCGGGACCATAGGACATAAGGATCGTGCCCTCAGGTGAGTATGCATAATCGATAAGCTTGAGGCATGCATTGAGCTTGTTGGTGTCATTTCCGACACCGGCCTTTGAGATTCCCCATCCATCAGTCTTTACTGATCTCCAGGACTCTGTAAATCTCATATAGGTGTCAGCCTTGCCGTCATTCCACTTTGATACGGGAACCATGACTGCCATATACTTCTCTCCGGCCTGAAGTGTTTTTGAATCCTCGGGCTGGTTGTAGATGGTCTGTGTCTGGTTGTAATCATAGTGCATGAAACCAAGATCGTTCTCGAGATACTTCTTTGTATTCTCTTCCTGGTTGTTGATGAATGCTTCTGAGATAAGGCCTTCCTTAACCATATCATTCATTCTCTTGAGAGCATCATAGGTAGCGGTTTCCTGACGTGCATCATGGAGCTTTCCGTCATTGCCTACATAGAGGTAATCCTGACGGGACTCAAGACCTCTCACACCAAAGAGAACGCCTGCGAAACGGACCATATCAGTTTTTCTCTGAAGGTTGTTGTCCTCACGTGTGAAGATACCCTGAACCTTGTCTGTTCCGTTGAGTGTCTGAGCGTTTGAAACTACGCAACGAACGAGAGCTACGAGTTCATCAACATCCCATGCAGCGTTCTGGCCGCAGAAGAGATCTGAACGGGTTGTTCCGTAATAGTTGTTGTAGGTCTTGTCGATATATTCACGAAGCATGTTCACCGCGTCAACACCGCTCATAGAACCTTTTTCGTTCATCTTCGCAACTATATTGCCGTATGCACCGTAATCCTTCGTAACCTTCTCTGTGGACTTTCCGTCCTTCTTTACGACATCGATCTCAACCTTGCCGCTTGTAGGCATGAAAGGCTGATATACGGGAGCTGCGGTATTTCCTGAAGCTGCTGCCGAGAACTGGCCTTCGCCGTCAAGGAGCTTTGCTACCCAGTCTGTCCTCATAAGGGGCATCTTCTCAATATCGTTGACACCGTCGAAGTAAGGTGAGAAGTAGATAGCGCCTGTTTTAACATTACCTGTGATGGAGAGACGAACGATGGGGTTCTTTTCAAGATAAGCCTTGAAGTTGGGCATCTTGTCAAGGTACTCGCCGATGTTTACGATGGAGCCCTGCTCACCGAATTCGGTAAGCTTTGCAGCTGTACCGGAAACCATGTCAACGTCTCCGAGCTTTTCTTTCCAGTAATCGAACTCTTTCGTGGAAGAGTTGCCCTGGTAAACACTTGTGAACTTCATTCCAAGCTTGTCCTGAAGCGCTACCCAGGTAGGCTTAAGGTCGCCTGAATTGTAGTTCTTGCCGTCTGCAAGGGTAACGCCTGCTCCTGCCGTCTCAGCGTCAAATACGATACCTGTCTTTGCGTTGTTGTAGCCGGTTGCCATACGGAGCTCGGTTCCCTTTTCAAACTTGAGCAGATCCTCTGTTGATGCAGTGCTTGATGAAGCTGCTGCGCTGCTGCTTGCCGGTTTTGACGACGCACTGCTTGTAGGCTGCTGGATGCTGTTGCCGCATCCTGCCACAAGTGCTGCGGTCATGAGCGATACAAGACCGAGCGAAAGTGCTTTTTTACCTTTTCTCATAAAATTCCTCCTTAGCTGTTTTTGAAACTTTATCTTCAGCGGGAACCCCCGCAAAAGATCATATAATAAAGATCATTCCTTGACGCCGCCGACGTTTGTACCCTTTGCGAAATACTTCTGGATGAAAGGATAGATGATAAGGATCGGGATGATCGAGCATACGATCAGGGCGTAGATGATGGAATCGGGAGAATAGACCTCGTTCCAGCCTGCGGTAAACTCCGGATCCTGATACTGCTCGAGGAGCTCTCTGATGAAGACCTGCAGCGGCTTCTCGTAGCCGTTTGAGATCATCTGTCTCGCCCAGAAGTATCCATTCCATCTTGATATTGCAAAGAACAATGTGACCGTCGCTATAGTGGATTTCGACATCGGTATGTATACCGTACGAAGAACCTGGAATTCTGTAGCACCGTCGACTATAGCCGCTTCCTCGATCTCCTGAGGCACCTCCTCAAAAGCGTTACGAAGGAGGATAATGTTCATGGCCGCCATACCCATGGCGATAACTACGAGCCACTTGTCATCCCAGATACCGACCTTGTTGAATACGGCCTTTGTCTGGAGGTAGTTCAGGTACTGGGGAACGATACCTGCCGAGAACCACATTGTGAATACCAGGAAGAAGTTGAAGAACTTCCTGAAAAGAAGCCTCTTCTTTGAAAGAGCGTAGGCGCCGAGAATCGAATAGATTAGGCACCAGATCGTTCCGAATATGGTCAGGAATAATGTGTTCGAGTAGGCATTCCAGAACATATTGTCCGAGAACATCCTCTTGAAGGCCTCTACCTGTATATCCTTCGGAAGCAGCACAACCTGATTGTACTCTACCGCATTGATCCCGGAGAGTGAGGCCGAAACCGCGTAAACAAACGGATACAGACACATCAGGGCGAACACGGTAAGGAGCGTGTAGCTTATGATCTTGAATACGAGTTCTGAAATTTCGAGTTTTCTCTTCATTTTCTTTCTCTCTCAGTGCTTTGACTATGTGTTCACGAAGCTATACCAATCAGTACAGTGATGTATCGGAAGCCTTTCTCGCTATGGTATTTGCGCCAATGACGAGGAGCATGGCGATGACATTACTCATCATTTCTGCGGCGGAGGCGATACCCTTTGACGCTCCCTCCAGACCGTAGCGGTTAGCGAAGGTTGAAACAACGTCCGCCGTCATGAAGGTATTTGAATTGTACAAGAGGAGGACCTTCTCGTAGCCTATGGATAGCAGCGAACCTATCTTTGTGATCAGCATGATGACTATCGTAGAAAGAATACTCGGCAGGACTACGTATCTCATCTGTGCCATCTTGCCTGCCCCGTCGATCTGGGCGGCCTCATAGGAGGTCGGCGAGATCGAGATGATGGCGGCGAAGAAGACAATGCTGCCGTAGCCGGCATCCTCCCAAATACCGGAGATGATGAATATCGCCCTGAAGAATTGCGGTTGGTTCAACAGGCCTGCATTACCGACATCATATGAGATCAGCCCCAGCTTCTCGAGAGCCTGTGAGATGATACCCATCGAAGACGTCTGAGCTCCCTGCTTTACAAGCATGATAACGAGGGAGGTAATGATAACGGTCGACATAAACTTCGGAAGATAAGTAAGAACCTGATATACCGAGCGAAGTACGTTCGACTTGATCTCGTTGAAGAAAAGGGCAAGTATAATCGGGATCGGGAAACCGAATATAAGTCCATAGAATGAAAGAACGAAGGTGTTCCGAAGAGCCCTGAAGAACTCAAGGGACATTGTATCGGAGCCCATGAGAAGTATCTTGAAATTGTAGAAGCCCGAGAAGAGCTGATCCGCAACGGGAAGGGTCTGGTCAGACACCTTAAAGCAGCCCAGCAGCTCGTACATAGGGAAGTAACGCCAAAACAGGAAAACAAGGATCATCGGTACGAGCATCACATAAAGACGCCAATCCTTCGCGATCGTGCGAAGTACGTGAAGCCAGTAATGCTTTTCGACATCATCCCTTACTGCCTGCTCGGGATCCTGCCGGTATACCTTATTTTCCTTGTCGTAAACGAGGTAATCAGCAGCTTTCGCGATAGCTCTTGAATCACTCATCTTTAAGTCTCCCCTTCTTTGAAACCGTCTTCCTTTTCTCTTTCTCTTTCTTTCTGCTGTCTCAGAATATAATCCCTCTGATACTCAAATATTCCGTCCAGCCTTGAAGCTATTCCTACGATCAGCGCTGTGAAAAGGAATGTCAGCGCATCATAGGTAATGAATTTTCTTATCGCGTCAGGTCCGAAGTTGAAGAACATCGATACGATCCCTCTTCCGACCTCCATCAGAAGCTGTGTCAGAAGACCGTAGCCTACGGCTGTAAGGATGCCTTTTCTGATCTTCGCCCTGCCGGGATTCACGAACAGTATCATCACGAAGGCTGAGAAGAGATTTCCAACACAGTATATGAGTATCTCCCTGAAAAGCTCTTCGTTTGAAAGCGCTGCCGGGTTCGCGAGCACATATACAAGTCCTCCCAATACGGCATGGATCATACCGAAAGGTCCCCAGCGCATATACACTATAGCGGTAAGACCTGCCGTGACCGATACGGTGTAGAGCTCAAACCGAAACCACCTCGAAGCCGCCATAACGAGAATGTACTCGGCCACTCCCACCATCAGGGCAAAGAAGAAGAGGTCTATTATCCTGTATGTGTTGAAGCTGATCCTTCTATCCATTGCACCGCCCGCGTTTTCAGATTTTTGTAAGCACAAATGTAAGCGCTTACCAAAAACACCTTCAAAGTATAAATGCTTATTACTGCAATTACAACATAAAAATTAGTGATTTTTCGTAAGAAAACTACTGATTTTTTGTTCTTGTTTGTGTATACTGTTAAAAACTGACAGGTAAAAATATGTTGAGATTGCTCTTTTTTACGCAGGAGGAAGATCATGAGGACCTCGGATGAAATGATAGACAGGATCTACATAAACCAGTTGACCCGAAACGCCGATTACAAGATGCCCGTAGCCCACAAACATGCCTACTACGAGTTCTATTATGTAAGGAGCGGCGAGGCAAGTCTCTTCTCAGGCAGAAAGGTCCTGAATATGAAGGCGGGCGATTTTGCCCTTATACCTCCCGGTATCTCACATTATGCCTTTTACAGGAGCACCTGCGTAAGGATAAATATCTACTTCAACTTCAGCGATCTCTGCGAGGACGGAATCCCCTTCTACACAGACGTCAAGGAGTCGCTCGACTTTTCCTCCGGCACCATCACGGCCGCTTACCGCGACGAGCTCACCGGTATCTTTGACCGCATGATCACTGAAGGAAGGCTGAACGACAGATATTCCCTGATGATCACAAAGCTCCTCCTTCGCGAGATGTTCCTTTATGTAATGCGCTATTCCCTCTCCCATTCAAAGGATAAGGAAGACGACCCTTCTGATGTGATCACGAATGTTGTAAACTACATCAATGAAAACTATTCTCAGCCGCTGGATCTCAACACTCTTGCAAAGCAGGCAGGGCTCTCCCCCTCTTATTTTTCAAAGAAGTTCAAGTCAAAGACCGGCATGGGAATGAAGGAATATGTCACTCTGACAAGGCTTCGAAAGGCTTCCACTGAGCTTCTCTCAACAGATCACAGGATCTCGGAGGTATCGTCAAACTGCGGCTTCTCGGATCCGAATTATTTCAAGGACTGTTTCAGACGGATCTATGAGATGTCTCCGCGCGAATATCGGAAAACCCATATCTCTGATGCCAAACTGATGGAAAGCCTTGAAGGTATTGAGGACTGACTAGTGTGTCACTTTACAATTGCATATACTTTATGCGTAGGCAGAATTACTTGGTGCAAGGCGTTTGAGGGAGGCGATGCGGTGGCATCGCTGACCGAAAACAACGCAGCAGCAAGTAATTCTGGCAAGCAGAAAGTGTATAGCTAATTGTAAAGTGCCACACTAGTGATCAGGAAAACCTTACCCAGTCCGGCCGCATCGCTCCTTCTGCACCCGGGCCATGGGAGCCCTCTTCTATGAATAATGAATTAACTCGCGCCCCTTCCTTCCCCCAGTCATGCCAGCCTTCTTTCTTTATATGGTCGCCGAGGAAGCAGTTTTTCAATGTGACGCGCGCGTACTCTCTCCACGGGCGTCCAAGATAGGTGCTCTCCACATCAACATCATCTGAATGCGAAAAAGTACAGTCCTCACAATAGAAGCCGACTTCCTGTCCCTTCGGCGTTGAAGGCGCAAACACATATCCGGCCTCTACACTTCTGAACTCGCAGTGCTTGAAAACGCACTCTCCCCCTCCAAAAACGAAGTCCACTCCGCCTTCTATCAGGCAGTTTTCAAAATAATATTTCCTCGGAGTCCTCCCAGTAAACTGCTTCGGGCCGAGAAACCCGTCCTTTTCAAATTCCTTCTCGGGAAGCGGTGCAAGAAAGAGCGTGTCCTGATGTCCTTTCAGAACACAGTCAAAAAGCTTTATGTCATCCCCGTCAAGATAAAGGGCTATGGCCTGTCCTACAGTCTCCCCGGGTCCTGCAGTATTTGAAAAAACGCATTTTTTGAAGGTCACATTGTTTCCGTCAACAAGGAGAGTATAGGTCCTGAAGGTGTGATATGGCCGCCCGTCCGGATGAGACATTCTTGCGGAAAGGTTTCCCGTAAACTCCTGTCCTTCGATCGTAATATTGGATTCCGATATTATCCTGTTCATAGCTTGACAGCCTCCAGTTTTTTAAGATGCGAGGTATATTGCAGCGCAAAAGGAAAGGAAACCACTGCAGTCAGGACATCAGCAACGGGCTGCGAGAGCCAGACTCCCTGAAGTCCGAAAAACTGCGGGAGTATCAGTACGAGCGGAATGAAGAAAAGCCCGCTCCTTAAGGCTGACAGGAAGGAGGCCCTGCCGGCCTTTCCGAGACTCTGAAAGAGCATGTTCGAAGTGACGGCAAAGGGGTGGCTGATAAGGACCAGGCTTGCCGCCCGAAGCGCCGGTGTCCCTATCTCTATCACGAGTGGGTCGTCCCTGAAGAAGGCCATTATATTCCCTGCAAAGATGAAGGTCACTATAGATGCAGCGCCTATGAAAAGCGCACCGATAGATAATGTAAAAAAGAACCCCTGCCGAACCCGTCGAAACTTCCCCGCCCCGTAATTAAAGCCCGCAACCGGCTGGAAGCCCTGCCCCACACCGAGAGCGACTGAAAAAACGAGAAAGACCATCCTGTTTGTGATACTCATCGCCGCGACCGCAGGATCGCCTCCGAAGAAGGCCGCCTGGTTGTTGAGGATCATGGTGGAGACGGAGTTAAGTCCCTGCCTGATAAACGAGGCAAAGCCGATCGAAATTATCTCAAAAAGATCCTTTGCCTTCCTTGAGACCATCGTTATCTGAATCCTGCTGTCGCTCTTTCTCCGCAGGAACATTGAGAGCAGAATCAGAAAACTGATCATCTGTGAGAGCATGGTGGAAAGCCCGGCGCCCCTTGTCCCGAGCGAAAGACCGAACATGAACAAGGGATCGAGTCCGATATTCAGTATCCCGCCAAAGGTCAGTCCCACCATTGCAAGGAGAGCCCGCCCCTCATAACGGAGGATATTGTTCATGACACAGGAGGCTGTGATAAAAGGCGCGCCTATGAGGACAAAGACGCCGTATTCCCGGGCATAGGGAAGGATGGTCTCTGTTGCACCGAAAAGCCTCATCACGGGATCGATGAGTATCAGCCCGAGAATTGTAATGATGAGACCCGTGGCGATCGACATGAAAAAGGATGTGGAGGCTGTTTTCGTAGCCTGCTCCTTGTCTCCCGCGCCGAGGTGCCTCGCTATGATGCTGCCGGCTCCGTGTCCGAACATGAAACCGAAGGCCTGCATCACTGCCTGCAGACCGAATACCACTCCCACCGCTCCCGAGGCAGAGGTCCCGATCATCGATACAAAATAAGTGTCCGCCATATTGTATATGGAGGTCACGAACATGGAAATAATGGCCGGGATCCCGAGTGTTACGACAAGTCTCGGTACGGGAGTCTCCGTCATCATCTGAAGATTGTTTCTTTTTTCTTTCATTGACAAAAAAAAATAAAAACGACTTGTAAGCGCTTACATGATGATGTATCATTCAAGCGGATTTTATAGATATAAGATAGAACTTTTTTTACATCCGGTCAACTTTTGACGAAAAAGACCGGATGATCGGCAGTTCTTATATGGTTCCTTTCAGTCTTTTTTAGGAAGGCGTCAAGATGAATATCTATGACATAGCGGAAAAATCCGGCGTTTCCATCGCAACTGTATCAAGAGTCTTAAACGGCTCGGACAAGGTCAGTGAAAAAACGAAGGAAAAAGTCATGAAGGTAATAGCGGAGGAGGATTATACTCCGAACATCTTTGCCCGTGGGCTTTCCGGTGAGTCGACCCGTGCAGTGGGCGTTCTCGTTCCCGACATCTCCGACAACTATATGGCTCGAGCAGTAGCCCTCATAGAAAGAAGGCTTCACGATAAGGATTACAATATGCTCCTCTCCTGCTCCGGCTTTCGTGCAGAAGAAAAAGAAGAGCATATCAGGATGCTCCTCGAAGAGCGGATCGACGCTATGATCCTGATCGGCTCCACTTATGCAGGTTCCGATACGAAGTCGCACAATACAGGTTACATAGAAAAGGCTGCTCAAAAAAAGCCCCTTTTCCTTATAAACGGCGATGTTGACGCCGAAAACATATTCTGCACATTCTCAAATGATTATGCAGTCTCCCTCGACCTTACAAAAAAACTGATCGAAAACGGAAGGAACAGGATCCTCTTCCTCACTGACTCCGAAAGCTATTCGGCGAAAAAGAAGAAGGCCGGTTACGAACAGGCGCTTGAGGAAGCGGGAATAGCGCCCAACCCTTCTTTGATGTGCCATATCAGAAACAATATTGAGGAGACCGTTTCATATCTCGAAGAGAATCACCCGGACTTTGATGCCTGCTTTGCGACCGACGATGCCATGGCCGTGGGTGTGCTGAAATACGCTATGAAGCATGGTGTCAGCGTTCCAAAGGATCTTTCGATAATCGGCTACAACAATTCTGAACTTGCACTTGCTACAACCCCCGAACTTACATCAGTGGACAACAAGCTTGAAAAGATCTGCGATGATACTGTCATCAGACTCTTCTCAGTCCTTTCCGGGAACGGTTTTGTCCCCAGGCGCACAAGCGTCGCCTGCACAGTGGTTCAAAGAGGCACAACAAATCATTGACTTTTTCAACTCATGGTAATATTATTATCTCACTTTGATGTAAGCGCTTACATTTTTCAGTAAGGAAAGGAAGGGAATCTCTTATGAAAGCATTCATGGACAAGGATTTCATGCTGAAGAACGAGACCGCGAAGCACCTCTTTCACGATTACTCCGAAAATCTCCCTCTCATCGATTACCACTGTCACATCTCCCCGAAGGAGATCTTCGAAGACCGCCGCTACAATGACATTTCTGAGGTCTGGCTCGGCGGAAAGAATCCGGACGGCTCCTATTTCGGAGACCATTACAAATGGCGCGTGATGCGCTCAAACGGCGTTGACGAAAACCTTATCACAGGCGACGCTGCTCCCATCGAAAAATTCAAGGCCTTCGCCGATGCACTCACAATGGCGATAGGAAATCCCATGTACCACTGGTGCAATCTCGAGCTGAAGAAATACTTCGGTATTGAAACTGCCCTTACCCCCGATACCGCGGAAGAGATCTTTGAAAAGACGCGCGATATGCTTCAGAACGACCCGAATCTCACCGTTCGCGGCATTATCAGAAAATCAAATGTGAAATACATCGGCACTACGGACGATCCCATTGACACCCTTGAGTGGCACGAGAAGATCCTTGCCGACAAGTCAATAGAATTCATGGTCTGCCCCTCCTTCCGCCCCGACAAGGCGATCAATATCGGAAAGGCAGGCTTTACGGATTATATAAAAGCTCTCGCGAAGTCTGTCGGAAAAGACAGCCTCGACTCCGCGGATGATGTGATGGACGCTCTTTCACAGAGGCTTTCCTTCTTCAAAGAGCATGGCTGCAGGGCTTCCGATCACGGCATCGATTATGTTCCCTTCAGAGAGGCTTCAAAGGATGAGGTCAATGCTGCTTTCAAAAAGGCTATGGCCGGCGAGGTCCTCACAAAGGACGAGATCGACGGCTATCAGACCGCGATAATCCAGCACCTTGCAAGAGAATACAAAAAGAATGATGTTGTCATGGAAATTCATTATTCCTGCACGAGAAATGTCAATGAGAGGATGTTCAAGATAGAAGGACCTGACACGGGCTTTGACATCATCAGGAAATCCACCTGCAACGACGAGCTCGCCTGCCTCCTTTCATCTCTTGAAAAAGAGGGAAATCTCCCGAAGACGATCCTCTTCTCTCTCGACGCATCGGACTTCAATATCATCACGACGATCTCCGGCGCGTTCCAGTCCTCGGAGATCCCCGGGAAGATCCAGACCGGCGCGGCATGGTGGTTCCTCGATACAAAGGACGGCATGGAGGCGCAGATGAGGTCTCTCGGCAACCTCGGGCTCCTCGGAAACTTCGTCGGGATGCTCACAGACTCCCGCTCGTTCCTTTCGTATACAAGGCATGATTATTTCAGAAGGATAATGTGCAATATCGTGGGACAGTTCGTTGAGGACGGGGAATATCCGAATGACGAAAAGGCTCTTAAGAGGATAGTTGAAGGCATTTCTTACAAGAACGCTGAAAGATACTTTGGTATTTAATTTATAAAGGAGGGGTTAAAAATGGAATTGCTAAGCTACAAAACACTTGAGGACAAGGGGTATGACGGTTATCTCTTAAAGGACGCGCCCGAGCGGGTTCTTCAGTTCGGAGAAGGGAATTTCCTCCGCGCCTTTGTTGACTGCTTTATCGACCTGCTGAATGAAAAGGCAGGCTTTGATTCAAAGGTTGTCGTAACACAGCCTATCGGACAGGGACTCGCTCCCATGATAAATGACCAGCAGGGCCTCTACACACTCTTCCTCAGAGGCTCTGAAAATGGTCAGAAGGTGGACAGAAGAAGGGTGATCTCCTGTATCTCCCGCTGCCTCAATCCTTATGAGGATTTTGAAGCCCTTATGTCCTGCGCTGACAACAAGGATCTTCGCTTCATAGTTTCAAATACCACGGAGGCAGGTATCGCCTTTGATCCTTCCTGTAAAAAGGATGACGCGCCGCCTTCTTCCTTCCCCGGAAAGCTCACAGCCTTCCTCTACAGAAGGTTCAAGAACTCTCTTCCCGGCTTCATTATCCTTTCCTGCGAGCTCATCGACAACAACGGCGCGGAATTGAAGAAGTGCGTTGAGAAATATATCGAGCTCTGGGGTCTTGAGGATGATTTCAAGAACTGGGTCGAGAAGGAAAACGTATTCTGCTCCACCCTCGTTGACAGGATCGTTCCGGGCTATCCGAGAAATGAAGCTGACGCTCTTTGCGAGGAGCTTGGCTACAAGGACAACCTCCTTGACGTCGGAGAGGTCTTCGGCTTCTGGGTCATCGAAGGTCCCGACTCTATCAAGGACGAATTCCCCGTAGAGAAAGCCGGTCTTCCCATTATCGTTGTTCCGGATGTGAAGCCCTATAAGCAGAGAAAAGTCCGTATCTTAAACGGTGCTCACACCTCCTTCATCATGGCAGCTTATCTTTCGGGACAGAATATAGTCCGCGACTGCATGAATGATGAAGTGATCCACGGTTTCATGAACAAGACACTTTATGATGAGGTAATACCTACACTCGACCTTCCGAAGGATGACCTCATGCAGTTTGCGTCTGATGTCACAAGCCGCTTCAACAATCCTTTCGTTGACCATCTGCTGCTTTCGATATCGCTGAATTCCACATCAAAGTGGAAGGCCCGCTGTATGCCCTCTCTCCTTGAATATGCAAAGAGGAAGGACGGAGCCATCGCGCCCTGCCTCGCTTTCTCATTTGCGGCTTATATCATGTTCTATCACAACGGGACCGAAAAGGGCGAAGGCTGCCTTAAAGCAAAGCGCCCGAACGGCGACGCTTACGAGATCAAGGATGATGATTTCGTTCTCGACTTCTACTATGACCACAAGGATGACGATCTTGACACTCTCGCTGACGCTGTCATCAATAATGAAGCCTTCTTTGATGACTCTCTCAAGAACCTTGCCGGCTTCTCGGATGAAGTCAAGAAGTATCTTCACGAGATCGACTCAAAGGGTATCTATGACGCGATGAAGGAAGTCATCGCTTGAAAACGAAAGAGGTCTGAAATGAAACTTCTTCGGATAAATGAAAATGATAATGTAGCTGTTGCACTTGATGACATAAAGGAAGGCGAAAGCCTTTCCGTATCCGGTATTGATGTCACTGCGCTTGATGATATACAAAGAGGTCACAAGATTTCTCTCTTTGATATCAAAGCCGGCGAGAACATCATCAAATACGGCTTCCCGATCGCAAGCGCAAAAGAGGATATCAAGGCCGGAAAATGGGTACATACCCACAATGCCAAAACAAATCTCTCGGAGGAAAGTGATTATACCTATGATCACAAGACCTATCCCGATATCAAGACAAATGACCGGACCTTCGAGGGCTTTGTCCGCGAGGACGGACGCGCCGCTGTACGAAACGACATCTGGATCATTCCAACAGTCGGCTGCGTGAATTCTGTCGCGGAAAAAATGGTCAAAGACAATCAGGACCTTGTGAAGGGCACGGTAACAGGACTTTACACCTTCCCCCACCCCTTCGGCTGCTCCCAGATGGGCGATGACCTTGCAACAACAAAGAGGGTACTGACAGGTCTTGTAAATCATCCGAATGCCGGCGCTGTGCTGGTGCTTGCCCTTGGCTGCGAGAATCTCACTCTTTCAATGTTCCAGGAAGCCCTTGGATCATGGAATTCAGACCGCGTGAAGTTCCTTGTATGTCAGGAATCAGAGGACGAATTTTCTGACGCCAGAAAGCTCCTTGAAGAGCTGTCATCCTACGCAGGGAAATTTGAGAGAAAGACTCTTCCTGCATCGGAGCTTGTCATAGGAATGAAATGCGGCGGCTCGGACGGACTTTCCGGCATCACCGCGAATCCTACAGTCGGCAGCTTCTCAGACCGTCTCATCGGACTTGGCGGGACTACGATACTTACAGAGGTTCCCGAAATGTTCGGTGCGGAGAAGGCGCTCTTTGACAGGGCTTTGGATGAGGGCGTATTCAAAAAAGCTGCCGATATGGCAAACAATTTCAAGCATTATTTCACATCACACAATCAGGTGGTATACGAGAATCCCTCACCCGGCAACAAGGCAGGAGGGATCACGACCCTCGAGGACAAATCCTTAGGCTGCGTCCAGAAGGGCGGAACGGCACAGATAGTCGATGTGAAGGAATATGCCTGCCCAGTTGAGAAGAAAGGCCTTAACCTTCTCTCCGGTCCCGGCAACGACCTCGTTTCCGCGACGAACCTTACAGCGGCAGGCGCCCACATTATTCTCTTTACTACAGGGCGCGGAACCCCCTTCGGGGCTCCGGCTCCTACGGTGAAGCTTTCCACAAATACCGCACTGTTTGAAAAGAAGCACGCGTGGATAGATTTCAACTGCGGCGGCATAGCTGAAGGAAAGGAAACGGTAGCCGAGGCCGGTGAAAGGCTTCTCGACTACGTGATGGAGGTCGCTTCCGGAAAACTCACAAAAGCTGAGGAACAGGGCTTCAGAGAAATATCGATATTGAAAGACGGTGTTGTACTTTAAAGGAGGAAAACAGATGACTACAAAAGAACTTGAAGAGAGATTTTACAAGATCGGCGTGATCCCGGTTATCGCACTTGATGACGCAAAGGATGCATCTCCCCTCGGGGATGCCCTTATGAAGGGCGGCCTTCCTGCTGCCGAGGTTACCTTCAGGACAGCGGCTGCGGTTGATACCATAAAGACCCTCAAGAAGGAATTCCCCGATATGCTCGTAGGTGCGGGCACAGTCCTTACCACTGAGCAGGCTGACCGCGCCATCGATGCCGGCGCTGAATTCATAGTAGCTCCCGGTCTTAATCCGAAGGTCGTAAAGCATGTTCTTGACAAGGGCTATCCCATGAGCCCCGGGATCGCTACCGCTACTGAGATAGAGGCAGCCCTCGACCTTGGCCTTACATTTGTGAAATTCTTCCCGGCAGAGGCAAACGGCGGTCTTCCCATGATCAAGGCTCTCGCAGGCCCTTATACAAATGTGAAATACATGCCCACGGGCGGCGTCAGCGCAAAGAACCTCGCTGAATATCTCGCATATGACAAGATCGTCTGCTGCGGCGGCACCTGGATGGTAAAGAAGGATCTTGTCGCTGCCGGAAACTTCGCAGAGATCGAGAAGATGTCGAAGGAAGCCGCTGATATCGTAAAGCAGTACCACAAGTGATGAAGGAGGATAATAATGGATCTCAATCTCAAAAAAGAAGGCACCTACAAATATGACGCAGCCTCCCTTGGAGAGGTAATGCTCCGTCTCGATCCCGGCGAAGGCAGGATCAGGACAGCACGCTCCTTCAGAGCCTGGGAGGGCGGCGGAGAATACAATGTTATCCGTGGACTTCACAAGTGCTTTGGCATGGACACCGCTGTCATTACCGCGTTTGCAGACAATGAAGTAGGAAAGCTCATGGTGGACTTCATCGAGCAGGGCGGCGTCGCTACTGACTTTATCTTCATGAAAAAGACAGACGGTATCGGACGCGTCTGCAGGAACGGCATCAATTTCACGGAGAGAGGCTACGGCATCCGCGGAGCGAAGGGCTGCTCCGACCGCGCCAATACCGCTATATCACAGGCGACTCCCGAGGATTTTGATTTTGAAGAGATCTTCGGAAAGCAGGGAGTAAGATGGCTCCACACCGGCGGCATCTATGCTGCTCTTTCAGAGCAGTCCTGCGAGACCGTCATCGCTGCCATCAAGACAGCAAAGAAATACGGCACTATCGTCTCCTACGATCTCAATTACCGTCCTTCTATGTGGTCCGCTATCGGCGGTCTTGACAAGGCAAGGGAAGTAAACAAGGAGATCGCTCCCTATATCGATGTCATGATCGGAAACGAGGAAGACTTCACAGCCTGCCTCGGACTCGAGATCGAAGGTCAGGGCTCAGACCTGAAAAAGCTGAACGTTGACGGCTACAAGGCAATGATGAAGAACGCGGCGGCGGCTTATCCCAATTTCAAGGTCATCGCTACCACCCTTCGTACCGTCCACACCGCTACAAACAACGACTGGTCTGCGCTCTGCTACGCTGACGGCGAGATCTACAAGGCAGCGCAGTATGACGGGCTTGAGATCATGGACCGCGTAGGCGGCGGCGATTCCTTCGCTTCGGGCCTTGTATACGGTCTCATGGCGACAGGCGATCCCGAGAAGGCCGTAAACTACGGCGCAGCTCACGGTGCGCTTGCCATGACCACACCCGGTGATACCACAATGGCTGACAAGAGCGAAGTCGAAGCCATCATGGGCGGAGCCGGCGCGAGAGTCCAGAGATAACAAAAAATTCTGGGGGATGGCCCTCCCGTTTGACGGGAGGACTGTCCCCTTTTTTCTTTATTCAAGGAGGACCTATGAAAAAGAGATTGATAACCATGGGAGAACTTCTCCTTCGCTTCACTCCCCCCGGACACGACCGTTTCCTCCAAGCCGACACCTATGAGGTAGCCTTTGGAGGAGCCGAGGCAAATGTCGCGGTATCGGCCGAGAATTACGGCATAGACGCTTCATATGTGACAAAGCTTCCCGACAACGAGGTCGGACAGGCGGCCATCAATTCCCTGAAACGCCTCGGGATCGAAACCGAAAATATCGCACGTGGCGGAAAGCGTATAGGCACTTATTATTTTGAAAGGGGAGCCGGGCTCCGTCCTTCAAAGATAATATATGACCGCGAGAACTCATCTATCGCCGAGGCCGATCCCGATGACTTTGACTGGGGGAAGATATTCGACGGCGCCGACTGGTTCCATTTTTCAGGCATCACTCCCGCCCTCTCGAAAAATGCCCGTGACGTTTCCCTTCGTGCCCTGAAGGAAGCAAAGAAACACAATGTAAGGATCTCCGTGGACCTGAATTACAGGAGCCGCATGTGGACCCTTGAAGAAGCCGGAAAGTCCATGGATGAGCTCTGCCATTATGCCGATGTCTGCATCACCTCGGACGACGATGCCGAGATATTTGCGATGTATCCCGAAGACAAAGAGATACCTGAAGGAAAGCCCGACCTCTGGAACTTCAGATCGGTCTGCACTGCCCTTAAAGAGAGATTCTCGTTTGACGAGGTCTGCGTCATGCGCCGCCGATCCCTTTCCGCCACAAAGGCACTTTGGGATTCAATGCTTCTTGACAGCGTTGACTTTCACTTCGGAAAAAAATATGATGTTGATGTCATCGACACGGTGGGCTGCGGAGACGCCTTCTGCGGAGGCTTCATAGCCGCGGAACTTCTGGGCTTCACGCCTCAGGACAAGATCGACTTCGCTTCCGCCGCCGGCTGTCTGAAGCACACTATATCAGGCGATTTCAATATGGTGACAAAGGATGAGGTCATCGCCCTCATGGGCGGCGATTCCTCCGGCGCAGTAAAAAGATAAAAAAAACCTCGAAAAAAGGAGAACAGAAATGAAAGGAAAGCTCGGCTTCGGCCTCATGCGACTTCCCAGAAGAGGGATCTCCATCGACATCAAGGAAACCTGCGAAATGATAGATATGTTCATAGATCGCGGCTTCAATTATTTTGATACCGCCCACATCTATCCGGGCTCCGAGGTCGCCGCTCAGAAGGCGCTCTTTTCAAGGCACGACCGGGAATCCTTCACGATAGCGACAAAGCTCTTCGCCCCCGTTGTCCCCACAAAGAAAATGGCCGAGAACGAGTTCTACGAGAGTTTGAAGCGCATGAAGACAGATTATATTGATTATTATCTTCTTCATTTCTTAAATGATATGAATTACAAAAAGTACGAACGCTTCGAGCTCTGGGACTTTGTGCAGAAAAGAAAGGATGAGGGGAAGATCAAACATATCGGCTTCTCCTTCCACGGAGGCCCAGAGGTTCTTGACGAGATCCTTTCAGCTCATCCCGAGGTTGAATTTGTCCAGCTCCAGATCAATTATGCTGACTGGGAAAATCCCGGAGTCCAGGGACGGAAGAATTACGAGGTCGTGAGAAAATACGACAAGCAGCTCGTGATAATGGAGCCTGTAAAAGGCGGGCGGCTTGCGGATCCGCCGAAGGCCGTAAAAGCGCTCTTTGACAAGGTAAATCCCAATGCCTCCTACGCTTCCTGGGCTATCCGCTTTGCAGCCTCACTTGACGGGCTTCTCTCTGTGCTATCGGGTATGTCAACCCTGAAGCAGGTAGATGACAACACCACCTTCATGAGCAATTTCACTCCCCTCTCAAAGGAGGAACGGGAAGCCATAAACGAAGCCCAGAAGGTCTTTGCCGAATCAAAGGAGATTCCCTGCACCGCATGCCACTACTGTACTGAAGGCTGCCCGAAGCAGATCCCCATTCCCGATGTCTTTTCCATATACAATAAAAGGATGACTTCAGGGGAATTTGATGAATCAGCGAAAGCTTACGAAGAGCTGAAAAACAAGGGCTCTGTGGCCTCTGACTGCATTGCCTGCAAAAAATGCGAGTCGGTCTGCCCACAGCATATAAAGATATCGGAGCATATGAAAGAAATACGCGAGGTCTTCACGTAGAGATAGCTCCTTATCAGGATATCAATCAAAGAGACAGGGGAATCATATCTATCCCCTGTCTCTTTTGTCACTTATTGTACTTCGCGAGGTCGATAAGGCCCTCGCTCCTTGCCACGACCGAAGTGGCGACAGCATCCCCCGCCACGTTTGTCAATGTCTGCATCATTCCGACCAGCGGATAAAGCCCCATCACAAGGCTCACCGCCTCCGCAGGAAGTCCTATCTGTGGCACGATAAGCGTAAGGCAGATCAGATTCCCGCCCGGAATTCCGGGACTTCCTATCGAAAGCACCATTATCGATATCACGAGTGAGAGCATCAGATTTCCGGTGATCGGAAGGCCGTATATTTTGGCGAAGAATAATGCTGTTATTATCAAGGTGATGCAGTTGCCGTCCATATTGATGGTAGCGCCCAGAGGCAGCGAGAAGGAATAGATCTTTTCCGAGATCCCAAGCTTGTCACACTGCCTTATTGATGAGGGAAGGGCTGCATTACTTGAACTGAGCGTAAAGGCAGATATCATGGCCGGATGGTATCCCTTGAGGAATCTGAGGGGGTTGAGCCTCCCGACGAAAAGCAGTATCAGGCAATACACGCCTATCATGATAACATCCCCAAGATACACGGCCGGCACCCATGAAAATACATCGGCAAGGTGATTGAGCTTCATGCTTATCATCATCTTTGCCATCGAGCAAAAAACGAAAAGGGGGATACAGGCCACTATCCACCCGGTTATGAGGGAAAAGGCCTTGTTCATGGTCTGTATAATATCCTTGAGCATCGTGGATTTTTTTGAAAGGGACGCCGCAGCGATCCCAAGCAGTACCGCCATAAATATTATCTGCAGCATATTTGATTGCATAAAGGGAGTGACCACATCACTTGGAACTATATTCACGAGCGTGTCTTTTATCGATATCGTGACATTTTCGCTCTTTTCTATGGTCGAGGCGGCTTCTTCGGCATTCACAGCTGCCTTAAGCTCCGGATTTCCGATCGGGAAAATGTTGTAAGTCATAAAGCCGACGCCGATCGCGATAAATGAAGTGATGGCATACAGGATAACGATCTTTCCCGCCATACGCCCGAGAGCCTTAAGGTCTGAAAAATCCGCGATGCTGGAAGCTATCGAGAAGAATACAAGAGGTGCCACTATCATTTTCAGGGCGTTCATGAATACTGTATATACGGGAGAAAATACATTATCGGAAATGATCTTACCTGTTTGTTCGGGAAGCAGGTATTGTATCAAAAGCCCTGTTAATATACCAAGAGCAAGGGCGATCAGCGTTATTATAAGCGCTGAATAGGCTGATTTCACAACGCTCTGGGTGATTTTGTTCACGCCGCCCTTTGTGGAGCTGATATGCAGCTTGTCCCCGAAGAGCTTCTCCATGAGGTTTTTTATGACCGCGTTTGCTTCCTCGCTCTTTGAGAATTCTTTTGTAAAGAGAAGCTTTTGTTCTATATCCGAAACCTCAAACGGCTTGCCTGCGCATCTGTATTGTAATTTCAGATTTCCAAAAACACCTTCCGCTTCGATCGAAAGCCTGCTCCCCTCATCTGCGTTCGCGCAGATTGCTTCAAGGACTTCTTCGGCCACAAGCATCGGACGGACCCTTTTTTTCCTGTTTATCCTTCTCTCTTCAAAACAGCCATCAATGAAATCGAGAGCCTTCGGTATTTCTTTGCGGTTTGCGTCACATTCATACCGTTTCATTTTTCCTGCTGTCTCCAATCTATCAACAATTATTTTTCAATATTGAAAATGTTGCTAAAGCCGGTCTCTTCAAAAATATCCATTACCATTTCATTGACATTCCTGATGGCCATTGAGCCCTGCCCGTCCATTAGCTTTTGTGCCACAAGGAACTGACGAAGGCCGGCCGAAGAAGTATAGGTGAGGTCCTTCAAGTCAAATATCAATTCCGTCACATCCGAAAGCTCACTTTGTATCACCTTTCCGAGATCTTCCGCCGTCACGGCATCCATGCGGCCTTTGAGAGCGATCGTAAGGCTGCTCCCGTCCCTTTTTGTAATAATCTCCATTTACCCTTTCCTCCTCTTCAGAGAGTAATATTTTATCGGGCTTGGTCCGATGGAACGAAGCTATTTTACGGCGAATGATGCGCCAGTGTCAATGAAGTGTGAAA
>CAMVHB010000008.1 GCA_947167155.1 uncultured Lachnospiraceae bacterium | reverse complement strand
ATGGTAAAAATTTAATTACTACGATGTAGTTTCTTATCTAAATGACATTGGGACTATCCCGGGGGTCCAAAACTTCAGGGCCCAATATTTATCCACATAGCGGGACGGACAGCTACATTACTGGCGGCCGCTAGGCAGCCTTCTTCGATGACGTAGCCGTCATTGCGGACATATGCTAGTACATTGAATAATAATTAACTGGCTACATCTCCATTGGCCTCATCTTCAGAAATTTCATCAAGCTTGTAAGTCCAGTGATAAACCACCGGATCGGTATTTATTTCATCGAAGTACTTGTAGATCCGCTCCGCAAGTTCTTCCTTGGATTTGACCCGGATACCTTTCAGCATCTGTTTAGTCATCTTGCTGAAGAAACTCTCTATGAGATTCAGCCAGGAACCGTGCGTTGGTGTAAACACAAACACAAAACGACCTTCCGGACATGTGGCAAGGTAGTTCTGGACTTCTTTAGACTTGTGTGCCGAATGATTGTCACAGATGATTCTGATGACATCCTCTTTTGGATAGATCTCATCAAACTTCTTCAGCAGGCTAATGAAATCAGAACTCTTATGGGTCTCACTAACTAACGGTATAGCTTGCCCTGTAAGCAGATCAATACCTGCAAGGAGCGAAAGCGTACCTAACCGTTTGTACTCACAGTCACGGTATACGCAGCCGGTTTCTTCCGTAGGACGCAGATCCTCGCCTGTAGTAGCAATCGCTTGGATGCCCGGCTTTTCGTCGCAGGATATGGTATGCACCATAGGACCTTCATCAGGAATGATTAGGTTCCCATCTTCATCAAACTGCATGGATACCTGTTTATAGACAACCAGTACATCATGCATTTTAGCTTCGAAGTCAGGATCGCGTTTTTCGCAGTAATACTTGATCTTGAAAGGTTTGATGTCCGAACGTTTGAGAATCTTTTGCACCATTGGCTTTGTGATGGTCATCAGTCTGGGATATCCTGCTTCCTGGGCGTGCTCTTGGATGTGCTTGTGAAGGTTCTTCAATGTCCAAAGTTCCTGGGCATAGCCAAGATCCGCCGGTCGCTGGCAAGCAATATCAATAATCCAGGCAACGGCATCGTCTGTGATCTCAACACGTCTGCCTGAACGTTGATCATCAAACAATGCTCGTTGGATGCCTCCCTCTTTATACTTGTTGAGACAGAGCTTGATGGTGTTGATGTTTACATCCAGGCGATCGGCTATAGCGCCGTTGGACATTCCCTCAGCTTTATAGAGCAACGTCTTGGCCCGATCCACAACCTGTGCCTGTATCGTCCTCTGACGAGTAAGGGACTGAAGATAATCTCTGTCTTCGTTGGTCAGGTCAATAGTATATGCATGTGCCATTACTGATACCTCTCTTTCGGTGTGATGAAATCAGTATAGCACAGATGGAAGAATATAGCTACTTATTTAATTTATGGTGTACTAGTTTGTCAGAATAGTTGCCGCGCGACCGTAGCCACCAAAAGCCGGTGGCTTTGCCACCCATTACTCTACGGCGGAAGTATTACCACACGCAATGCATACAGCAGCCATCATCCCTGCAAGTATTATGGGAACAATTTCTTTCTTCTTTTTCATTGAGTATTCCTCCCTAAAGATACACGCTATCATTCCATTAATCTATCAGTATTGCAGGACGAACACCTAAATAATCATAGCCCTCAAATCTGCTTCCTAAACCTCCCCAAGGATAAACCATCGCACAATTATCATAGGTATCGCCATTAGACCTCAACCACCACTCGCAGCACCCCTCGCCGACTCCATCCGAATCTGTTTTTACCCCCTTACTCACCGCATATGCTGTAGGTCTGCACATAAGTGCAGGATTGCAATCAGAAAAGGACCGCTTACCATCTAAATACTCTTGTGCTTCTTCCGTGCTCATAAGAAATACATAGTCAGCAGTAATACTATTGGTTTTATTTAAAGCAGTCACAATTGTGTCTTTCTCCTCAGAGGAAAACGCATTCTCGTAAAAATCCTCATTCAGCCACTTACGGATGGTGTTATTACGCCACATAAGACCATTTAAATTGTCTGCTTTTTCGTTATGTTTACAATCCAGCGCATACTTGGAAAGCAAGTATTTATGCCCGTCCTTGTCCGCCACATACTGCCATAGTATTGGCTCGGGTCCATTTGTAAGGTCATTATCCTGCTCGTATTTCCCGAGTATTACGGTATCCCCTATCTTAAGTGTTTCGTCATCCGGCTCTTTCGGAGGAGCTGTTTTTATGTCTTCAATCCCATACCACCCAATGCCTTCATCATTCCACCCGACCGAAACAAGCTTGTCATGCTCCGCCTTATCCGTGGTGTAATTGTGTGTTCCTGTCACAGCATTCGGATTATATTCCCGATAGAGAGGTATGGTCTTGGCATCGTCGGAATACCAACCAGTGCCTTCATCATTCCACCCTGCTCTTATAAGGTTGTCCCTCTCCTTTGCATCCATGGTATAGTGATGGTCTCCCGTATTTTCATTGTAAAGTCTGTACACGGGGGTATTCGATGTTTCCGGCGCGAACCATCCGATGCCTTCATCGCTCCAGCCTGCCGCTACAAGGGTCTTCTTTTCTGTAGAACTGCTTGTATAGAAGTGTTCTCCGGAGTTTGGATTGTAGAGGCGGTGCATGGTCATGCCTGTGCCTGTTTCCGAATCTTTCATAACCCACTTCGCATACAAAGTGATATCCCCCGTCATCGGCGACTCAAAATCATAGAGCACCTTGCAGCCCGGATCCTGGTACCACCCGTCGAAGATGAAGCCCTTAGCCTCAGGATCCAATGGTCTCTTCGCCTTCACCCCGCTTTTTACCCACTGTGAAGAAACGGGTGAGCCATGTCCGTTCATATCAAACTCCATCCTATAGTAGGTATAAGTCTGTTCCGAGGGAGACGGAGGAGTTGAGATCTCCACCGGTGCACTTGTGTAGTCCGTTTCTTTTTCACCATTCACATCCACAGCAAGGACATAGACATGGTAATCGTTTCCCCATGTTCCTTTCACCTTATTATTGTCCGGTCTAAATATAAATGTACCAGTTTCGGATGTGCTATTAGACTCCAAAGCAAGCTTTTCATACTGCAGGAGTTCTGCTCCATCACTCCAGCCACTTTCCGACCACGTACCATTCGTCACGACCACATACACCTGCGTAGGATCCGAACTACTTTTATCTATAATGTTATATGGAATGTTTATTATGTTTTGTGAATCTTTTGTAACCCGTCCCGTCACTGATATGGAAAGATCGTTATCCCAAAGTGTCAGCTTATACTCAGCCCCCGGTTTTCCGGCTTCAATGGAATATTTAGACGATGAGATTAAAGACGAGAAGATAACCTGGGACAGATCGACATTAAAAGCGGGACTAACCCCCATGTTATCCACGGACGCAGTATGTATTCCAACATGTCCATCGGAATACACCCCAGCGGCACTATATGTTTTTTCCCAGTCGTCAAAAAAATAGGTATGGGGATCTTGCGTCCGAAGCCACCAACTATTATCAACTGACGGTAAGAAAGGATATTTTCTACGATTACGGACTTGATGCCAAGGCCCTTCCGTTTCATCTCCGGTATCGCTTGAATATCCGTAATTGACATTTAAGACATCTTCTACATCAAGCAGAAATATCTTGTCATTATAAAGGGCTGTATAATTCATGTTATTCAATTGTTCGGCCATCCAGTCTGAAACAGAGACAAAATCTGCAAATACACGCTCTTCTGCAGTACTTTCTGCTATGGAAGCCTTTTCAACCGCAGTAAAATTGTCTATGCTATTTTTATCTTTTCCCTCCAGAAAGTCATCTTTAAGGCTTGTCCTTATACTGCTATCCTTCCAAATACCGCTCACGTAGGAATAAACATGATGATACAGTGTGTTATCGCAATCCAGAAGCATCGTATTGCCTCCAAAATCACTGGTTGCAGCATCAAGCACCCTATACTTGACGGGCTTGCCGTCATATTTCCCGTAATATACATAGCTTCCGCTCCATGCCGAGTCCTTACTCGCCGGCACTTCAGGATCCGTGATTGCTCCTGTTCCGAGGCCGATAATAGTCTTATCCTGTGCCTCAGCCCGTACTATCACTGCAGACTGTGGCAGAGCTACTGTCGAAAGCATCATTCCCACCGCCAGCACCGCTGATAGTACTTCCTTTTTCAGTCGTCCACTTAATCTGGTCTTTCCGTCTAAATTCATCGTCATTTTCCCTCTCCTTATTTTCAAACCACTCATCGGATGCGTAACCACGCGCTCCTATTATAGTACATCCATATTCATAATCAGATATAGGAAACCCGCCTCTCCGTCAGGATCCATCTAAGAAATAACTGCCCACCTTACCACGGGTAATAGAAAAAGCCTTGTCAATGATGCCGTCTGTATGAAATTTCTCTCTTATTTTCTTGTCAGTCATAGGCAGAAGTATAACACAAGTCGGTCATCAGAAACACATTCTTATATACAAACTTATCCCTGTCCTACCTTCTCTTATCTTTACCCCGTTCAAGCCAAAAAAACACACATTCCAAAGGGAAGCAACTCGTGTGAGCGATAAAGCAGAAAATAGATAGGAGGCATTATGAACAGCTTTTCACTCACACCGACCGCCATTCTGACGGTCAAGACGATTGCAAGCTTCAACGCAGCTCTCGAAAGTGGTACAATACCCTGCAGAGACCTTGCGGATATAGCGAATATGAAAAACACGAACATTGAAAACTTAATAACGAAGGAACTCAAATTGACTATCTTCCCGCCGGGAGGAAAGTCAAAATACTGGTATCTGAATATCCCCCGGGCAAAACAAAAGACCGCCGGAAAAACGAAGCTCTACGGCAAAACGAAAGAGGAACTGCTTGAAAAGGCGTTCGCTTTCTTCTTTGGCGAGGACATCAGAAGTATGACGATATAAGACCTTTATCCGAAAGCTGACGAGTGGTATGCCACAATGCGGGGTTGGGACGAAAACAACCTTACAAGGAAGCGGTATATGTACGCCTTCATAAAGTATGTAAAGGACACGCCTTTCGGAAAAACGCCTTTGAATAGGGTGGATTCGGCGGCATACTCGGCTTTTATGTACGGCTTTAACGATAAGCTGATAAAGCAGGAGCTGGGGCTTGTATCGACTGTGACGAAGCGGATATTTGACTATGCTTACTACAAAGGCTACATACAGCAGAATATAGCCTACCTTGACGACATTCAGAGTATCGACAGGCTCCGAACTCTTGCAGAGAAAGCATTTGGCTGACGAAAAGAAAGGAATAACTGCAAATAACTGCACCTTCTGAAGAAAGAAGAACCCCCGAAACGCTTTATTTACAAGCATTTCAGGGCCTCATATGCACTGCGGAAGATGAGGTGAGGTGGAAACAATCGAGTAGGAGTTCCCCCTACTCGATTGTCCGTTGGCCGTCAAGTGCATCCTCAAGCAAGCTCGGGATGCACTTGACGGCTTATCGCTCAGAAAAAGGTCCGGTGGACCTTTTTCCCACCGAACCGACCGACGAGGCGCTATGCGCCGAAGTAGAATAGATGAGACTTCATGATTTTTCGCGAATGCGTTCTTTGCATTCGCAGAAAAATCGGTACAGGGCCACTTAACGAACACGAGGCGCAGCCGATGTGTGAGTTTAGTGGCATCGTAGAACTCATGCGAAGCATGAAAGCACTGCGGAAGATGAGGTGAGGTGGAAACAGAAAAAGGTCCAGTGGACCTTTTTCCCACCGAACCGACCGACGAGGCGCTATGCGCCGAGGAGACCTTGAACTCACGAGTTCAAGGCTCCTTCGGCGCATGAAAAGAAAGAGAGCCATGTCCTGCATGACTCTCTTTCTTTTCCAAGTGCGGAAGATGAGACTTGAACTCACACGAGATTGCTCCCACAAGATCCTTAGTCTTGCTCGTCTGCCAATTCCGACACTTCCGCATCACGCTGTTTCTCAACGCGCTTTGCTATACTATCAAAAACAGCACCTCTTGTCAAGAAAGATTTTTAATTGTCTTGCTCAACCTCAAGGCTCCGTTTCATGCGGTTTTGACACCGTCCTCCTTGGAGGCGGATTTTTCAGCTTCCTGGCTCTTGCTCTTCAGCTCGGCCTTCAGCTTGATGCGCTCCTGGCGCTCGCGGATGTCATTGTCCACGTTGTCGTTCTCATTTGCGTGTTCATCGCTGTTTTCGGCCTGGGCGCGGTTTACGGCCTCGTTCAGGGAGAGCATCTTGTTGTCGAGCATGTTCACGATGTCGCTGCACTCCCAGAGATCCATGCGGATGTGGTCGGGGACGCGGCCGTTGAATTTGTACTGGATCTTGTGCTCAAGGGATGCCCAGAAATCCATCGCGATGGTACGGATCTGAACCTCCACCTTTGTATCCACCACCTTGTCGGAAAGGAAGACAGGCACGGAAACTATCATGTGGAAGCTCCGGTAGCCGGATGACTTCGGGGTTTCGATGTAATCCTTCACCGAAAGCACCGTTATATCGTCCTGTGAGCCTATCATCTCCGCAAGCCTGTAGATGTCCGATGTGAAGGAGCAGGTAATGCGCAGACCCGCTATATCATTGACATAGCGGATCATATTTTCAATGCTGTCAGAATAGCCATAGCGCCTCAGTTTTTCCACTATGCTCTCCGGCTTTTTGATACGCGCCTTCACGTATTCTATGGGATTGTATTTCTGGGCATGCTTGAACTCGTCCGAAAGGATCTCGACCTTTGTCTCCATCTGCTTCAACGCCGAATTGTAAAGGAGCATCGCCGACTCCCAGGCGTCCACCTCCTTCAAGGTGCTGATATAGTCAAAAAGCTCTATCTCACTTATCTTTCCGTTTCCACTCATTTCCCCTCTGTTTCCCCCTCTGTCTTTTTGATTCAAACAAAATGACTGCTGTTGCAATGCCAGCATTCAATGATTCCGATTCCCCTTCCATCGGTATCAGTATTGCTTCATCGGCACACGCGACCGCCCTTTCGGTAAGTCCGGATCCTTCATTTCCGATCATAAAAGCTGCCTTTTTCTCAAAGATAATATCGGTATAAGCCTGCTTTCCCGAAAGAGCCGCGGCATAAAACAAGAAACCCTCGCGCTTTCTTTCAGAAATGCTCTCAAAGAAACCTTCCTCACTCTCACAGACTTCAAGCGGCACCCTGAAAATGCTTCCCATGGTGGCCCTCACAACCTTTGGCGAAAAAGGATCCACTGAATCCCTTGAAAGCACTATCTTTGATACTCCTGCTGCCTCTGCGGTCCTGATTATCGTCCCGAGGTTTCCCGGATCCTGAAGATTTTCAAGAAAAAGCATGGGAAAGCCCTTTTCAAGAGCGCTCTCATACCGTCCAAAAAAAGCCCCCTCTATCGCCTTTATGGAGACTGATGCCATGACACCCTCCGGCGTCACAAGCTCTGAAACCTTTTTGAGAGAGCTCTCAGCTACGACCGAAGCCTCTATGGAAGACTTCCTGCAAGACGAAAGCAGCCTGATACCGTCATCCGATCCCGCAAAGCCCTCCGTCAAAAAGAGGCACTGCACGGCTCCCTCTATACGAAGAGCCTCCAGACAGGGCTTTTTCCCTTCTACGATGAAAAGCCCTCTTTTATACCTCTCACGAGCTGATTGCAGAAGCTTTGAAACTTCCTTAAGTGCCAGCATTATCTTTAATACGCGTTCCCAAGCGACCTGCAGATCTTCACCTGGTATTCATCCAGGGACTTTGACATGGAAAGCGCCTCGTCGATATCGAAATCAATGAATTCTCCGTGGTCGTAGCCAACAACCCTGTTGGTTTTCCCCTCGGCAAGAAGGTCTGAGGCCATTGCGCCCATGGTCGACGCATAGACCCTGTCCTTGCAGGTCGGCGAGCCGCCGCGCTGCATGTGTCCAAGTATCGTAGCTCTTGTCTCTATCCCGGTCGCAGCCTCGATGCGCTTTGCCATTGAAGTGGAATGCCCGATTCCCTCTGCGTTTATGATAATGTGATGCTTCTTTCCGTGCTTTCTTGCACTGATAATATGATTTACGAGCTCCTGCTCGTCGAAATTGTATCTCTCCGGAAGGAGCACATCCTCAGCGCCGTTTGCGATACCGCACCAGAGGGCTATGTAGCCTGCGCCGCGCCCCATTACCTCTACGATGGAGCATCTCTCGTGGGAGGTAGAGGTGTCGCGCACCTTGTCTATCGCGTCCATCGCGGTATTCACGGCCGTGTCAAAGCCTATGGTATATTCCGTGCAGGCAATGTCAAGGTCGATAGTGCCGGGGAGCCCTATTACATTGATTCCATGCTCCGCGATCTTCTGCGCGCCCTTGAAGGAGCCGTCACCGCCTATTACAACAAGACCGTCAATCCCATGCGCCTTGCATATCTTCGCGGCCTTCTCCTGATATTCGCTCTGTACGAATTCCGGACAGCGCGCAGTCTGAAGTATGGTACCGCCGCGGGAGATGATGTCAGACACGGAATGCGCATCCATATCAAAGATCTCCTCGTCAAGAAGCCCGGAATATCCTCTCTTGATGCCCTTCACGGAGCAGCCGTTTGAAAGCGCCTCTCTGACTACGGCGCGGATAGCCGCGTTCATTCCGGGAGCATCCCCGCCGCTTGTAAGAACGCCTACTGTCTTGACCTTGCTCGCCATATCTTGTACTTCCTTTCACAGAAAAAAACCATATATTTTTATTTTAATTAATTACCGGGCTCTCTTCAACCAAAAACCTTATCAAAGGAGACAAAGACATTTTCATTCGAGAATTCCTTTTTGAGCTCCTCTGTAAGACCTTCGGAGACCGTCACTCCCGAGCCGTCGGAGAAGGCCCTTTTCACAAGCTTTTCGCCGGAAAGCCTAATCATTGCCTTGTCCCTGCCCGGGTGCTCCCTCAGGATTGAGAGCAGTTTCTCTTCCCTCTCCCCGTACTCTTCCTTGTCACGAAAATTCACCCAGAGAACCTGCGGCACATCAGAAAATCGGACACACTCTTCCACAAGGATCTTTGCGTCTTTGTTCTCCTCGACAGACGAGCGCCCGCGTATCAAAAGCTTCTCGTCATTGCCGAGCATATCCTTATACTTCTCAAAGGTCTTCGGGAAGAAGATGGCCTCGATCGTTCCCGTCATATCCTCTATCGTGACGAAAGCCATCTGCTGATTGCTCTTGGTGAAATGGCTCACCTTGTCTACAACGATCCCGCCTACCGTGAATATCTTTTTGTCCTCTATCGCGGCCCTTAAGTCCTTATCATTATTCTCTTCGTTCTCCGCGCCCCCGGGCAGCATGAAATCAAGTGACGACGCGGTGCAGTTTTTCTTCATGAGGCCCTTGTAATCATCGAGCGGATGCCCGCTTATGTATATCCCGAGGACCTCTTTTTCAAATGATAATAATATCTCCTTTGGAAATTCGTCCTGGTCGGGAAGGCTTACCCGAAACTCCTTTTTCTGCTCGTCACTCGCTATATCAAAGAGCGTGATCTGGCCCGAGACCTGGTCTTTTTTCCTGTCCGCGACCTCATCCATTATCTCAAGATAAACAGAGAGCTTCTGTCTCCTGTTTCCCTCAAAGCAGTCAAGGGCGCCCGCCTTTATCAGGTTTTCAACGCTCCTCTTTGTAATGTCCCTTCCGTTCACCCTCTCAAGGAAATCTGAAAGGTTCCTGAAGGGACCGCTCTTTTCGCGCTCCTCGGTGATCGCGTCTATCACGCCGTGTCCTATGGACTTGATCGCATACATACCGAAGCGGATCTTATTATCCTCTGCAGTGAAGGGGCCTTCTCCGGAATTCACATCGGGAGGGAGCACCGTGATCCCAAGGTCTCTTACTACGCTTATATATTCCGCCACCTTCTCTGTACGATCGAGGAACGAAGTCATTGTCGCTGCGAAAAATTCCTCGGTATAATGCGCCCGAAGATACGCCGTCTGTAAGCCAACAACAGCATAGCCCGCAGCGTGTGACTTGTTGAAGGCGTAGGAGGCGAAATCCATCATCTCGTCAAAGAGGTGGTTTGCGACCTTTTCGGGGATGCCGTTTTTGATGCAGCCCAAAACATTTTCCGCCTCATTTCCGTAGACGAAGTTCTGACGCTCACGGGCCATCTCATCCTCATGCTTCTTTGCCATCGCGCGCCGCACAAGGTCTGACCGCCCCCAGGAATAGCCGGCAAGGTCACGGACTATCTGCATTACCTGCTCCTGATAGACCATGCAGCCGTAGGTATTCTCAAGGATAGGGCGAAGCTTTTCGGTCTCATAAGTGACATTGTCCCTGTTCTTCCTGCCCGCGATATATTTCGGGATAAAGGACATGGGGCCCGGGCGGTAGAGGGAAATTCCCGCTATGATATCTTCAACGCTTCCGGGCTTCAAATCCTTCATGAAATTTTTCATGCCCTCGCTCTCAAGCTGGAAGATCCCTTCAGTCTGGCCTTTTCCTATCATCTTGTAGATCGCGGGGTCACTCAGATCGATATTATCTATGTCTATGTCTACGCCGTGATTTTTTTTGATCATCGAAAGGCAGTCCTTGATCACGGTAAGGGTCCGAAGGCCAAGGAAGTCCATCTTGAGAAGTCCTATCTCCTCGACTGTCCCCTTTTCAAACTGCTCGACCAGAGGTCCCCCTGCCTGAACGCGGGTAAGCGGAACGATATTGATAATGGGCTCCTCCGTGATGATCACGCCCGCCGCGTGGATCGAGGCGTGGCGGGGAAGTCCTTCAAGCTTTTTCGCATTGTCTATTATCGCCTTTACGCTGTCGTCCGACTCATACATGCTCCGAAGAGTGGGATTTGCGTCAAAGGAGGACTCAATGGTGACGGCCCGGTCCGGGAGCCGGAGGGGTATCTCCTTCGCGACCTTGTCGACGAAGGCATAAGGAAGATTCAATGCCCGCCCCACATCCCTTATCGCATTTTTTGCAGCAAGGGTCCCGAAGGTAATGATCTGGCAGACGCAGTCGCTTCCGTATTTTTCCGTGACATAATTGATGACATCGGCCCTCCCGTCGTCTGCTATATCGACATCGATATCAGGCATCGAAACACGCTCGGGATTCAGGAACCTCTCAAAGATGAGGGAATATTTCATCGGATCGATGTTCGTGATCTCTGTGACATAGGAAACAATGGAGCCCGCGGCAGAGCCTCTTCCGGGACCTACCGGGATACCGTGGGTCTTTGCGAAATGGATGAAGTCCCAGACTATCAGGAAATAATCAACATAGCCCATGGATTCAATGGTTTTCAGTTCGAAGTCGAGGCGCTCCCGATACTTTTGCGCCTCATCCCCATATCGCTTTACAAGCCCCTCGTCACAAAGCTTCTTGAGATATGAATAAGAATCATAGCCCTGAGGCACCTTGTAATGCGGGAGCAGCTTTTGATGAAGAGGAATTTCCACATGGCATCTGTCCGCGATCTTCTGGGTATTTTCAAGAGCCTCCGGGATATATGAAAATAATTCCCTCATCTCCTCTTCGCTCTTCACATAATACTGCCCGCCGCTATAGCGCATCCTGTCTTCATCCGCAACAGTCTTCTTTGTCTGGATGCATAGAAGTATGTCATGGGCGTCCATATCCGATTTTTCGGTATAATGGCAGTCGTTCGTGCAGACGACGGGAATGCCTGTCTCCTCATGCATCTTCAAAAGCCCGGATATCACTATCCGATCGAGCGGAAGCCCGTGGTCCTGAAGCTCAAGAAAATAATTATCCTTGCCGAAGCATTCCTGATAACGCAGTGCGAGTGCCTTCGCCCCCTCGTAATCATTCTTCTGAAGAAGCCTCTGCACCTGCCCCGCAAGGCAGGCAGAAAGACAGATGAGACCTTCGTGGTATTCCTGCAATGTCTCAAAATCCACCCTCGGCTTTCTGTAAAAACCGTCCCGAAAGCCTATGGATACGATCTTTACAAGGTTTTGGTAACCGGTATTGTTCTCAGCAAGGAGGATGAGGTGATAATAGCTGTCGTCCTCGTCATTTGACTTTTCCCTGTCAAAGCGGCTCTGCGGCGCAACATATATCTCGCAGCCTATGACGGGATTGATGCCCTGCTTTTTTGCCTCCTTATAAAATTCAATGACACCATACATAACGCCGTGGTCAGTAATGGCCGCGGCGTTCTGCCCATCGGATACAACCTTTCCGATGTAATCACGTATTCTGTTTGATCCGTCAAGAAGACTGAACTCGGTATGAGTATGAAGATGAACAAATGACATTGTCTTTTCCTTTTCAGGTCTATAAATCCCTGCGCTCGCGGTTGTTGAAATGGGCCGGAACGGATGAGATTATCAGCTTCACCCCGATGTATGCCATAAAGAGCGAAAGCAGGAGAACAATGAAAAAACCTGTCGGCGGCGCCTCGCCGATCGGAATATAGGCAAGCGCCAGGGATGAAAAATTAAAGACCAAATGGACTATTATCGTAATGATGATATTTCTCGTGCATCCGTAGATATATCCGAGTACAAGCCCCATGACAAAGGCAACCACACCCTGGATGGGGATCACGTGGATGACACCGAAGAGTATGGCCTGGATGAGATTTGCGCCGATGAAGGGAAGAGCGCGTCTCGCATAGCCAAATGTCAGTCCGCGGAAGGTGAACTCCTCCGCTATCGGCCCCAGGAGAAGATAGATCACGGAAATCAGATTGATGCTCGATCCGTCTATACCCGCCACTTCGGAAACTGCCTCATAGAGAGTGAGCGCATCGGGAAAAGCAATGGCTATGATCGCCATCAGAAAATTCATGACTATCTGAAGACTGATACCGGCTATAAGTGCGCCGACAAAGAGCCGGAGGAGGTTGTAGCCCTTTAAGGTATTCCCTGCCTCAGTCAGCACCTCGTAAGGCTTTCCCGGTTCATGGAAATCGCCCTTTTTCTTTGAAAGGAATTTTTTGTACCAGAAGCCGGTGGTCAGAAGCGATGCCGCGCCGTAAATACAGAGAGTCCCGGAATTAAAGGCCTGTCCGCTGAAGGATTCCCGGACAAAATTGAGAAGCTCCGAAAAGCTGCTCCCTGTAAAGGTTCCGAGAATGAATACCACAAAAATCTCTACTACAATTATACTCACCAATATCTGGAGAGCAAAGCAGAAGAACATTGGAAGGAACGAGATGAAAAAGTTTTTCACTCTTTCGTTCATGCTTTGTCCTTTCCCTCCAAAAACGCCTGCATATCGGCTATGCCGCTGATCCCGTCAAAGAGCCCCTCATCATAGAGCTTCTGAAGCACCTTCGTATCCATCGAATAGGTTGAAAGCTTTTCCTTCGGAGCAAAGACAAAGACTTCTTTTTTGTCTATCAGCGAAAGAAGCTCACTGTGCTGCTTGTTGTACATCTTGTAGCGGTTGTTGAGACGCCAGATGACTCTCGGCTCCTTTCGAAGATTCAATGTATAGAGAACCTTGTGCTTCTGAGGCTCCATAACAAAGTCAAGCGGCTTTGAAAGGATCACAACGAGCCTGTCTACCCCGTCGTGGAAGGCCTTTTTGAAGGGCAGGGAATCAGATACCCCGCCGTCGCAGTAGCGGTGCCCTTCAATGGTAATGGGCTTACAGAAAACCGGAAGTGCGCAGGTCGCCTTGAAGGGACGCGAATCATTCTTCACGATATCCTTCTTTGTAAAATAACGGGGCTTTCCCGAATCAACATCGGTCGCCACAAAAACAAACTCCGTCGGGTTTGAAAGTAACGCGTCATAGTCAAGCGGATCACCGCCGCCCTCGTTTGTGAGCGTGTCATAGATATAATGCATATTGAAGATATCGCCGCTCTTCAGATATGCATAAAGTCCGAAATACTCCGGGTTCTTCGGATGGACCGTAAAAAAGCGCCTGTTCCTGTCCCTCTGACCTGCAAGAAATGAGGCGAGGCAGGTAGCGCCGGCTGAAACGCCTATCGCGTAATCAAAATTGATATTCTTGTCAAGGAAGGCATCGAGAACGCCTGCGCAGTAAGCATCCTTCATTCCTCCGCCTTCAACGAGTATCCCTGTTTTCATAAAGAAAAATCCTTTCTATAATTCGCGCCGGTTTTGCCCTGCATTACGATATTATAGCTTATCGCTGTTTTATACAAAAGACAAAATTTGTCTCTTGTTAGATAAATGCCCCTAAATTATAGTAGCAACGGTCTTTTATAATGATTTTTACAAGGGAAAAAAAGGAGTGTTTCAAAAATGGCAGAGGGATTCAAGCACGCTGCAACGCGTAAGGCATTTGAGCTCGCTATAGGCGGCGCCTTAAACCATATCAACAAGACCCGTGAGAAGGGAATGATCCAGTTCATCAATCTCATGGAAAAGATCCTCGGAAAGACCTGGGATTCAACCGCTTATGATGCTCTTCGCGAGATCTATGAAGATCCGAACAGCAAGTGGTGCAAGTTCACAAACGATCTTTTCGATACAGTTGATACGAGCATATTAAAATCAGCCGCTCTTAATCTCGGCTTTGAGGCAGGCTTCAACGGCTTCAGAAAAACGAGGAAGCTTTCGAAGGAGATGAATGTCAATATCCCCTTCGCCCTTCTCATCGATCCCACTTCAGCCTGCAATCTTCGCTGCACGGGCTGCTGGGCAGCTGAGTACGGCTACAAGATGAACCTCACGAATGAAGAGCTTGACAGCATAGTCACACAGGCAGAGGATCTCGGTATCCACGCCTTCCTCTTTACAGGCGGTGAGCCGCTGGTTAGAAAAGCTGACCTCATAGCTCTTGCTGAAAAGCACAACCACAGTTTCTTCCAGACCTTCACGAACGGAACCCTCATCGACGAGCAGTTCTGCAAGGATCTTCTCCGTGTCAAGAACTTTGCTCCGATCATCTCACTCGAGGGCTTTGAGGATCAAAATGACGACAGGCGTGGTCAGGGCGTTTTTGAAAAGGTAATGCATGCCATGGATCTTCTGAAGCAGCACAAGCTGGTCTTTGGTCATTCCATCTGCTATACCTCAAAGAATTATGAGACGGTAACCTCTGATGAGTTCCTTGATATGGTGATTGAAAAGGGTGCGAAGTTCATCTGGTACTTCCACTATATGCCGGTAGGAAAGAATGCGGATACAAGCCTTCTTTTGAATCCTGATCAGAGAGAGTACATGTTCCACAGGGTACGCGAGATCAGAGGCTTCAAGGGCGGAAAGCCCATCTTCGCCCTTGATTTCCAGAACGACGGCGAGTGGGTCGGCGGATGCGTCGCTGGAGGCCGTGAATACTGCCACATCAATGCGAACGGCGATGTGGAGCCCTGCGTCTTCGTTCATTATTCAAATGCGAACATCAGGAATATGTCGCTCCTTGATGCTTTCAAGCAGCCCATCTTCATGAAGTACCGCGAGGGACAGCCCTTCAATGACAATCATCTTCGTCCCTGCCCTCTTCTTGAGAATCCTGAGATCCTTCCGAAGCTTGTCGCTGAGACAGGCGCGAAGTCAACCGATATGGAGGCACCTGAGGATGTCAACGATCTTTGCATGAAGTGCGATCCTTATGCTGCTGAGTGGAAGCCGAGAGCAGAGAAGCTCTGGGAAGAGGAAATGAAGGAGCGTGAGCAGCTCCGCGCTGAAAGAAAGGCAAAGGCCGAGGCAAAGAAGGCATCAGCTTGATGTGATTTTTACAAAAAAACGGCTGTGCGGTGATGATCACCGCACAGCCGTTTTTTGATGTCGTATCCTGACTTCAATCTGCCTTCTCAGCATAGAAGGCTATACCCTCATTCTTCCAGCCTGCCACAACAAGCTTTGATATCTCATTCTGATCCGTAGTGAAATGATGGTCGGAGGCATTCGGATTATAGAACCTGAATATCTGAGTACCCGTCTTTTTGCCGTTTCCATACCAGCATATACCTTCATCTATCCAGCCAAGGCTTACAAGATAATTCTTCTCTGAAACACCTGCCGTGAAAAGATGCTCACCGCTGTATGGATTGTAAAGCCTGTATACTGCAAGGTCTTCATCCCCGTACATATTTACCTTGAAGGCTATCCCTTCATATCTCCAGCCGAGAGAGATGAGGAAATTGATCTCTTCATCGCTTACGGAAAGATGATGGCGACCGGTGTTCGGATTATATACACGCATCACCTCCGCTTCCCCCCCGAGCCTTGCTTTGTCGGTCACTATGACATATTCGGAAGCATGATCCATCAAAAAGTCTGCATTTCCCTTTTCATCAATATAGTCGCATGTTTCGAATTCAAGTGCTCTTGTAGCAGGGTTGTAGTAATAGAGATTTGCTACCATCCCGTAAAGACGGCTGCGGCTTCGGCTTGTGACGGCCTCTCCCAATGCCTTTGCGACATTGAAGGATAAGGTCGCTTCAAAGCCCAGCTTACCATCATGTTCTATCGATACCCTGACAGGATATTTTGAGTCCTTTGTCAGGACCTTCCTGATGGCTTCAGAGGAAATATCACTTCCGGTGCTGCCCCCATATGTAACGCCAAGGTCAGTATCATTTGGCTCATCAATAATGTCAACATCCCGGCCGTCTATGGTCCATACAACCCCGCTTCCGTAGAGTAAACGGACACTTATATTTTCTCCTCTTATGACATCCAGAAGTTCCTTCACAATGACGGTGGAACCGTTCATGTCGATCTCTACAACCGGTTTTTCGACTTGATTACCATCTTCGCCATAGCTTTCATCCAGTATCGATCCAACCTCTGAAACGACAGCGTCCCAGCCTTTGATCTCACCGTCTTCGGAAGCAATTGTCGGAGTTCCGATACCGCCGCTTTCTCCCGAGCTCCTCAAGATCGTAAGGGTACCCATTACATATTTTATTTCATTGTAATTTGAAGAGGGGACAATAAAGCCTTCGATGGCTATATCATAGCTTCCGGGCTCAGAGGTGTCGGGAGTGACTACCGTCCCGTTCTTCCGGTAGCTCATATAGGCTTCGCCCCTCAGGACATCATCTCCAACAAGACCTTCCACGGAATAATCCCCGTCCCTTGCGAGGTCAGAGAGCACCGGCGCCCTTTCGCCCTGGTGTATGGTCTTGTCAGGAGCTGTGACAGTAATATCAGCCTTTTCAACTGTAAGCACGAATGAGGTTGAGGCTTCGGCATATGTTTCCGTTGCGGCAGCTGTCGCAGTGATCGTGGTGGTTCCTGCATTTTTGATGGAAACAGTACCTGTTTTTTCTGAAATCGTCGCCACGGATGTGTCAGAGCTTTTGTAGGTAATGGCTCCGTCTCCTATGGAAAGGGTGGCAGATCCGTCAAAGTCAGGATCCCCGTAGGTCTTTGTCCGATCCTTTGCATAATCCGTGAAAAAGACCTGAAGGTCTTTTTCAGAAGACTTTATAGTAAAATGCCTGGTTTCCAGATCATTAAAATTGCCGATCCCGGAAACTATCACCAAAGCTGAACTTCCGACTTCTGTATTGTTGTCGTATGTCACCTTATAGTCAGTCCCCTTCTTTAGAGTCTTTCCATTGAAGGTGACTACGGGATCGGGCTCGATCGCAGAACCTGTATATTGCTGCACGGTAATGTCGGCTATAGTAGCGTTCGTGATAGAGGCGGGGGTTATTGTGATAGTGGATGTGGCAGTTGTGAACTCATAATTCTCATCTGCTACAAGGTCTGCAACGACAGTATATTCTCCAATATCTACGACGGAAGTAACCGGGTTGCCTGACGCCGAACTTCCTTTGTAGAAGCTGAAGGTCGGGGTCCTTTTTGATGTGACTGAGGCGGCAGTTTTGATCTCACTGCTCAGGTCAGAGCCTGTATAGACAAATGAAGTTTTGGTAAAGCTGATAGTATCATAAGGTTTGTTGGACGTCTGCGACTCTCCGGTCTGGTCTCCATCTTCTGCCAGGGCTCTCATCCCCATTGATAATGCCAGTGAGGAAAAGCAAAGCAAAACAGAAAGAAGTGATGCTGCCCATTTTTTCATAGTCCCTTTTTTCATGAAACCCCCCGTGAATTTATTTTTTTAATACCAAAAGCCGATCCAGTATCTGATCCGCGCAGGCAAGCTTTGACATCAATGGAAGCTCTTTGACTTCATCCTTTGTGATCAGCGTGAGCACATTTGTGTCGACCGAAAATCCCGCACCCTGCTGCTTCACTGAATTTGCGCAGATCATATCAAGCGATTTTTTCAAAAGCTTTTCCTTCGCGTTTTCGATAAGAGCCTCTGTCTCCATTGAAAAACCTATGAGTATTATATCACCTTTGTTCTTTGAAAGGTCAAGAAGTATGTCCTTTGTACGGGTAAGCGGGATCGACATGTCGTCATCACTCTTGTGAAGCTTTTCATCGGCGACATTTTCCGGTCTGTAATCTGCGACTGCGGCAGACATTATGACGGCAAAGGCGTCTTTTGCCTCAGAGGTCACTGCGTCATACATATCCTGCGCGCTCCGGACAGGGATCACCTTTTTGATGAGGGGAGACGGAGTCAAAGAAACCGGGCCGCTTACAAGAGTGACATCAGCCCCGCGGCGCGCGGCACACTCTGCGATCGCATAACCCATCTTTCCGCTGGAGCGGTTCGTGATGAAGCGGACGGGGTCTATGTCTTCAGCTGTTGGTCCGGCGGAGATCACAATCTTTTTCCCGGAAAGATCCTGACGCGATACTGCGGCCTCGATATGGAAAAGAATTTCCGAAGGCTCTGCCATACGGCCCTTTCCGACGGTCCCGCAGGCAAGGGGACCGGCATCGGGCTCTATTATCTTTATCCCGCGGCGTTTAAGTGTTTCAAGGTTTTCCTGCGTCGCGGGATTTTCATACATATTGGTATTCATCGCGGGGGCGATGAGGACCGGGGTGTCGCGGCGGACTGCAAGAAATGAGGTTGTGAGCATATCGTCAGCTATACCGCAGGCAAATTTCGCGATGACATCGGCGGATGCGGGCGCGACCACAAAGGCGTCGGTCCATCCCGCAAGATCTACATGCTCGACACCCGAGGCGTTGTCGGGGGAGAAGGTGTCATATAGCACCCTTTGATGGGTCAGCCCTTCAAAGGTCGCTTCCCCTACGAGCTTCAATGCATTCTCTGTCTCTATCACGCGAACAAGCGCGCCTGCCTTTACAAGCGCGCTTGAAAGATATGCCGCCTTGTATGCGGCGATCGATCCTGTCACTCCGAGTACGATATGCTTTTCAAACAAAGGGGAAACGTCATTTTTTTTCAGGGCTTCAGCCATTATTTTTCCTCCGGGTTTTAGTTATTGGCTCCTCAGAGGTATCGCCCCCTCACTTCGTTCGGCGGCATGTCGTCGGAGCCATTTAAAGATCATGCTTCGCATGATGGCTCCTCCTCAGGCAATGGCGGTCTTTCTAACCTTCGAAAGGGAGGCGCCGACAAGCACTGTGATAAGCGCTGCCACTATCGCTTCCATCACGCCGTTGAATGTGATGATGCCAAGGATCACTGATATCAGGGCATCGGGATCCACATTAAGGGCTACAGCGTAAGGCTCCCTGTAGAATAAGTAGATCAGAGGCATTACGAGAAGCGTATTTGTCATTGCGCCCGTAAGCCCGGCATAGAGATAGGGCAGGCTCTTGAGCTGTGATTTTCTTGATACGAGAGTGATCACGATAAAGGCTGCTGCGCCCACTGCCGCGCCGATCACATAAGATACTGCTGTTTCTGCCCCTGCCCTCCTCGCATAAGAAGAGATCCCGAAGAAGAGTATCACGCCCATTATCCCTGAAAATAAGGTATCAAGGCCGACTCTGTGATTCCCCTTTGACATCGCAAGGAAGCCCTTGTAGACATAGTAAGGGACAACGCCCACAAGTATCCTCGGGACGAAGCAGATGATGGTCGAAAACAATATCCCGATCGGTCCGATCTGCTGCGCCGCAAGGACAGGCGAAAATACAAAGGCCGAGAGCGTCGCGGGCATGAAGGTGTTCTTCAAGAACGAAGTGAGGCCGAAAATGAAGCCGAGGAAGGCTCCGCTCTTCGGACCAAGGAAGATCGCGCCAAGGATCACGGGGATGTGGATGATCGTTGCGTTGATGACCCCGAGCGGGATATAGCCTATCGGGGTAAATGACATGAGTACGATGATCGCTGCAAAAAATGCAGTCAGCGCCAGTGCGGCAGTATTGCTCCTACTGCCATTTTGATTGTTTTTCATTTTGAGTCTCCTTCCAATTAATAGATAGAAGCTTGTTTATGTGTTCAGCACCATGGCTGTAGAAAAGCGTCGAATGCTCGCATTCGTAAGCTTCAATACAGTTATGGGTTTGAACACATTAGGGACATGGGTAGGGACACGGGGACGTTTCTCTTGTCCGGGTTCCTAAATCCATATTACATATCGGTCAATGACCTCTGTTTCAGTAGGTCTTGACCAAAGAAAGATTATACTACTAATCCTCCTCCTGCACAATCTCCCTTCCACAGTACTCCGTGCCGTTGTCCTCGTCGGCGACGACGAAGACGCCCTCGCAGTCAAGTCCCTGCACGTGACGGGCATAGAGCCCGGGGATGAGATGAGGATAACGCCCTCGAAATGACGGCTGTTCGTCAAAAAGTCCGCCCTCCTGGGTGCCCTGCTTTTCAAAATGTATCTCGATATTTCGCATGAGAACGTCCACGATCGGGCTTTCTATCTCACCCGCGAGGAAGACGCAGCTTTCGCAGTCGATCCTGATATTTGTAAATGTAAGCCGTCTGATAGTGCCTGTGGGGCGATCCGTCTCGACCGGGATCTCCTTTTTCTTTTCAGGTTCTGCGTCCTTTAATATCCATTTGCTGTCGCTTCCGGTCCGAAACTGTCTGGGAGTCGCACTTACGAATATAGGCTCGCCCTTCCCCCACCAACCGGGCTGACCGGGCAGGTCATAACAGTCTGCGTAGCGGCGGACAGAGCCTGCGATGTCATGGATAATTATCTTTTCTATGAGTCCGCCGTCCCTCATCCATATCCCGACAGCGCGGGAAGCATCACGAACTATGCAGTTTCCAAATGTGATATTTCTGATGGGACCGAAGGTCTCCGTGCCGATCTTCAATGCCGAACACCTTGTATGAAGGATGCAGTCGCTTACCGTGATATTCTCACACGCCCCGTATTTCTTTGCCATTGGAGCCGTGGACTTGATAACGATAGCGTCATCCGCAGTCCAGATGTTGCAGCCCCTGATCACCACATTCTTGCAGCAGTCGGGATCGATGCCGTCATTGTTGACTCCACGGTCGTCATTTTTGATCGAGATGTCATTGATATTGACATCCTCGCAGCCTGCCATGTGAAAGGTCCAGAAGGCGGAGTCCTTGAGGATGATGTCTGAAACAGTAAGACCTTTTACATCCTCAAACAAAAGGAGCCTCGGCCGAAAGCCCGAAGCCTGTTTGGGACACTCATGAAAGCCCTTGTCGCAGTCAGTATCAAAGAATACCTTTCCGCCCTGCCCGTCTATCGTGCCGCTGCCTTCTATCCTGATATTCTTTGCATGATAAGCCCCAATAAAAAAGCCGCCCTCTGCACCGTCAACCTCGGAAAGATCGGTATCGTCATCCTTAGGGAATGACGAGATATCAGATACGTCAAGGGAGGACATCAGGACAGCGCCGTGGCTTAAGTGAAGATGGACATTATCCTTGAGAAAGATCGTACCCGAAAGAAAGGTCCCGGCCGGAACCAAAACTTTGCCGCCGCCGTTTTTTGAGACTTCATCTATAGCCTCCTGTATCGCTTTTTGATTTTCTTTTGCGGTATTTTCAGGTGATGCGCCCTTATCAAGAATATCTATCTTCATGATCTCAAGCCCTTTCCTTTGCAAGAAGCGCGATCGCATGCGGAAGCAATATATGCTCCGCCTCTTTCATGACGCGCTGCTGCAGCACTTCCGGGGTATCGCCATCAAATACCTCAACAGCTTTCTGGAGGATAATGGGTCCCGTGTCCGTCCCCTCATCCACAAAGTGTACGGTCGCGCCCGTGACCTTTACTCCACGTGCGAGCGCTGCCTCGTGGACCTTGAGTCCGTAATAGCCCTTGCCGCAGAAGGAGGGGATGAGGGAGGGGTGGATATTTATTATCTTTTTTGGATAAGAGCGGACTATCGCTTCAGGTATCACAACAAGGAAGCCCGCAAGGACTATGAGGTCCGGGGCGCTTTCGTCTATCTCTTCTTTAAGAGCCTGTTCAAATGCGGCTCTGTCGGGATAATCCTTTTTTGAAATAACACTTGCATCGATGCCATTATTCCTCGCTCTTTCAAGAGCATAGGCATCTTTGTTGTTTGAAATTACTTTTTTTATGGAAACTCCGGCATCCTTCAATTCTCCGTTTGCTATCGAATCAATGATAGCCTGGAGATTCGTGCCGCCGCCGGAGACAAGGACTGTGATCGAAAACATTATCATTCCTCAATCTTCAAATAAGAACTGCTTCAGGGGTCTCGCTTTCGCCTTCCCTGATCTCGCCTATGATAAAGGCCTCATCTCCTGTAAGCGATGCCACGGAGACAACCCGGTCCGCCTCGTAGGGAGAGACACAGAGGACCATTCCAAGCCCCATATTGAAGGTGTTGTACATCATATGCTCTTCTATCTTGCCCTTCTTTTGAATGAGGGAGAAGATGGGCGGGATCTCGAATGACCCCTTTCTGATATACGCACTCTTTCCCTTCGGGAGCATCCTCGGGATATTTTCATAGAAGCCGCCGCCTGTGATGTGGGAAGCGCCCTTTATCCTGACGCCGTTCCCGGATAGGTTCTTCATAAGGGGTACATATATCCTGGTAGGCGTAAGAAGGGTTTCGCCAAGGCTGTCGCCGTCAAGCTCCTTCCTTGCTTTTGTAAGACCCTTTAAATTGAGGTCATCGGCAAAGACCTTCCGGACAAGTGAGAAGCCGTTTGAATGAACGCCTGAAGAAGCAATGCCGACAAGCACATCACCGTCTCTTATATCCGATCCTGTCAGCATTTCATCGCGCTCAACGACTCCGACAGTGAAGCCTGCGATATCATATTCGTCATCGCTCATCATTCCGGGATGTTCCGCGGTCTCACCGCCTATCAGGGCGCAGCCTGAAATCTCGCAGCCCTTTGCGACCCCCGCGACTATATCCTTGATCTTCATCGGACGGTTCTTTCCGCAGGCGATGTAATCAAGGAAAAAGAGGGGCTCTCCGCCCGCGCATGCCACATCATTTACGCACATCGCGACGCAGTCTATACCAATGGTATTGTGCTTGTCCATGATGAAAGCGAGCTTCAGCTTGGTCCCGACACCGTCGGTCCCGGAAAGAAGGACGGGATCTCTCATGCCCTTCAGGGCCTTTGCAAGAAAGGCTCCGGAAAAGCCTCCCAGGCCTCCGAGGACCTCAGGTCTCATGGTCTTTTCAACCTCTTCCTTTATCAGGTTGACCGATTCGTAGCCCGCTTCGATATCAACTCCGGCAGTTTTGTAATCCATCTTTTCCTCCCTTCATCGATCATTCAAAAAAACTTCGTAGCCCTCGTCCTGAAGCTTCTGATCCTTCATGCTGACGGAGCGCACCATCTTTTCATTGTATTCTGTGAGATTCACCTCAATATTCTCGTCTGAGACAGCGAGGATACGGGCCGCGAGGAGAGCAGCGTTCTTCGCGCCGTTTATAGCGACGGTGGAAACCGGAACGCCCGTCGGCATCTGAACTATCGAGTATAATGAATCAAGGCCCCCAAGGTCTGAGGTCTTCATCGGAACCCCTATCACGGGAAGGGGGAAGACGGAGGCGCAGATCCCGGGAAGCGCAGCAGCCTTGCCGGCTCCGGCTATTATCACTTTGATACCTTTTTCCTTTGCCTTTTCAAGATAATCAATAAGCTCCTTTGTCTGCCTGTGGGCGGAAAGGATCCTCATCTCATATTCAATCTGAAGTTCCTCAAGAACACCTGCTGCCTGGCTCATTACAGGCATGTCGGAGTCTGAGCCCATTATTATCGAAACAGAAACCATCAAAACCTCCTTAACAAACTCTATCTGAAAATTCCAACAAGATAAACAATGATATACGTCCCGAGTGAAACAGCGGGAGCGATTATCGCCAATACCCGAAAGAGCGTCTTGTACTGACCGTCCGGAAAGTCCCTGATCCCGATTATGAGAAGGATCAGATTCAATATCATCACGATCCAGAGAGCTCCCGCGATCCAGCGGACAAGCGACCCCGTTGAAAGGTCAAGAGGTCCCGCAACAAAAAATACGAGCATGAAAAGAGTCAGAAGAGAAAGGGCGAGTATCACTATATTTCTCTTTCTGACCGGCACCTTTACCCTACGGCGCTTCATTTTCCTCTGTTGTGATGGCACCTGATTTTTTCCTTTCGAACAAAAATTATATAAAAGATAATAAACCCAAGCGCCCCGCCTGCGGTATTTAATATAATATCATCAACGTCGCAGCTTCCCTTTCCTGTGACAAACTGGATCAGCTCGACCACGGCGGAAAGCAGCGCTGACAAGGCTATCGTAAGAAGCCAGGGCACACCTTTCCTGTACGAAAGGAGCGAGGCAAAAAGAAAGCCGAAGGGGATGAATGCGATTATATTTCCTACAATATTGATAAAGAGAAAGCCCTTCGGCAGGGATGCATAATGTATAAAGCAGCGGCTTATCTCCTTAAAGGGCACGAGATTGACAGAAAAAGCATGCTCCTGCCCGCTCCTTCCAAAGCTCTCCGAGATAAAAGAAAATATGAAAGGATGATAAGATAAATGAGAAGGATAACGACTCTCGCAGGATAAGGAAGCGGGAAGACGTTTCTCTTTCTTTTTCTCATGACGCTCCGTATATCTTGTAATAAGCTGCTATCTTTTCCCTCATATCATCATCTATGATGACTTCTCCCTTGTAGGGCTTTTGATAAAGGCATTCTATGACTTCATCCATCGTGACGATAGCGGAGGTCTTCATCGAAAACTCTTCCGAAAGCTCAAGGAGTGCCGCCTTTTCGCCTTGCCCCTTCTCCTGGCGGTCTACGGAAACTATGAGTCCGAGGACATCGCAGTCTGCTGTTGCCTTCAGGATCGGATAAGTCTCACGGATAGATGTCCCTGCGGTTGTCACATCCTCTATTATCACTACCCTGTCTTTGTCCTGAATAGGCGCACCAAGGAGGGAGCCCCCCTCGCCGTGATCCTTTACCTCTTTCCTGTTTGAACAATAGCCTATCTCTTTGCCGCTCATCTCATATATAGCCTCAGTTGCCGCAACTGAAAGCGGTATGCCCTTGTATGCAGGTCCGAAGAGGATCTCAAAATCAAAACCGAAATTTTCCTCTATAGCCTTTGCATAAAATTCACCGAGCTTCTTTAACTGTCCGCCTGTCCGATAAAAACCGGTATTGATAAAGAAAGGTGTGTTTCGCCCGCTCTTTGTGACAAAATCGCCGAACTTGAGTACCTTTGAGTCCACCATGAAGTGGATGAATTCTTCCTTGTAACTTTTCATAATTATTTCCTCACTGCTCCCGTAAGCTTTCTTACGTCATCTATATTGTGTGAAAAGAGATAATCCTCTATTCCGTTTATTACCAATACCGCGGCGTCAGGTCTTCTGAAGGATGCCGTACCGACTGCGACCAGAGAAGCGCCTGCAAGCATCATCTCTATCGCGTCGTTTGAATCCATGATCCCGCCTATCCCTATGATGGGAAGCTTGACTGCATTGTAGACTTCATATACCATCCTAACCGCAACAGGGTGGATGGCAGGTCCCGATAGCCCGCCTGTCTTGTTTGAAAGCGAAAAGCGCCTCGTCTCGACATCTATCTTCATACCTGTGATCGTATTGATAAGCGAAAGCGCGTCCGCGCCTGCATCCTCGCAGGCCTTTGCCATTTCGGTGATGTCCGTGACATTGGGTGAAAGCTTCATTATGACAGGCTTTTTTGAAACCTTCTTTACAGCCTTTGTGACCTCGGCTGCCTTCTTGGGGTCCGTTCCAAAAGCTATCCCGCCCTCTTTCACATTCGGGCAGGAGATATTGATCTCAAGCATATCAACATCTGCTTCGGAAAGACGTTCTGAAACTTCAACATATTCCTCGACGGAATGCCCGCAGACATTGACTATTATCCTCGTATCATATTTTTTCAAAAAGGGAAGATCGCTTGAAAGAAATGTGTCTATCCCGGGATTTTGAAGACCTATCGCATTCAGCATTCCCGAAGGCGTCTCCGCGATCCTCGGAGTGGGATTTCCCTCCCAGGGCTCGAGTGAAACGCCCTTTGTGACAACCGCCCCAAGCTTTGAAAGCTCAATGAACTCTGAGTATTCATTTCCCGAGCCAAATGTCCCGGAGGCTGTCACCACGGGATTTTTGAAATGTACGCCTGCTATATCGACCGAAAGATTCGGTGCTGTCTTTTTTTTGCCTGTCATCTGAGATCCACCTCCGATGCGTCAAATACCGGTCCGTCAACGCAGATCCTCTTCTTTTTGACATTGAAATGAGGATCCTCATCCTTTGTTCCGACGACACAGCCGAGACACGCTCCTATGCCGCAGGCCATGTGCTCCTCAAGAGAGACGAAGCAGCGGATCTTCCTGACTCTCGCGAGCATCTTTACCGCGGAGAGCATGGCCTTCGGTCCGCAGGCATAGATGACGTCGGCGCCGAGATTATTCTCCATTATCGCTCCGACGACATTGCCTCTCGTTCCCTGATTTCCGCTCTCTGTGGCGATATAGACATCACTGTCCGTATCTGAGAAATCATCAACGAGGAAGGGCTCGTCCGTGAAGCCAAGAACCACCTTTGAGCGCCCGGGAAATTCGCGCGCAAGCTCGAGCATAGGCGGAACGCCTATCCCGCCGCCGATAAGTATCGCATTCCGCTCGGGGATATTCAAAGGAAAGCCGTTTCCCAAGGGTCCCATCATATCTATGGTATCACCGCTCTTCATTTGAGAGAGCGCGATCGTACCCTCGCCCTTAACTCTGAATACGAAGCGTAGAGCCCTCTTTCTCCTGTCTATCTCGCATATCGAGATCGGCCTTGGAAGAAGATGCGCTGAATCATTGGGATAAAAATTGAAAAACTGACCGGGAGCTGAAGAAAGCGCGCCGTCGGTCCTAAACCACATTGAATATATACCGGGAAGGACGGTTGTAACAGACATTACCTCGCCCTTCGAAAAAAACTTTTTTGACATTATTTTGTTACCGTCCGATAGCTCTGTTTATATCTTCGATCATATCAAGGACAGCCTTTCTGGCTGCCTCGTCAAACTGTTCCTCTGAAAAAGAGCTCTTGTATGGCTCCTTCTTCCATGCGCCAATGATGCCGCGGGAGGAGTTTACTATGGCGCCCCTTCCCTCCTCATCAAAGAAGACTTTCAGATCCTCTGCCGTGCCGCCCTGCGCACCGTAGCCCGGGACCAGTACGAAGACATGAGGCAGCCTTTCACGCATCTTTTTCCCAACCTCAGGATAGGTGCAGCCTATCACCGCGCCGACTGAAGAATAACCGTCCTCAATAAGCTCTTCTCCCCACTTTTCCACCATATCGCCGACAGTCTCATAGAGTGTGGCTTCGCTTCCCGAAAGCTTCCGATCCTGAAATTCTCCGCTTGAAGGATTTGAGGTCTTTACAAGGACGAAGATGCCCTTGTCGCAGCGCTTTGCTACATCTACAAAGGGCTTCACACCGTCCGTTCCAAGATAGGGATTCACTGTGCAGAAATCCTCACCGAAGGGAACGAATTCATTCGCGCCTACCTTCACAGAACCAAGATGCGCATCCGCATATGCTTCAGATGTAGAGCCTATGTCGCCCCGCTTCACATCGCCTATCACGATGAGTCCCTTTTCATGGGCATAGTCTATGGTTTCCTTGTAGGCCAGGAGCCCCGGGAGCCCGAAACGCTCATACATCGCGATCTGTGGCTTCACCGCGGGAGCGATGTCATAGATCCTGTCTATTATCCTCTTGTTGAATTGAATAATTGCTTCCGCCGCGCCTTCCAATGTCTCACCGCATTTTTTGAAAGCCGCTTCCTTGATGCAGTCCGGGATCAGCTCAAGCGTCGGATCAAGCCCCGCCACCACGGGTGCGTTTTTTTCATCGATCGCGCGGATCAGTTTTCCTATCATTTTTCCTCCAATCTATGCTTCGTAGACAATCTTGCCGGAGCATATCGTCATCATTATCTTTCCGGTAACAGGACGCCCGTTGTAGGGGCAGTTTCTGGATTTCCCTTTGAAGGTCGATGTGTCGATATTGTAATTTGCCGAAAGGTCTGCGATCGTGATATCCGCGGTCTTTCCCTCTGAGATGTCGCCGCGGTCGATCTTGAGTATCTTTGAGGGATTTACGGACATCTTCATGATGAGCTCTTTGAATGAAATAATTCCCTTTTTCACAAGCTCCGTATAGGAAAGCGCAAATGATGTCTCAAGTCCCACAATGCCAAAGGGCGCGCGCAAAAAACCCTTCGCCTTGTCCTCCGCGGTATGGGGTGCGTGATCTGTCGCGATGCAGTCAAATGTCCCGTCCCGAAGGCCTTTTATCAATGCATCTCTATCCGCTTTTGAACGAAGCGGCGGGTTCATCTTGTAATTCGTATCATTTGCGTCAGGGATGTCATCCTCAGTCAATGTGAAATGATGGGGGCAGACCTCAGCGGTGACGTTGATACCCTTTGATTTTGCGACAGATACGATCTCATAGGACTCCTTTGTAGAGCAGTGGCAAAGATGAAGGGCTGCCCCTGTCTCCCTGCAAAGCTCAATGTCCCTGAACTCTATGATATTTTCAACCGCATTCGTAATGCCGGGGAGCCCCAGCTCCTTTGATCTCTTGCCCGCGTTCATGACGCCTCGCGCGAGATTAGCGTCCTCGCAATGGGATAATATCGGAATGCCGCTCTCCGAGGTCTCTCTCATGGCATCCCGCATGAGGGAGGTGTCCATGACTGACTTTCCGTCCTCGGAAAAAGCCCTGCAGCCTGCATCCATCATACGGAACATATCGGAAAGCTCAGCTCCCTGCATGCCCTTCGTGATCGTGCCTGCCTGGAGGATGTTCACTATACCTATCTCTTCTGCTCTTTCCGTTACTTTTTCAAATTTTTCAAGGGAATCTATGGGCGGATAAGTATTCGGCATCGCGACCATTGTTGTGATACCGCCTGCTGCCGCTGCATGGGAGCCTGTGAGAAGATCCTCCTTTTCCGTCTGCCCGGGATCCCTCAGATGGACATGGAGATCGACGATCCCCGGAAATGCGGTGAGGCCTGTCCCGTCTATCGTTTTTGCGAATGGACCGGTCGGCTCCTCCTTTATCTCTCCCGCCGGCACGAGACTTTTCACCTTCCCCTCAGATATCAGAAGGTCTGAAACTGCGTCATAGTCAGTCTTCGGGTTCACTACCCTTATATTTTTTATGAGAATCTCCATAGACTTTCCCCCTTGATATGGATGTAAGCACACTTGTTGCTACTATAGCATATATGGGGAAAGAAATGAACCCCGGGGACGGAGTCGAGGGACCAAAAAATGGTCCCTCGACTCCGTCCCCGGGGTTCATTTTCTTTTTTCAGACTACAGTGGTATGCAGCGATTCGACGTAGCTTTTGATATTCGAAGCGTTCACATATTTTTTGACATCGGATCCGTCGACCACCACAAGGCTCGGGGCCTGCATTATCCCGTATTTTTCCGTAAGCTCAGGCTGCTCCATGGCATCAACCGTGATGTAATCAAGCCCCTCCAGCATCTCCTTCGCGGTCTTGCAATTCGGGCAGGTCTGTGTCGTGAAGAGATACATCTTCTTTTTGCTTTCGGAAACATCGCTTGTGGAAACGCCCTCGGGAAGGGATATCCTCATTGAAAGGACAGCGTCCTTGAGATCCGGAGCGACATTCACATTCTCCTCACGGAGCTCTCTCATGCCGTCGGTCTTTCTCTTCCTCATTCCCGTCACATCATAAAGCTTTCTGTTCTTGTATTCCTGGAGCTTTCCTTCGTTCCAGTTGCTGATCGGACGGTAATAGCCCGTGATCCTCGAATAAACCTCCGTCGGCTTGCCGCAGTGAGGGCAGACCTTCTGCTCGCCTGCGATATAGCCGTGATCCTTGCATACGGAATATGTGGGTGAAAGAGTATAATAAGGCAGCCTGTAATTTTCCGCAATCGTGCGCACAAGCTTTGCCGCTGACTTCCAGGTGGGCATCTTCTCACCGAGGAAGGTATGGAATACCGTACCGCTGGTGTAGAGAGTCTGAAGCTCGTCCTGAATATCAAGGGCATCAAACACATCTGCTGTATAGCCGACCGGAAGGTGGGAGCTATTCGTGTAATAAGGCGTGTCGCCCTCGTTTCCTGCCGTGATGATGTCGGGATAGCGCTCCCTGTCATGCTTTGCGAGACGGAAGGATGTGGATTCCGCAGGAGTCGCCTCGAGATTGTAAAGATCACCGTACTGCTCCTGATAATCCTTCAGACGCTCACGCATATGATTCAAAACGTCCTTCGCAAACTCCACTGCCTCGGGATGCGTCAGATCCTTCTGAAGCCACTTCGCGTTCATCGCGGCTTCGTTCATTCCGACAAGACCTATTGTCGAGAAGTGGTTGTTGAAGGATCCAAGGTACCTCTTCGTATAGGGATAAAGTCCTTCCTCAAGGAGCTTTGAGATCACTGTTCTCTTGATCTTCAAGGATCTTGCGGACACATCCATGAGACGGTCAAGCCTCTTGTAGAAATCCTTTTCGTCCGTTGCAAGATAAGCGATCCTCGGGATATTGATCGTCACGACACCGACAGAGCCTGTTGACTCGCCGCTTCCGAAGAAGCCGCCTGACTTCTTTCGAAGCTCACGAAGATCCAGACGAAGTCTGCAGCACATCGAACGTACATCCGAGGGCTCCATGTCGGAATTGATATAATTCGAAAAATAAGGTGTGCCGTACTTTGCCGTCATCTCAAAGAGAAGGCGGTTGTTCTCGGTATCCGACCAGTCAAAGTCCTTGGTAATGGAATACGTCGGTATGGGATACTGGAAGCCCCTGCCGTTGGCATCGCCCTCTATCATTACCTCAAGGAAGGCACGGTTTACCATATCCATTTCCTTCTTGCAGTCCTTGTAGCAGAAATCCATTTCCTTTCCGCCGACTATCGCGGGAAGATTTGCAAGATCGTTCGGTACTGTCCAGTCAAGGGTCACGTTCGTAAACGGTGACTGGGAGCCCCAGCGGGAAGGCGTATTCACGCCATAGATGAAGGACTCTATGCACTTCTTGACATCGGAATAAGTGAGATTGTCCGCCTTTACGAAGGGCGCAAGATAGGTATCAAAGGATGAGAAAGCCTGGGCGCCCGCCCATTCATTCTGCATGATCCCGAGGAAGTTCACCATCTGGTTGCAGAGAACGGACAGGTGCTTTGCCGGAGCAGAGGTGATCTTTCCGGGTATGCCGCCGAGTCCTTCCTTGATGAGCTGCTTTAGTGACCAGCCCGCGCAGTAGCCTGTGAGCATCGAAAGATCGTGTATATGGATATCGCAGTTTCTGTGAGCCTGCCCTATCTCCTCATCATATATCTCGGAAAGCCAGTAATTCGCGGTAATGGCTCCTGAGTTTGAAAGGATGAGTCCGCCCACCGAATATGTGACTGTTGAGTTTTCCTTGACTCTCCAGTCCTCGACATTGATATAGGAATTCACCACATCCCTGTAATCGAGGATCGTGGATTTCATATTGCGCATCTTCTCGCGCTGTTTTCTGTAGAGGATGTAAGCCTTTGCCACTTCCGTGTAGCCTGTCTGCTCAAGGACCGTCTCCGCACTGTCCTGTATCTCTTCAACGGTGACCTTTCCATCCTTGACCTTGGACTGAAAATCACTCGTGACCCTCAGTGCTATGGTCTGAAGGATATCATCGGTATAGGCATTGTTTGTAGCGTCAAACGCCTTCCTTACCGCGTCCTCGATCTTTGAAAGATCAAATTCCCTGATCTCACCATCGCGCTTTACTACCTCAAGCATGGCTTCTTCATTCCCTCCTCGATATACAAAAATAATTTAAAAGACTGTTCCCGTCTTTTTCCGCCGAACAAAGAGCATATTATCAGAATGAGGTGGTGATTTCAAGAAAAAATACAAGATATTGTGGGGATCCTTAAGAGGATAGCATATATATGGGGGCAATTATGACATAAAAAAAACCTTGGGAAAAAGGTTGTAAGTGGCGGTCTTTGGTAAAATATAGGAGAATTATACTCCGTAAAGCGGCAAAAATTTTCGGTAAAAAGGGAGAAAAAATGGTCCCTCGACTCCGTCCCCTGGGACCATAATGTCGTTCGGTAAGAGAAACCATGCGTCCCCTGGGACCAAAATAAAAAAACGCAAATGCGGATAGCTCCGAATTTGCGTTCTGATGAATTAATGCCGGCGACCGGGGTCGAACCGGTACGATGTTGCCACCACGGGATTTTAAGTCCCGCGCGTCTGCCAATTCCGCCACGCCGGCATCCTTAAAGAACCATTACACTCTAACCGAAGAGGAAACGAAAATCAAGCTTTTGCAGTCATGCGGAGGGCTCAATGTTTTTCCTGATCTTCAGCACATTCTTTCCGTCCTCATAATGATAATCGATCTCGTCCATGCTCTCCTTCACTATGAAAACGCCAAGCCCTCCTATTTCCCTGTCCTCAGCGCTTAAGGAGACATCGGGATCTTCCTTAAGGAGAGGGTTGTAGGGCTTTCCCTTGTCAGTAAAGGTAATGATGACCTCAAGCGGGTCATCCGTGACCTCAACCCTGACGATCGCATCACCCTGCTTTGGATTGTAAGCATAATTTGCGATATTGCTGAATATCTCGTCGATCGCAATATCGATCTGGCACCTCGCAGTCTTGGGGCAGTTTCTTTCTTCAAGCTCGCTGTCAACAAAGTCCGTTACAACAGAAACATTCTCTATCGTAGCCGAAAGCTTGATCTCCTTCGATTCGTTCATACGCGCTCCTTGTCACAAAGCAGGCCGATGCCGTTCACAACATATAATTTTAGTTCTATTTCAATTCCCGGTAAAGTGTTTCTTTTATTTTGAAACATTTATGCTAAAATCGTATTTGTCAGTTTTTGATCTAAAGGAGAGTTTCCGATGAAAAAAAATGTTGTCCTCTGTGCGCTGATCATCCTCCTTCTTTCGGTACTATCATTTGTTGGACAGCTTTATTTCCCTTATATCTCAAATATGATACTTATCGCGGTCCTCGGTTTATTTTCCCTGATCGCGGTAATCTTCTTCGGAGCGAAAGCCGTGTCCAAAAAACATATCTTTGATGAAGATGAGCCCGAGAAGGAAGAGAAACAGAGCCTTCCGGAAAAGAGGGAGCATACTTACACCCTCAATCGCATCGTAGAAAAAGAGGACGGGATCATAGCCTCCCTTTTCGAAAAGATGAAGGAGAAGGAGAGCGAGCTTGAAAAACTGAGACGCGAAAACAGTGTTCTTTCCATACAGCTTGAGGAGGAAAAGGAAAAAAATCTTTCGCTCTCAAAAGGTCCTGCCGGGAAGGATGGCGAATTTGATGACGCAATGTCTGCCCTGCTCCCCAGCACCGAGGAGAATGATTCAAATGAGATAAACATCATCAATGTCTGCAAGGACGCCATAAAGGATCTCACAAAGGAGGCAAGGAGGGCAAACCTCATCATAAATATCTCAACCACCGAGGACAGCCTTCTCGTAAAGGCGAGCAGGAAGCGCCTCATCATCCTCTTCAAGAATATAATAGACAATTCCATCAAGTATATGAACCGCCAGGGCTCGCTCACGATCACGATCTCAAATATCGGCTCCGACATCTTCATCGTCCTCAAGGACACGGGTGAGGGGCTCACGGAAAGCGAGACCAGGCACATCTTTGAGCTGAATTACCAGGGAAGCAACCGCATCTCCGGGAACGGTCTCGGCCTTGCCCAGGCAAAGGCCATAGTTGATTATTACGGCGGCACGATCTACGCGAAGAGTAATGTGAACCAGGGTATGGCTATCTATATCCAGCTGCCTACCACGTGACGCGCCCTCCCCTTGTCCGCCCCCTAAAACAATCCCCCGTAAGGTCCGAAATCAGAGGCGTTCACCATGCGTCCCAGTTTCTTCAGCTCATACTTTGCCGCCCTGACGACACACTCCGCGTCAACAGGCTTGCCGGCTGCCGCCGCCATATAGGCCGCAGCATACATGATCGACTTGATATTTGCCCCCGAAAGCTCGAACCGCTCCGCAAATACGGCAAAGTCAAGCTTCGGATCAACAGGCACCTCCTTCGGAAGCACCTTTTTCCAAAGGGACAGCCTCGTCTTCTCATCAGGATTCTCAAATCTCACAATATAGGTGATGCGGCGCAGAAAGGCCGTATCAAAGTTCTGGTAGAGGTTTGTCGCCATGATCGAAAGGCCGTCATACTCCTCCATCTTCTGGAGGATATAGGCAGTCTCATTATTCGCGTGCTTGTCATTTGAGGTGGAGATGTCAGTCCTCTTTGCAAACAGCGCGTCCGCTTCGTCAAAGAACAGTATGCATCTCGATTTTTCAGCCTCGTCAAAGACCTTCCCGATATTTTTTTCCGTCTCTCCTATCCACTTTGAGGACATCCGGGAAAGATCCACCCTGTAAAGCTCAAGCCCGAGTTCTCCCGCCATGCACATGGCAGACATCGTCTTCCCTGTTCCCGAGGGTCCCGCGAAGAGGATCGAAATACCGTTCCCGTAAGCGTTCTTCTTTTTGAGCCCCCACTCTTCCTCCTTCAGGCGGCTCATGCGATAGCGGTCTATGACGGTTTTTATGACCTCGCGGTCTTCCTGTGGCAGTTCCGTGTCGTCCCAGGAATATGAAGCCGGGAGCCTTGTTGCAAGGCCTCCGAAATCAAGTCCCGATCCGGAGAGGACCGTATCTACTATGGTCTCCCTCGAAAGGAGGTTTTCACCGCTCACTTCCATCTTCGCCCTGACACGGGACGCGATATTTTTGATCTCCTCCTCCGAAAGGTCGTAGGAAAGGGAAAGGAGTTCAAAATCCACATCTTCTTTGGTCTTGATCCCTGAAAGCGCCTCAATCCAAAGCTTCTCACGCTTCTTAAAGGAAGGAAGTAACGGCGTGAAGGAATAGACCATCCTGTCAGCAGGGGCATTTGAAAGCTCTTTTTCCTCTCCTTCAATGACAAGATATGGAAGCGCGTTGTCCATTATGTTCAGGATGATCCGAAAGGCTTTTGTGACGGCATTATCTTTTGAATCGTAATCAAGGAGCAGGAGCGGGATGCCATTCAGCGCCAGAAAGGAAGAGAGTACGAGGCTCTGCCTCTCTATCTCCGAAGCTGAAAAACCCTTGACAAAAGAAAGCTCGACTACCGCCGCGCCGCGCGAAGAGGCGCGTGAAAGGGCGCTTTTTATGCCACGCCGCCTTCCGTCTTCGGCATAAAAAAGAGCAGTTTTTTTTGAAGGCTCCTTCAAAAGCCCGTCAAAAAGTGAGCAAAGAAGATCCGAATTTTCATCGCTTTTCCCGTCAGATGGAACAAAGGATGCAAAGTGGAGGACACCTGCGGGGAGCTCCTCCTTTCCAAAAAGGAAGGAAACAGCGCCGGGACTTAAGACAAGCGGCGTGGTAAGGGAAAGCATGGATCCCGGCTTATGATCCATTATCACATGAAAAAAGAGGCTCCTTCCTCCTGAAAGGAATGAAGCCTTTTTTTCGTATACATCATCATAAAGAAGCCCGTAAAGGGTCAATGCCATGCCGGCTGTAGGATATGACATCCCGCTGTTTTCATTCAGTACCGAGAATATCCTTCTGTAATGAAGCCCTTCCTCGAAAGACAGCATCAGAAGGACCGCTATCCTGATAAGGTCATCTTTGAGGGCGCCTGTCTTTTCAAGAAAGGAGTAAAGAGGGGCATCCTGAAAGGACTCCTTTTCAAGCTGCTTTAGAGCATTGAAAAATTCAAGCATGCTTTCCCTGAAGGAAGGATCCTGCATATCAAGCACACCGCCATCAAGAATGAAGCTTGAAAGCTCGCTCTTTGACATAGGAAGCCCCCTTGAGTAAAGAGGGAGCGCTCCTTCAAGCTTTCCTCTTCTCTCAAGCACGTTCAAAAGGAGCGCGTCAAGGACTGAAAGCTCTGACCAAAGCAGTCTTTTTGTTTTTTCAAGACCATCATTCATGCCTGCTTACGCTTTCCCTTATTTTTCTTTTTCTCGTCTGTTACCTCTTTTCCAAGCTTATCGAGATCCAGAACCTCATTCACTTTCGGAAGCTTCTTTTTCTTTTCTTTCAGCTCATTCTTTTGTTCCGGTATCACTGCCTGAGCCTGTTTCTCTTCTTCTTTTTTGTCTTCCTCTTCTACCTTCTTGTCTTCCTCTTCTTTTTTGTCTTCCTCTTCTTCCTTCTTATCTTCCTCTATTTTCTTACTTTCTTCCTTTATCTCATTCTTAAGGTTTTCTATTATGAAGTCTTCGTCATCATTGATCTCGGGATTTATGACTATTTTTTTGACTTCTGTTTTCTCCAGCTCTTCCCGATCTATTATATTATTCTGATCTTTTATCTCTTCCTGATCTTTTATATCATTCTCATTGCCGTAATCTATCTTGAAATCCTCGTCATCTTCTTCATCGGGATCTAAGTCCACTATTATGACTTTTTGTTTCTTTGGCTGTTCTTCCTTTTTCTCGACCAGTTCTTCCTTCTCCTCTTCCGGCTCTTCCTTTTTCTCCGCCTTCTCCTGCTGTTTCAGGAGGTCATTCAGTTTCTTCGGTCCCTTGCTCTTGTCATTATCTCCGAAATCCAGACCCTCTATGACGAGCTCGTCCATTTCCTCATCGACATTTTCAAAATCTATAATGTTTTCCTTCTCGTCTTCCTTCTCGTCTTCGTCCTCATCTTTTTCTTTTATGATGGTATTTGTTTCCTCAAAGAAGAGCCCCTTGCCTTTTGCTTTTTTGCCTTCCTTTTTGGATCCTTTCCTGATCACTTTGTTGTCCTCGCTGCCTTCGCTCAGGATCTCTATCTCTTCAAGGTCGTAGACTTCATCTTCAATCTTTTCCTGCTCTTTTTCCTTCTTTCCCTTTTTCTTTGGCTCTTCCTTGATATCAAAGACCTTGAAATCCAGATTCCCTCTTACATCTCCTGCATGGGAATCGTTCACGCTGAGATCATCAAGTCCTTCAAAGATGAGCTGCGGTTCTTCATCATCCAGATCGACAGGCTGCTTAACACCGGAGATCTTCCGAAGCATATCTATCGGGAGGCTGTGATTTTTATCCACGGTTCCAAAGCCCTTCATCATACTCAGATGAATATCTCCAAAACCGGCCTCCTGCATTGCGCCCTCATGCTCGAGCTCTTCCAGCTCAAGCCCCTGTTCTTGCTTTTCCTTTTTCTTTTCCTTCAGCTTCTCGTTCAGTTTGTACTCCCGTCCGACAACGGTTCCCATGTTTTCAAAAATAAAATCTTTTGTATCAAAGGGATTCGCCTGATTCGCGTCAGGAAGGAGTTCGTCTTCCGAAAGTCCTGCTTCCTCGACGATATACCTGACAAAGCTGTTTGCATTCCTGTCAACGAGTTTGTAGGGTGCTTTCTCATAGATCTTTGCCTTCTCGAGGATATCATCAAGCGTTTTGTAGTTGGTCCTGTAGGCCTTTGACATATCGGAAGGAAGCTGCTCTGTTGACTGCAGGCCGCCTTTGTAACTCTCCTTCGGAAGAAGACCCTTTTCCACGATCTGGGCGATGGAATTCTTCATCGCAAAGCCAAGGGAAAGATGGTATCTCATAAACTTGTTCGATGCCGTATCAAACATGCTGTAGCGAAGGACTATGTAGCTGTATCCGAAGACGGGAACATAATTCGTCTCCCTTTTTCCCGAATACAGCCCTTTCTGCTTTACCTCATACATTGAAACAAAGTCAGTGAGCTGCTGCGTATTTGAGAGCGAGACATGGACCTCTATGACCGGACGCTCCACATCCTTTGGAAACTGAGGATCCTTCGAAGCAGCGGCCTTGGTGTCAGGCCCGTCAAGAACCGCAAAGGTATAAGGCGCTTCATCCCTGAAAACACTGAAATCAAGGTCGTCATCGGTAAGATCCGCATCCGCCGGATCAAAGTCAAGGAGCATGGCGGGAACTTCCCGTTTTTTCTCTTCGGGCTTCTTTTCTTCCGCGGCATTTGCCTGCTGCTCTTCAGCGGCGTTTACCTGCGGCCCGTTCTGCTGCTCTTCCTTCGGCTGCTCTTCCTTCGGCTGATTTTCCACGGGAGCCTTCGGCTGCTCTTCTTTTGCCTGTTCTCCCGGAGCTTTTGCCTTTTCCTCTTTTTCCTTGTCCCGGCCTTCGTCCTTTTCCTTTATATCAACCTTTGCCCCCTTGCTCACAAGGGAGCTCTTCAGACGGCCGAGCCACCCGAAGGTCTCATACTGGGTTCGTTCTCCGGCGTCAATATTAACAACAAGGGCCTTGTCCACAAGATCCTGCCTGGGCTTTGGCCTCTCTGCCTCCTTCTTCTTTTCGGCTTTGTTTTCCTTTTCATCCTTTGGAACAAGCCCGGCACCGATGGTCACAAACTCGCCTGCCTCTTTTTCCGAAAGAAATTCAAAAGCCTCTTCCTTTTCCTCCTCATCATTTTTTCCGGGGTCGTTTGTAACATCCACGGTCATGGAGTAATACTCCTTCTCCGGGATGCCGTTTATATAGACGGTCTCCTCTATATCGATTTCCATGTCCTGCATGAAATCAGGGAGCTTCTCTATTTCAAGCGAATCTGCCATGGGATCCCTCCTTCATCAAGCAAGGCCGACCTGATCCGCGTAGGGCTCAAAGTCGGACTTTGTGAAGACCTTTCCGACCTTTATGAACTCATACTTTATCGCCCGAAGATAATGCCTCATGCAGACCTTTCCCTTTGCGGTCTCGTCCGCTGCCGCGAGGAAGGCGGCATTCAGAATGCAGTTTTTGATATTACCGCCGGCAAACTCGTACTTCTCGGCAAGGAAGCGGAAATCAACGTCCTCATCAAGCGGCGTGGTCTTTGGAACGGTAGTCTTCCAGAGCATCTCGCGGGTGTCGGGATTCGGGAACTGGAATTCCACAATGTATTTCATCCTTCGGAAGAAGGCGGGATCGATGTTGTGCTTGTAGTTGGTCGCCAAAACGCAGACACCGTCATAGGCCTCCATCTCCTGAAGGAGCAGCGCGGTCTTGTTGTTCGCGGAGGCCTGGTTTGAGCCGCCGTCGTCGGAACGCTTCGCGAAGATGGTATCGCACTCGTCGAAGAAGAGGACGACATTACATTTCTTCGCCTCGCGGAATATCATGGACAATGATTTTTCGGTCTCACCGACATACTTGTCGACGACCTTTGAAATATCGACGCGGTAAAGCTCGAGATTCAGCTCGTGCGCAAGAACCTGCGCCATCATTGATTTTCCGGTACCGGGAGCACCGAAGAGGAGGACCGTAAGTCCTCTTCCGTAAGGATACTTCCTGGTATAATTCCAGTCGTCGTAGACCTGCTTCTTGAAGTTCATCTGCTCTATCGCATGGGTGATGGTCTCCCTCTGGTCCTCATTCATGACGATATCGTCAAAGCCGAACTTCGCCTCGACCCTTGAAGCCTTCTGGGAAAGCTCTGAGGACATCTGGTTGTTGCAGCCCTTGAAAAGATTGGCTCTTGAGATGACGGGGCTTTTTTCCATCGTCGCAAAGGACTTACCTGCGCGAAGCGCGCCGTGGATCTTTCCGGGGGTAAAGAGAAATTTATTGGACATCTCCCTGACATCGCAGTCCTTGTCAAGGGTGAAGTTCTTTCCGAAATACTCCCAGCAGGCTATCCTCTCCTCGTTCGTCGGAGTCGGAAGTTCAAGTGCTGTAAATTCCTGTTTTGTCACCTCCCGAAGGTCTATCGTGTCCTTGCTCATCGCAAAGACCGTGATATCCTTTTCGGTAAGCTTTGCGAAGGCGAGATCCATATAGCCCTCGAACTTTTCCTTTTCCTCCTGGGAATAGGAAAGCTCGGTGAGACAGCATACGGAATCTGTTAGGATACACTCCCTCGTCACTGCCCAGAGCGCCTTTTCAACGAAACGGAAATCGTATGAGAAGAGCTTCTTGCAGTTCATCGCGACCGCACGAAGATTCTTTTCCTTACAGAACTGCTTTACGAAAAACTTTCTCCCGCTCCCCTCATCGCCGTGATAAAAGAATATCCGGACACCGTCGTCATAGCTTATCTTCATCGCGTCAAGGACGTTCTGGTTCGCAAGGACAGGATCGAGTTCCTCATTTTCCTTTGTGATCATCGAAAAGAACCTGCTGAAATTTTCATCAAGCTTCATTGGATTTTTTCCGAAGAGAAAATCTATGATCCTCTTGTCAGGGGAGACAGGCGTTGAGAAGGGCATATTGTCCCTTACCTCAAGAGAAAGGATCGGAAGGAGCTGCTCTATGCAGGTAGACATCTCGCCATAGGATCTCGTGACAGAGAAATCATTCTGATAATAAAGCCTTGCGGCTGACTCCACGGTAGGAGCAGAAAGTCCTCCGTTTTCGTTGATGACCTGGAATACTCCGGCGTAATCGGTCTGGGTTGAGGAAAGAAGCCCGGTCGAAAAACAAAAGAGGGTGAAGTCATCCCAGCCGAGCTTTTCGGAAAGCTCAAACAGCGGCAGGGAAACACCCTTCTTTACAGCAAGTGCAGCACGATTCTTTATGAATTCTATCCGCTGCTCGCTAGTCATTTCGGAAGCGATCTTTAAAGCGCTCTCCTCCTTTTCCTCCCCGGATGAGCCCTCCTCATCATCACTTGTCATGGAAGAAAAAAGAGAAAGGAGCTCCTCGTCTATCTCAAGGTCGTCATCCTCATCATCTTCTTTGCTTTCATTCTTGTCGCCCTCTTCCTCTATTTTGCTGTCATCCCCGGGAGAATGGAAGGTAAGGAGCTTTTCCTTTGCCACATCAGCGGCGACCTCGATGTCGGGATAGAGAACATTTTTGTAGCCGCCCTGTCCGGAGGCAAAGACGCCCTTCATCTTTGTGATATGGGAATCGATGGCAATATTTACGCAGTCAAAGATATACTGCATGAATTCGTTGTAATCGGAAAAGGGCTTCTTTCTGAGTTTTTCGTCATACCTGTCCATCATCTACTCCTGTATGAAAAAGCGCAAGGCTATCAAAGACGCTTCTTGTTCTGTTTATGGCCTTCTCGTCAAAGACGCTGAAATAGGTGTCCTTTCTTTCCGTAATGGAAACAGGCCTCTCCCACTTTTTGTAGGCATAAGTCTCTTCTTCATAGTCAACGGCATTCATGTCAGGGCCATGTTCCCGCACGTCCCGTTTGATATTCTCCTGCCGGTTCTTCTTGAAAAGGTCATTGTCAAGGACATCATCGTTTCTCATCTGTGCTCTGGCTCCTTAAAGCGCTACTTCCCTGTATTTGAGGCCCTCCACCGATTCGAGGTCGTGGGTTGCGACCACCACGGCGGTTCCCTGCATGCTGATAAGCGAAAAGAGCTTCATTATCTCTCTTGAAAAAACAGGATCGATATTTCCGGTAGGCTCATCGCACAAGAGTACCTTTGGATTGTTGAGAAGAGCCCTTGAAATGCATACCTTCTGCTTTTCGCCGCCTGAAAGAGTATCAGGCATCCTCTTATGAAAAAGCTCCATCCCTGTGAGACGGAGTATTGAAGACGCCTTCTTCTCAAAGTCCTTTTTGGAGAGGCCGTTTATGTGCCGGACAAGTTCAAGATTCTGCCAGACATTCCTGTCCGAAAGCAGCCTGAAATCCTGAAAAACTATGCCGACCTTTTTCCTGTAATCGGGAAGCTCATCCGTGGAAAGCTTGGCTATATCCCTTCCCTCAAAAAGTATCCTCCCGGAATCGGGCGAAAGCTCTCTTGATATAAGCTTGATAAGGGTAGTCTTTCCTATGCCGCTTTTTCCGGTAAGAAGAACAAACTCCCCCCTGTCTATGAATAAAGAGAAGTCGTCTATAACGGGCTTTTTTGGTCCGTCATCGTATCCCTTTACGACATGGGAGAGTTCGATCATGAAGAACCCGTCATTCTATCGTAAGAATGTTGGAAAAGCCCGTAAGAGAGAATATCTCCTTCACGGAATCGTTCGCATTCTTCACTACCATGGAGCCGCCCTTTGAATTTGCGGTCTTCTGCCCAAGAAGCAATGCACGCAGTCCCGCAGATGAGACATACTCAACCTCTTTGAAATCCACAACGAGGTTGTTTTCCTTCTGGAATGCCGCAAATATGGCCTCCTGAAGGTCGGGTGCCGTAGTTGTATCAACTCTGCCTGTCACATAAAGTATTATTCCGTTGTCTTCTTTTTTTTCTTCTACTGTCATCTTCTTCTCACTTTCAAACCATTGAAAACAAGCACCTGCCGTTTTTCGTAGATTGTACTCAAAACAACATTCTGATTATATAATAAAACCTGCCTGAAAACCACTATCACTCGTCTAATTTTATATTGCCGCCGAAACGAACGCCCTCGTCAAGAACCATACTCTTGTCTTCAGGCAGTACAGCGTTCCTGTCAAGATAGGAGGAGGAATCCATCTTCGCGGATTCATCAAGTTCCCGAAGCCTTACATTCACTCTTACGGGCTTGAACTGGTTGATGAGATACATGAGCTGGTAATGCGTCGTCTCGTCAAGGTGCTTTTTGATCTGCACCTCCACATCATACGGTCCGTACTCAACGCCCGCTTCGACTGAGTTTCTCTGCTTTGCAGCGATGATATTGTATTCTATGATGCGGACATCCTCGTTTAATATTATCCTGCAGAGCCGCCTTATCACCTCGGGAGTCCCCTTCATCCTGGTAAGATCAAAAAGCTCACGCACCAGCTTTCTTTCAGTCAAAACGTCCATAAGGTCAGGACTGATCTCTATCCCCATCCACGAAGCGTAAACAGGAAGGAGTGAGGCAGGGCAGGTATCGGGGTTGAGAAGAGTCGGCAGCAGATCTATCTCTTCCTGAAGATCGGTATAGCAGCTGGAAAAGATCGAAAGGAAGCGATGGAAGAAGGAACCTCTTTCATTGTATATCTCAGGCAGGGAATCCATAAAGATATCCCCCCTTGAGTCAGCCTTCATTGAGGATAGCCGCACCATCCCCGGTCCTTCCACCTCGAAGGCGATATAGAGAAACTTTCCCTTCAGGTCATAAAGCAGCACATCATCGCAGTTCATATGACGCACAGCTCCAAGTGCCTTCATCTCATCAATGCTTTCAATATCGTCGATATCTGTTGCGAGACAATAGATCGAAAGAAGAGTGTCCTCCGGAAGCTCCATCTCAAAGGAGAAGCGTCCCCACAAAGCCCCGTCCTCCGTCCCTTCAAAAGGAAAGATAATGGCTCTTCTGAAAAGCGAATCGGGAACGCTTACAAGTGATCCGTCGGCATCTATCTGAAAGCCTTCCAGATTGCTTTTCATCAGCCTGTTTTTTGTAACAGAATAAATATTTTCAGGCATATTTCTTATTCCCTCGTAATCCTTTCAATAGAGATCTCGCCGGGAAGCAGGAGCACATTTGACTTCAGGATCAGCGTTGCCTCACGCGCCGTCGACAATCCCGGGATCACCGGCTTCACCGAAATATCCTTCACATAATCCACAGACGGAAGCGCCTCAACAGCCCTGATGATTGTCTCGTATTCAAGCGGCTCGCCGAAGGTCCTGTTGCCCGTGCGGTAATCTATGATCCGCTCGACCACTTCCCTGATGCCTATGTCATTCTCGTCCACATATATCTTGCAGCGCACCTGAAGCTGGACATCAACGGTAAGATAGGCGGGACCCGTAAGCACTACCCTTGTGGAGAGCATCCTTCTTTCGTTGATCCGCCTTTTGATCAGCTGCTTGTAAAGAGGAGTAAGTGCCGGTTTTAATGACGGCCCTCCCTGAAGGACAGCGATGCGCACCGTATTTGACTCCTGTTCCTTGAAGGCCCTCGCCTTTGCGATGCAAAGCCCCGGAGTCGACATGACTATATTCTCGTAATCCCTTTCCGTAACACAGACCGATGAGGTCTGAAGATCCTCAACGAAACGCTTCCTCACATCCTTCGCGGTCTCCGCGAAAACTCCCCCGTTTCCGGGAGCGCAGGCCGTGAAGGGCTCTTTGATCCCGCGGAGCCTCAGTTTGCTCCTTGCCCTGATATTCCCTTCGGGGCCCCTTGTCACGGCTATCTGGGCTATAAAAAGATCGGCACCGATGAAGTCTCCCGCATCCTCTATGACTATCTTTCCGGATCGCTCAAGGAGCCTGTAGGAAAGGCCTCCCGGAACCCTCTTTCCCGCCCGGACAAAATCAAAGATGAAGTCTCCCTCTCCGTCGGGACGCTTTGCAAGAAGACAGAAGGAATCCGCGACTATGTTCTGAAGGGGGAGATCGAGTACCTGATGATCACAGCCAAGCACCCTTCCGACCCTGTAGTTGTTCATTATCTCTTCGGAATATACCACGACCTTCACTGCATCCTTGAAAAAGCCGGGCGCCATTCCGTAACGCTCCTGGTCAAACTCTACCGTGATAGTCCCGTTGTCATCGGAAGCATTGACATATCTCCCGGGGCCGTCTTCCCCGTAGCTTATCAGATAGCGCCGGTAGGAACTTCCCTTTTCCTCCTTCCCGAAGATCAGAAGATAGGGTTCCTTTGAAAGGTCATTAAAGAAATTTATCTTTACGGCATTCTGGAATGTAAGCGCCCTGGCCCTCGTATCCTTCTGCCAGGCCTCTATCAGAAAGCCGTCCACCTTCTGCATCCTCGGGGGCATGTCGAAATCCGCCCTCCTTAAGGTCGCCCTTATGACAAAGCCCTTCACGGGGAGTTCATTAAACTCAGCACACTCAATATCTTCGGGCATGCGGAATCGTATCTCTCCGCTTGTAACAAGACCTGCCGTATAGTCTCTTGCAGCTATCTCCTTAAAGCCCTCTTTTGTATATACTTCCCAGAGGATGTCGGAAAAGGCATTGGTATTTTTTTCCGAGAAGGGCACACGACCGTATTTTTCCTCGAGGGTAAAGTAAAAGAGGAAGTCCTTCTTTGCCTCGGGAAGGGAATCGCATACGAGATAGAGCTTCATCCCGGCCTTCGGAGTACTTGAAAAGATATTGATCGGAACGGGGACACCGTCATCTATGAGATAACCGTAATCGGAAACACTGTTTTCCTTATCGCCGCAATCACCATAGACTCCGATCAGGTGATGCTCACCAAAGGCTATCTCCTGCTTTGTTTCAAAGCACATGTCTCCGAGCGAGAATTTTGAGGCCTTGGGAAGGACATGCTTCTTTTTCTGAAGAGCAGTCGAAAGAAGGACTCGCGAGCATTTCCCGGGCTTTGGAAGAAAGCCGGTGAGCCTCATCAGGGCAAGCCTCGTCTCCTCATTTTCTGCGCCGGCGCTCATCTCCTGGCCCTCGGAATAATAGAGGAGGGACTCAAGCGTGGTGATGCCGGGGTCTGAAGGATTGAAGTTCGTCCACTCATTCGTATAGAGCGGGATCTTCATCATCGCGTCAGAGAGACGGTCGTTGATATTCTTTACTTCTTCGGATCTGATCTCAAGCAAGGTATGACTCCTTTATCTAAGGTAGTTCTGTTCGTTAAGCTCGAACTTCGCCTTCGGCTCGTTCTCGCTAATCTCACAGAACGAAACGGTCCCTACGGTTTGCCCTGCGCTATAGGCTTGTGCAAACCTAGGGCTACATTTCGTAATCTACATAAATCTTGTGCTCGCCGGGCTTTGCAACGAAATAGGGCGAGGACTCAAGCTCTGTAAGGTCGGTCTCATGGAAGCCGGTGCTGTCCTTGTATGAAGCTGTCACTGTCATCTTTGATATCTTTGCATTATCCTTTAATGCAACAAGCTTCATCATGATCTGCGACTTCTGCGGAAGCACTCCGATATTCCAGCCTCTCATCTCAGAGCCGGCAGCGCCTGAAACCGAAACGGGGTTCAGATACTCATCAAGCCCCTCTCTCACCCTGTTCATCAGGGAGAAGCTGTCTTCAAGCGAGCCCACCTTCATCCAGACATTCACCGAGATGTCCACATAGATCGGCTCCACGAAGTGGATGTTTATGGGGTCGATCGTAAGCTCGCAGCGCTTTTCCATCGCCCTTCTGATACGCTCCGAGACCATGTGGAAGGAAAGCGAGCCCTCGGAAAAATCCTTCATCAGAAAGACAAAGGATATATCATCATCCGTGCCGTTCCCGTCTATGCATTTTCCGGTGACACAGGCGCATTTGTCTATGTTCTCCGAAAAGGCGCGAATGAAGCCGAGATAATCCTCCTTGGAGATCAGCTTCCTTCTTGAGCTGATAAGACCGGAGCCGCGAAGGAGCGCCCTGTCCATGGATTCTATCTTCTCGCCTCCGAAGGCGCGGACCGGATTGTCTATCTCATCAAGATACATGGCGGGTCCGTCCGTCTCGGTGATGGTATGGGCCGCAACATTTCCGATGTCACCCATGGAGGTATAGGTCTTTACGCGAAAAGCTATATCGTCAACAACTCTTGGAATATCGCAGGAAAGACCGTTTCCGAATATCAGAAGCTTATTTACCCTGTCAAGGCGGTAGACCCTTCTGCCCTCCGCGGTATCAAAGTCCTCGCACTCGTTCCAGAGGACATAGAAGGCCGTGATGTTTCCGAGGGCGTCCCTCTCGATACGGACCTTTGTCTCGTCCTCCTCCTGGAGCTTTTCCATGTCCTCCTTTGTGATATGCCTGAATTCATTGACCCAAAGGTCTATCCTCACAAGCCCGTCATAGTTCACCGTAAAGGTCATGTCCGGCTTCACCTCGTCGATGTAGAAATCATCCTCGGCATTCTCTTCAAGGTTCGTGACCGTCATCCCGTTCATCCTCATATTTCTGATGATCGGGAGAAAGACATCGCTCCTGCCGTTTCGCACATCCTTTTTGAGGTCCCTCGAGATCCGAAGCCAGTACCTCTCCTTTTCCTCGAGCTTTACCGAAGAAAAATCAGAGGGCGGGTCAAACATAATGATCCCTGCGCGGCTCAGGCTTTCCGTATAATCCATTACCTTGATCTGCTTGAAGCCCTTTGCTGATGAATATTCAAAGGTAATGGGAACCGGAAGATGGCTCATCCTATCCTCCAGATCCACAAAGAGGCTCACAGGCCCTGTTTCAGGGCGTTTCGAAAGCCCTATATAAAGGCAGTCCCCGTAATAAGCCGAGCGCTTGAATACAGGAACATTGTCGTTGTTGTTCATATCGCGCGTGATATCACTTCGCTTTGTGCCGGATATCCTGACTATCTTCTTCGGTGCGACGCTCTTTCCGTCATAGGAATAGGATATCCTCATTTCCGAAAACCTCGGATAATGGTGGACTGCCGGCCTCATATAGCAGTTGTCGGCCTTCAGTATGCGAAACCTTATGGCCCTGCCCTCTATTCCGGCGGAATCAACAGGCTCCCAATCATCGGGGATGATAAAGGAAAACCGGAGCTTCCCCGCGGTAGCCTTTTCGAGTGAGGTCGAAAGCTCCGTATCTATATCAAGCTTCCTGTAGCCTATGCCGTTGAAGTACTCGACCGCTATCTCCTGGATGAAGACATCGGCGTAGGCGGGAGTGATCTCGGCGCGGGGCTTTCTCTTTATTATCTTTAATGCCGATTCCGCCTGCTGGACAGTGAGGTCAAAGATATTCTCAAGAAAGGTAACGGAAAACTCCACCGTAGCTCGCGCACCGGCCATGCGGAAATATCTGTCGCAGGAGATGCTGCAGTCAGCATAGAGTGAAAGCGTGTCGGTAAAGGGAAGGAAGTTGTCGGGATCGAGATCCGAATTTCCGTCAGTCACCGCAATAGGAAGGATGGGCTCGCCCTCCGAGGATATCCCTATCGTCGAAACGGAAACCTCTTCGACAACGGGATCGACAGCCTCTACCACAAGGGCGCCGTACTCCATCCCATCGACATTCACCGGTTCAAAGGGCTCCTTCGTGATCAGTGATATGTAATCTTCATTCTGTGAAAGGCTTACGGAATCGATCTCCCTGATCCCTTCCTCCGCCTTGTAGGAAAGTGCATATTTGCTTCTGTCGGAGAGATCCCGAAGGAAGGCATCGTTTCCCTCGATATAAAGCCTTATCTCAGCTCCCATCGTGTCGAAGGCGCTGTCATGATACAAAACGATCGCGTTCTTTCCTATGCCCTTTCTCTTCCCGAAAAGGATGAAGGGCTCAAAGTCATTTCCCGCAGGGTTTTCCGCCGGAAGAAACACCTCCTCGAAAAACTCAAGATCCTCTTCATTGGGATCCTCAAGTATCAGCTCCTGTTCCCTGAAGTCTCCCTTCAGCGGGATCACATCCCCTGTTTTTTCATCCGTCATGAAAAGCTCTGTGATCGAAGCTCCCGTCACATGAAAGCTTTTGTCTGTCTCAAATACAGGCGCTATGTCCGTCGTACCGTCCTCGCCTATTGGCGCCTCCGCTACAAGAAGCCTCGTTCCCGCGGCAAGATCCACTCCCGGCACGGTATCGGCTATCATGTTCATCGTCACTATGCTGTGCGCGGGCGTGACGGAATTTCTCGTGATATCGAGGAGGTTCACGAAAGCAAGGCGATAGCGGTCACAAACACGGTTTATGACAGAGATCGTCCTCTCCGACTGATCGGCAAATATCTGCGCGATAACTCCTCCGATATCAGGATCGTCCTTTGAAAATGCCCACTCGGGAGTATAGCTTTTCGCTTTCTTTTCTATCTCATCAAGGATGTCGTCCCTTGTACGGCGGTCCACCCCGAAGGACGATATGTTCTTTTTTTCGTTTTTAAGGCTCATCAGCTTTCCTCGTCAACAAACTGACCTTCAGTTTCGTATTCGCCGCTCTCATATTCCTCAGGCATCTCCTCGGGCTTCTCGGCATTGAGATAGAAGGGGAATACCAGATTGTCCTTCACGTTTTCACTTATGATAGCATAGGAAAGATCTATGATAAGGGCGCCGTTTTTGATGTCCTGGTCCATATTGATCGTAACATCGGTGATACGCGGCTCCTGCATCCCTATGGTCTCAAGAAGATCCCTCTGCAGCATCGAAAGCTGGGTGGCGTTCACATCCATGAAGGTGTGGGCCTCAAGGTCGGCGCCAAAGCCCGGGCGAAGAAGCCGCTCGTTGTGCTGCGTCATCAGTATGATATAAAGAGACTCCCTGACGGAATCCACAAGGGAAGAGGTCTTGAACCTGCCGGTCGCCTCATCTATCTCGGGCGGAAATTTCATTCCTATGCCAAGAAAATCATTGTCTGCCATATCCTGCTCCTTATAAAGATCAGCCTAGCTTCACTATCTGGCCGTTGGCGGTGAGTGTACCCTGGGAATTGATACTGATGTTCTGTCCGTCGATATTGATGCTGCCCTGCTTGATAGCGACTCCGGAGGTGGAATTCAAAGTGATCTTTCCCTGGGCGTTCACTGTGAACTTCTTGCAGGCTATGGTCACGCTACCGGCGCCATTCATGTCGCTTGCGGTGATAGTGATATTCTGCCCGACTATTATCCGGATCTGCTGAGCGGCACGGATAGTGATAGCCTGCTTGGTAGTATCTATCTGAACATAATTTTCATTCTTCTGGTCCTTTAAGGTGATCCGCCCCGTAGCATTGTCAAGGCAGACCTCGCGTTCCTTGTTCGCGGTATAGATCCTGATCTTGTCCTGGGGAGTCGGGGCACCGCCTCCGGCGGGGGCTGCGGTGTCCGTGATCTCTATGGTGTTTCCGGCTCGGGTCATGATCTGCTTGATCGTATTGTCCTTGTTGGCCGAGCGCTTCACGAGCATTGACTTCATCGTAGGGATCGAGCCTATGACATAGGGCCTCTCGATGTTTCCTCCCTCAAAGCCAAGCACCACCTCGTCCCCTACCTCGGGAAGGAAGTATTCACCCCAGCTGTTCCCCATGTAAAAGGATATGACACGGGCCCAGAGCAGCGTATTTGACGGCGCATCACGGGTGGGGATCGAAACGCAGACCCTGCCCGGAAACTGCATGTCAAAGTTTTTCGTGACTTTGCCGACAATGAGCCCCTCGACCTTGGTGTCGCCCGATTCGGTGGTACGCACCTGCTTTGCACTTATTTCGTCTATTACGTCATAAAGATCCATAGCTTTGTCTTTCTTATAGGCCGAGTGAAAGGGAAGCCGCGCGTCCCGTCACGCGGGTAATGTAACCGGCCTTGTCCATGATATGGCGCACCCTTGTGATATAAAAGCTGTTGTCGACGGTAGAACCGAGGCCGTCAAACTGGATAAATACCGCAGGAGGGATATCCGGGATGCCTACAAATTCAGCCTCTATCGTTCCAAACCTGTAGCTCTCCTGATCGGCTATGAAATCCGCCCTCGCCGCGGCGTCCACCGTATCCCTGATAGAGTTGTCGACAACCACCTTGGTCTGGGGCTTCACGATGGTCTTTACAATGGGGCCGCCTGAAAGCTTGTTCGTCATCTTTTTCTTGCCGACTATGGGTATTCCCTTGTCGGGATCCATGTTCCTGACTTCGACTCCTCCCACCATTCCGGCTATATCGTAGGTCACGGAAACCGACCTCATGGAATCCTTCGGCGTGAGCTTCATGAAGGGCAGGAACACAAGCTTCGCCGGGAAGAAATTGACCTCGCCTGCCACCACAAAGAAATCGTAATTGAACCTTTTTGCCGCCCTGACCACGAATTCGTAGTCGCTCTCGTCATACATCTCTATGGTCCGGTCCAGGTTCACGGGAACCGTGGAGGTCGCGACATCCGGGGTCGGGACTATATTCTTCATTGAGGACATGATGTCCTTCGGCGGCACCTGCAGCGCCATATACTGGGGAAGGGCGAAAAGCTCCGAAACCGCGCCGCTGTAGTTCCTCGACAACAGCTGCTTCTGGTAGCGGTTTGACATCATTATGCCCTTTACATCCATGCAGGTGACTTCGCAATAAGGCATGGTCGTCTCATCCATCGAGTCATAAGCGAACTCGACCTTTGATATATAGCCCTTGAAGACGGGACCTGCCGAGCCGTTGTAGCCAAGGCTTATGGTGACGGCCGAGCCAAGCATGATAAAAGGCTTCAGCGCCCCGTACTTGAACTGGCCAAGATTCATGTTGTAGCAGTTTGTGATGCGGTAGACCGCGGTCGATGCCTCATAACCCGCGGTAAGGTCCACATCAAGGTAGGCTATCTGAAGCTTGTCCTTTGACATCTGGACGCCTATACCATTGACCTCTATCTTTACGGCAGGATTTGTGAGCGAGCCGTATTTTGCAACTATCTGCGAAAATTCTATCATGATGATGCGCCTATATAGGAATATTCAATATGCTGCCAAGAGTGTTCTGCTGGGATGAAAGCCTTGACACACGGCTCTTTTGGGTGACCGAAAACATCTTTTTGTACGCTTCAAACCAGGGCTTGCCAAGGAGCTGGGCCGCTGAATTCTGTGTAGCCGGGTCGTTTGGATTGATCAGAAGCATAGAAAAATTGACGATGGCACGTACAGGCTCACCGGAGGTATTGAACATCGTATACTGCGCGGAGACATTGTTCACGTCACCTTCATAGTGGTTCTCGCCCCAGGAAAAGCCGACTCTCTGGCAGTATTCATTCCTTACCGCGGCAAGGAAGGCTGAGACCTCGGTGCGCACCTTTGTGCCGTTTGTTACGGACTTTGCCGCTTTGTAGAAATCCTTTCCGAGAACGACGGGATTCATTTCCGTGACCCCGAAGGCCCCTCCCGGCCAGGAAAGCGGGGAAAAGCTTCCAATGGGATCAGACTCATCAAATATGAGCTTGCAGGACATCGTGACATTCGTCTTCATCGCCTGGTAGTCAATGGAGCTGGCCGCCCCCTCGATATAATTCTGCTGGCGTACAAAACCGCCGCCGCTGCCTGAGACCCGAAGCTCAGCCGGGTTGAACTGCACCGTAAAGATCTTTGCGCTGCCTCTTGCGAGAGTCGCGGGAGACGGGATCTCCGGCATGTTCTCCGCGCCTATGGTATTCAGCGCACTCGTGATCTTCGCAGTCGCATCAGCAGCGCTCTGGGTACCCTCGGCCACGTTCTGCAGAGCCTGCGTGGCAATGGCATTTGCCATTATGACGGCGGCATTTTCGATCCTTCCCTTGGATGAAACGATATCCGCCGACTTTCTGAGCTGCTGCGCTTGAGACTTCAGATACACCGTAATAACGGCCTTTTCAACGAAGCCCAGATTCTGGAGGACCTTCTTGCCTGCATTCTTTCCTACATTCGTTACTGCATTCTTTACTAAATCCATTTATTATCTGTCCTTTAAAGCGATGCATTCCTGATACTCGTCATATTGTTGGCAAGCGTGTCGTTGACCTTTCCCAGGAAGCCTGACGCCCTGGCCGCCATCGGGCTCTTGAAGGTCTCTTCAAAGGCCTGCTTGTACTGCGACTGGTCATAGACATTGTCTTCATTCTTCTGATAGATCTCTATCTGGACATTTGCCCTTATGGGATTTCCGTCCTTATTGAACATTGTATAGGTTGCCGAAACCGATGTAAGCTCGCCTCTGAAGCTCATGCCGCCCCAGTAGAATATGACCTGTCTCGTCATCGATGAAAAGAGGCAGGCTATGATCGCATTCACCTGTTCTGAAACTGAATAGCCGCCCCTCATCTGTACCGCAATATCCATGCCGGCGGACAAAAGGTGATCCGGGGTTATTCCCTGATCGGTAATGCCAAAGGCGTCATCCTTGTTCATCGCGTCAAATATGAGCTCGCAGCTCATCGTAACGGACGACGGAGCCTTTGTGGTACTTACCTGCCGCGCCTGTCCTCCGAGGCCTCCGTCAGAAACCTCGTAGGAATAACCCTCCTGCGATGTAAAGTAGATCGACGAGGGATTGTACTGCACCTCAAGGGCACAATAATTGTTGGCCTGGATGGTCTCCATCATGATCTTCTCCGCGGCTCTCCCGCCCTTTGCAGCCACATACATCTGCTTCTGGACAAGGTCGGCGTTCTTCAGCATCAGGGCGTCCATGGCGTCCGTTGCGGATTTCCCGCCGACTGAGGGTATCTTCGCCGCGTTCGCGTAAAGCTCCATATATTCCGCACTCGGTGCACAGAGAATGGCTTTGGGTATCATTCCAAGCGCTGACTGCGCCATTGCTGCTACGCTCATTTTTTACAATCCTCTCCTTGATCTGTCACTCTGAAGCTTCTTTGCAAGCTTTCCCATCACCTGCTCGGAGATCTTTGACATCTGGCTCTTTACGCCACGGCTGATCATGGCTTCTATCTCGGCGTCCGTCCGAATCCTGGGCTTCATGAAATCCGCGCCGGCTTCCTCTATCCTCTTCTCAGCCTTTTTCTCATTTGAGATAATGCTGATGTTCCCGGTTTCCTCAACTATTTTTTCGCTCTTTACAAAGCGCCTCAGCTCTTCAAGGGACTCCCTTATCTCTTCTTCGGAAAGCGTATTCTCTGCCTTGTGGACAAGATCTATTTTCGGAGCCCCGGCGACCTCCCGCCTCACTGCATTACTTTTCGAAAGTCCTCCGGCAGCTTCCTCCATTATCCTTCTTGCAGCCTCTTCGCCGGCCGATGCTGCTTCCTTTTCGATATCGGGCTCTTCGCGATAAACAGTCTCAACACGCCTGATGTCGGAAAGCAGGGACTGTATCGCGTCTGCCTGGCGGACGGCTTCCGATGGAGCATCAAATCTTTGGTTGTGCCGCTGCATGAGCTCGTATACATTGATGTCGCCTTCGGGAAACTCCATCAGGGTATCCCTTACGGCTTCGACCATCAGGTCACGCTCAAGGGGAACAGGCGAGCTTTCCATATCGGTCTCGGGGCGGTAATTCCTGTCCATCAGCGCCCTCAATGCCTCTTTCTTCGTTAAGGTGCGCCCGTCGGCGGAATCTCTCTTTGCCCTTCTCTTAAGCTCTGAAAAGATCTCGGTATAGCGGTCACGGGCCTTCAGGTTTCTCTCGTTGATCTCATATAGCTCGCGCTCAAGGGTCTTTGTGTCTATGGTCTCACGCTCGATCTCCTTCTCAACTGTCTCTGCCTCCCTCTCACCTTCTTCAGCGGCAAGGAGCGTGGTCTCAACCGCCTCTTCGGTATTTTCTATCCTTTGGTTCAGGACAAAATTCTCGTTTTCGATATCCTGATTCCCGCCGGAAAGGTTTTCTATGGTCTTTCGAAGCGAAAGAAGGTATTCCTCCCGCTCTTCATTATTTTCCTCAGTGTTTGAAAAGATCGTAAGCGCGCTCTCGAATTCATCGCCGGCGCTTTCTATGAAGTCACGGTAATCATAGAACCTGCTGCCCTCGGAGCGAGAGGAGATACGCGAAAGGATGTTGTCTCCCATCCGGTAGAAATTCCTTGAGAAGTCAAATACCCGCCCTTCCCTGTACTCGCTCTTGTCAAAGAGGGCGTGGTAGAGGTTCTTCACCATCTCCATGAGGACGCTTGCGGAGAGTGAGCGCGTGACCTGAATGTCGGTGAGCTCCTCTTTGGCTTCCCGAACCTCCTCTATATACTCCTCGCTCCTGAAAGTGAGCGGGAGCCGCTCTCCCGAAAGATCCTCCCGGAGCGAGTTCAAAAGCACCTTTTTTGTAAGGAAATTCTGCTCGCTGTTTCTTACAAGGCTTTCCGATATGGTATTGTTCTGCGTCGTGTCGCCGAAATTCCTGACTATCTGGTATATGGCCGCGGTCTTCAGTCGATCCATTATACTCGTATAAAAGGCCTTTTCCCGCTCCTTGCGTGTGATCTTTGCGGATTCCCTTCCCTCTTCCGAAGACAGGGCTATGTTTTCGATACGGTCAATGTTTTGGGCAAGCTCGGAAAAATAATCATTCGTAAGCTTTGCGGTCTCTATCGTGTCATATTCAATATTTGAGACCCTCTTCATGAAGCTTTTCACATCGGTCACGCCGAGCTTTGAAAGGACGTTTTCTATGAATACCCGGTCCTGATAGGTGAGGCCGTAGTCAGCGTCCACTACTATCCGGTTCAGAAGGTTGTTTACGATGTCGATCTTCTGGGACTGGCCTTCAAATACGGCGTTTGAGTTTTGCACATTGATGTCGCCGCCCTCTTCTATAAAGATCTCCGGAGGCGAGGTCACCATGTGGAGAAGGTCCTCTGCCTCTATCTTTGTCCCCATTACAGAGTAATTTGCCTCTATCCTTTCGGCAAAGCCCTCACAGTGCCCGACAAAGGGGCGGTTCGTCTTCAGTTCTATCGGCCCTTTTATCGTAAGCATTTAAAGCCTTTCATTATCATCTTCTGTTGAGATAAGACGCTGCATCTATGTGACTCATAGATGCGGAATCGCCCTCGGTGTAGATCCTTCTCTCTGCCCGCTCTGCATTGTTCGCGGGGATAGAGGCGTACTTCGGAGTTTTCATGATCTCCCTTGTAAAGCCTTCTTTTGAGAAGGTCCCGCCTTCAGCTGCGTCATATCTGCCGCGGTTCAGGTCATCCACCTCCGGGGTCGTTTCACCGGAAAGATCGCTGACCCGCTTTGCATAGTGCTTATCGCTCTTTTGATCATAAAGATGTCTCTCGGCGCGATCGGCATTGTTTGCGGGAACGGAAGCATATTTCGGGGTTTTCATAATGTCCCTTGTAAAGCTCTCGCGTGAGAAGGCCTGTCCCTCCGCCGCGTCATATCTGCCGCGGTTCAGGTCGGTATTTCCTTCTTCGGGCGCTGCGGGCTGAAGGGCGAAGCGCTTTGAGTCGGTATACCTTCCACGGTTCACGTTGTCGTTCGCAGTCTGCTTGATATCCTTTCCGTTCTCGTCCAGGATAGGCCTGCCCGAACGCCCGATGACGCTGTCGGAAACCCTGTTCGCGTAATGTGTATCATCCTCCGGAGAATATATATGCCTCTCGGCCCTGTCTTTGTCGTTCGGCGGAGTAAGTGCGAACTTTCCGGCCCCCATGATATTCTTTGTAAATGTCATGCGGTCATATTTCCCGCCATTTGCCGCATCATACCTGCCGCGGTGCATGTTGTCATCGGCTGTCTGCGTGATCTTGTTGCCCTTGTCATCATAAACCGGACCGCCGGTATGGCCGATGATGCTCTCGGGCGGAGTGACTGCGAAATATATGTTCTTCTCAGGATCATAACGGCCGCGGTTCAGATTGTCACCAGCAGCGTCATTGCTACCATCCGCCTTCCTGTTGATCGTTTTTCCGGCAGTACCGTCCGGAACGGTGCGCGCATACTTGGGCTTTGTGTTTGCCTTGTAGATGTTTGTCTTCGTGTCAAGCTCGAGATCCTCTTTGTATGTGGTCTGTTTGCCGCCGAGATCGTAGATCGAAGGATTCGTGACGATAATACATTCATGGTAGGAAAGCTTCGTGGTCTCAACATAAAGCCCGCTCTGTTCCGCATTCAGTTCTCCGTAGGTCTTTTCCATTACCTTGCAGGCGGTGAACGTGTACATGCGAAGGAAGGTGGTCGTGCCGTTTTCCCTGTAGGCCGCGCCGCCGAAGACGAGGAGGCAGACGGGAAGGATGGGCTCAGACCCGAGAGGGAGCGGATCAAAGTAATCAACACCCACATAGCGGTCCACCTCAAAGGTGAAGGGCTGTGTTATGGGCTTCCTTCTCATATGGACATAGTCATTCAGCCCGCCCTCCTGGATATATTCAAATTCATTCGCCTTGGTGAAGGCCCTGACCGCCTTGCAGGGAAGGTCAAAGAGCGCCTCGACGCGCAGCATGAAATTGAAGCTCGGGGTGGGATGAAGACCCAGATTTTTTACGAGGATATTGTCAGCTGCCATTTATTATCTCCGTATCACATATGCTTGTAGGCATCCTTGGTCTGATACATTTCTGTAATGCTCTTTTCAGAGCCCTTTGCTTTTGCGGGACTTAAGCTCTTGTTTATCTCTGATATCTCTTTGCACCATCTCCTGCGGGTCGCATGCTCCATCGAAAGCACCTCGTCCTCGCTCCAGTGAAAATAATAAGAGATAAAGGACATCTCGCGGAAGAGCTCATCCTTTGGATAAAGCTTTAAGCCCCTTCGGTAAAATTTAGCGGAACCTCAAATATCCTTCCGCACTCGGGGCAGGTGACCTCCATCACGGGAGGCTCGATGTCATTGATCTTCTGGTACATATCCTGAAGGAAGGCAAGGTCTGCGGTAAACAGCTTTTCGATCAATGTCGCCGTGACCGCGGGAACACCTTCGATCTCAGTGATCACCTTTGAAAGGATCACTATGGTAAGGTACGAAGGGTTTGAAAGGACTCTCGGGTCCCTCGTGGCGCTGATCTCATCGCCTGCCGTGGCAAGACGCATCTGTCCCCTTCTGTGAAGCTCACCATTCGAGTCCATATACCCCTTCGGGAGAGTGAAATCATAAAGTGTTTCCATAATGCATTCCTTCCTTTTCCTTCCTTAAAACGTCCCCGTGACTCACCCCGGTAGCACCCGAAAGATGAGCGTGCCTGCTCCGCATACGAGTGACGCCTGATGTAAAAATGAATTTGCATATTACATTCCGGAACGAGTCCTAAGGAGCAGGCATGCGATGAACTTTCGCAAAGGTGCGGGGCCAAAAGGCCCTGCACCCCTGTGAAAACTCACTTCTTTGTTTGAGCTTGGCCTTAGTTAGGTATTACAAGCTCCTCATAAGCAAGCTCTA
>CAMVHB010000007.1 GCA_947167155.1 uncultured Lachnospiraceae bacterium | reverse complement strand
GGATATAACAGCAGCGACAAGACAGCCTTTATACAGTGGCTGGGAATGGAAAAATAAAGCAGCTGGCATCATTATTACAGTCAAAAATAAATACAGGGATTCCTGCAGGGAAACAGTTTAATGTTGACTATTATTGACAAAACCGCGGATAGTGACCACAATTATGATCAAAATATTTCAAAGAAGGGTTTGCAATAAGATTTGTGATATGAGAAAAGCATTCTCTGACATAGTACCGGCAACGGAAGAAATATTAAAGGTAATGGGAGAGCAGATTAAACTTGCTGAAGTGAAACGTTGACAGGTCTTTTGTCTGCTTTTGAGGGAATAACAGCATGGAAATACAGGACAGTCGGATAGATTCAGGAAAGGCTTTTGACTGGGGGAAAACTTCAAAGGAATATGCGAGATACAGGGATATCTATCCGGAAGAATTTTATCAGAAGATCGTGGACAGAGGTCTCTGCTTAAAAGGCCAGCGGGTCCTTGATCTCGGAACCGGTACAGGCGTGCTTCCGCGTAATATGTACAGGTACGGTGCGAAGTGGACAGGAACGGATATTTCGCCGGAGCAGGTAAAAGAGGCAAAGAGGCTGGCCGAAGAATCGGATATGAAGATAGATTTTCTGGCAGTCCCGGCAGAACAGCTGGATTTCCCCGGGCAGAGCTTTGACGTGATCACAGCCTGTCAGTGTTTCTGGTACTTTGATCACAAAAAGGTCATGCCGAAGCTCGCAGAGCTTTTGAAGGCAGACGGGAAGCTATTGATCCTCTATATGGCCTGGCTGCCGTATGAAGATGAGATAGCAGGAGCAAGCGAGGAGCTTGTGCTTAAGTACAGCCCGAAATGGTCAGGAGCCGGAGAGACAAGGCATCCGATCTGGATCCCGGATGTTGCTTATGATTATTTTGAGATGGAAGATCATGAGGAATATGATCTGATGGTGCCGTTTACCAAAGGATCATGGCATGGGAGGATGAGAGCCTGCAGGGGTGTGGGTGCATCCTTGTCCGATGAGGAATTGGCCGCCTGGGATAAAGAGCATAGGGAGATGCTGGAGAGGATCGCGCCGGAGCGGTTTGAGGTTTTACATTACGCGGCACTCACGGTATTGAAGAAAAGATGAGACAGGACTGCTAAAGGACTTCCTGTATGAGGCGATGAAAGCGAAGAAGAATATGGTCTATCATCCAATACCGCCATTTTTTGATAAGAATTCAAAGATATTGATACTTGGAAGCTTTCCGTCGGTAAAGTCCCGGGAGCAGATGTTTTTCTATGGGCATCCGCAGAACCGGTTTTGGAAAGTGGCGGCAGCGGTATTTGATCAGGAAGTGCCGCTGAGCATAGCGCAAAAGAAAGATTTCCTGACACAGAACAATATAGCTGTCTGGGATGTCATAGGAGCCTGCGAGATCGAAGGCTCAGCGGATTCTACGATCAGAGACGTGACTCCCAATGATCTTTCGCAAATCCTGGATACGGCAGATATAAAAAAGATATTTGTAAACGGAAAGACGGCAGAGAGATATTACAATAAATATACCAAAACCGTGATCGGTCGCGAGGCTTTATGCCTTCCGTCAACAAGTCCGGCAAATGCGGCATGGACGTTGGAAAAACTGATCGATGCCTGGAAGGTGCTCAGGGAGATAATCCTTTCGGACCTTCCGGATAATATGACCGGAACGAAATTTTTTCGGATGGCGGATATCATATAAAAAAATGACGGGCAATTTGATCCGAAAATCCGATACCGCCATTTCTTGGAATAATATGTGCAATAGCAGTAGCGGGTATGGTCGTATTAGCTTTTTATTTTGAGTATGGCTCCGGTGAAAAAAAGATAAAGACAAAGAAGAATAAGCTGACAAAAGGTCCCTCATGTGGCAAACGCGGCAGCAAAGGGTGAGAGTATGGAAATACGAGATGAACGGATAAAAAACGCGGTTGATAGCGGAAGGTTTGTGACGCCAAATATTGCAAAGGGATCCGACGGCGTTTACCGCTGGATGTATGAACTGAATCTCTTTAAAAATCCGACAGTCCTTATTACTGTTTACAAGGTGCTTCTGATAACCTTCGCTATCATGCTCGTATTTTTCTTTTTCATTTCCATTCCGGGCGGGAATTTCGCGGAACAGTTTATCGGGATGCTGAAGGTACTTGCGATCCTGTTTGGCATATTTCTTGTCCTTGGGCTTATTTCCTATCTGATCTATGCTGCATACCTTGGTGGGAAATATATTGTTCTTTTTGAAATGAATGAAAAGGGTGTGACCCATACGCAGATGCCAAGGCAGTATAACAGGGTGAGGCGTGTGGCAGGGGCTGCGATAATATCCGCTTTTCTAAATAATGATCTGACTTTGATGGCGAATATAAATCTTTCGACTATGAGGGATTCGTCTACCTCGGTCTTTTCGCATGTCAAAAGCATAAAGCCAAGGCGCTCCCGGAATGTGATCTATGTAAACAGCCCGTTTGTAAAAAATCAGATCTACGCAGAGGATATGGATTTTGTTTTTGTGGAGTGGTATATTAAGCAGCATTGCAGACATGTGGATATAAGATGATATTTTCCGATCAGCAGAAAGGAATAGATGAAGATGAAAAAGACCAAGATAATATGCACGATAGGACCGGCAAGCGACACAGAGGAAGTCCTTACAAAAATGTGTCAGGCCGGGATGAATGTGGCAAGACTGAATTTTTCCCACGGTTCTCATGAAGAGCATTTAAAGAAGATCGAGATGATAAAAAAGGTTCGGCAGAACCTTGATTTCCCCCTTCCGATAATGCTCGATACAAAAGGACCGGAGTATAGGATAAGGGATTTCAAAAACAAGCATGAAACCTTGAAGGACGGACAGACCTTTACATTTACAACGAGAATGGTCATGGGTGATGACACTATAGTATCCGTAAATTACAAAGACCTTGTTTCGGAACTGAAGACGGGGGATCGGATACTCGTAAACAACGGTCTTTTGATATTTGAAGTGAAGGAGCTTACCGAAACAGATGTCATCTGCGATGTTATTTCAGGCGGTGAGATATCTGACCGAAAGAGCATGAATTTTCCCAATCATGTATTTAAAGGCGATTACCTCAGTGAGGATGACAAGAATGATCTCCTCTTCGGGATCGAAAATGATATTGATTTTGTAGCGGCATCATTTGTCTCAAACAAAGATAATGTATGTGAACTGAGGAAATTCCTGGATGAAAACGGCGGTGAGGAAATTGATATCATAGCAAAGATCGAGAATAGGGCAGGAGTTGACAATATTGAAGAAATATGCGAGATAGCAGACGGGATAATGGTTGCCCGCGGTGACCTTGGAGTTGAGATTCCTTTCATTGAGGTTCCCGCGATCCAGAAATATCTCATCAAGAAGTGCAGACTTCTCGGAAAAAGAGTTATTACCGCAACCGAGATGCTCGAATCCATGATCCACAATCCCCGGCCTACAAGGGCAGAGATTTCGGATGTCGCAAATGCCGTATATGATGGTTCTTCAGCGATAATGCTTTCCGGGGAAACGGCTGCCGGGAAATATCCGGTTGAGGCTGTTAAGAATATGGCAGAGATCGCAGAATATACGGAAAAGAATATTGACTACGTCAAAAGATTTTACAGTACGGAATATGTTATAAAAAACAATCTCGACGCCCTCTCGCATGCCACATGCGCAATGGCGATAGATACAAAGGCAAAGGGGATAGTGATAAGCTCAATTTCAGGAACAACAGTCAGGATGGTAAGCCGCTTCAGGTGTCCCGTTGATATCATCGGCATGACGACCTCAAGAAAGGCATGGCGAAAATTGAACTTAAGCTGGGGTGTTACTCCCGTCATGAGCGATGAATTCGATTCGGTCGATGTCATGTTCTATTATGCCACGAAAAATGCTGTAGATATTTTCGGACTTGAGAGCGGCGACAATATCATCCTTACCGGAGGGCAGACGAGCAAGCAGTCAGGCAGCACCAACACAATAAGGCTCACAACGATAAAATAGTGAGGGACGTTACATATTCAGGAGAGAAAACTATGGCATGGTATAACGAATCGGTCTTTTATCATATATATCCGCTTGGCGCTCTGGGAGCACCGAAACAGAATGAATACTCTGAACCCGTTCACAGGCTGCGTGAGCTTTTTAAGTGGATACCACATCTTAAGGAGATGCATTTTAACGCATTATATATTGGTCCTCTTTTTGAGTCGGTGGGGCATGGCTATGAGACGACAGATTACATGAAGCTTGATTCAAGGCTCGGGACAAATGAGGATCTCAGTGAATTTGTGAAGGCCTGCCATGATAATGGTATAAAGGTGATCTTTGACGGGGTGTTCAATCACACCGGACGTGATTTTTTTGCATTCAAGGACATTCTTACAAACCGGGAGAATTCCCCCTACCGGGACTGGTACTGCAATGTGAACTTCTACGGGAACAACGAATACAATGACGGTTTTTCCTATGACAATTGGGGAGGTCACAACCTCCTTGTCAAGCTGAACCAGAGAAATCCCGCGGTGCAGGATTATATATGCTCTGTGATAAGATTCTGGGTCGAGCACTTTGACATAGACGGGATCAGACTTGATGCTGCTGATGTTCTCGATTTTGAATTCATGAAGCTGCTCCGGCGGACAACCGATGTCTTAAAGCCTGAATTCTGGCTTATGGGAGAGGTGATACACGGGGATTATTCACGCTGGGCAAATAATGAAACGCTACACAGTGTGACGAATTATTCTCTCCACAAGGCGCTTTACAGCGGGCACAATGACAGGAATTATTTTGAGATAGCCCATACCATAAAGCACAATAATGAAATGGTTCCGCAGAACATCCATCTCTACAACTTCGTGGACAATCATGATGTCGAGAGGATAATGACAAAGCTCATCGATAAGGCCAATTATACTCCGGTCCACATCCTTCTCTATACCCTGCAAGGAATACCTTCGGTCTATTACGGAAGCGAGTTCGGGATAGAGGGGAAGAAGGAAAGGTTTTCCGACGACTCACTTCGCCCCGCGATCGATATCTCGCAGTACAGCGATGCGATAGAAAAAAATCCCTGCACAAAGCTTATTGAAAGGCTTGGGGATATACATGAAAAATACAAGGATCTCTCATACGGAGGTTACCGGGAGCTTTGCCTCAAAAATGAGCAGTTTGCCTTCGCGCGTGGCGATATGATAATAGCCGTAAACAATGTTCCTCACGAGGCTCATGTAAATGTCGAGGCTCATTGCGTGAATTATATTGGACTCCTTAGCGGGATAAGGCTTTCATCAAACGGCGGGAGACTGGATATCACGCTTTCCGGGAACAGCGGTGAGATATTTGCGCCGGAGACAGCTTTTTCGAAAACGGAAAAAGACCTTGTAAGCGTTCTTCCTGAAATAAACGAGGTGAAGGAGACCACTGAAACCACTGTCTCTGAGACAGAACCGAAAGAGGAGATAAAAGAATCGCCCAAGGAAGAGCCGAAAGAGGAGATAAAGGAAGTTCCAAAGGCAGAGCCAAAGGAAGAGATAAAAAATGAGATAAAGGAAGAACCGAAAGAAGAACCAAAGCCGGTTGAAAAAATACCGGATATCCCTTATTCTGAGATGAGTGTTGAACAGCTTCAGGAGGTCATCCTCGGGAAAATGGCAAAGAACGGTCCGGTGACCGACAGGATGAGAAGGGATGTGCTTGAAAATGTCTGGCACGACTCCCTCGTAAAGTGGGCTGAGAGTTTCAGATGACAGGAGGTGAAGAAAGATGAACACAAGTCAGATAGAAAAGCAGCTGAATGATCTTATAGCGCAGGTCATAAGCGCTCAGATCGGGGATCCCATGAACAAACAAAAGTGGGAGGATGTAAGGCGTCCGCTCCTTGAGGCTTTGAACAATCTCGGGAAGGTAAATGCCCCGTAAGCTTTTTTTCAATCATTATCTTCTGTTTTGATGTCAAAATACAGGCCGTTTGGATCAATTTCTGATGCAGGCGGCTTTGTTTCTGTCTTTACGGGAAGGGAGTATTTTTGAGACATGAGCCAAAACCAAAAAATAATCCTGTTTTTTGCAGCGTTATTTTTTTCTTTTTTCATCCCATGTATTTCTTCAAAGGCAGAAGGCTTGTCCTTTGCCGCGAACCTTGACGGAAGAAATGTAACGCACGTCCTTTCTGATGACGATTATTCCACAACGGTAAGACTGAGCCCGGGAAGCGAGACAGTCATTACATCAGAAGAGCCGATGCAGGGCTTGTATCTTGAATGGGACAGGATACCGTCACAGTGGCTCCTTAAGGAAAATGAGGGCACGACAACATTTGGAACACATGGTTTTCTCCACGAATATGTACCCCTTTCGTCTTCCCAAAACAGTGTAACTATTGTTGCGAAAGATAGCATGACACTGTGCAATATCAGGGCGATCCCGGTCGGAACCGACCCAAAGACAATAGCTCAGGTCTGGGAGGAGCCGCAGGAGAAAACCGACTTTCTCGTATTCTCAACCCACTCAGATGACGAGATACTTTTCCTCGGCGGAGTGCTTGCAAAGTACGGGGGCGGAGAGGGGATCCCGGTACAGATAGCCTATCTTACTGAATTCTGGAGCACTGAGCCTGTAAGGGAGCACGAGAAATTAGACGGGCTCTGGGAATCCGGTATCAGACGCTATCCCATTGATGGCGGCTTCAGGGATTATTATGCCGCCGATCTGGATGAAGCTCTTTCAAAGTACGATCATGACAAGGTACTTTCCTGGACGGTTTCGACGATAAGGCGCTTCAAGCCTCTTATCGTGGTGACGCAGGATCTCAATGGAGAGTACGGACATGGCGGTCACAGGCTTCTTGCACGTTGTGTAACGGAAGCGGTTGAAAGATCGATGGATCCTTCTTTTTACCCTGCTTCCGCTGAAGAATACGGCGTGTTTGACGTAAAAAAGACCTATCTTCATCTATATCCGGAGAATACGATCACACTTGATGTGAGGCAGCCCCTTCCTTCCATGGGTGGGCGGAGCGCACTTGAAGTTGCCAGGGACGCCTACAAAAAGCATGTGTCACAACAGAAATACTGGTTTTATGTGACGGATGATCCGAAGGATTACAGAGCTTCGGAGATAAACTGCTCGAAATTCGGGCTTTTCAGGACGACGGTCGGAAATGACAGCGGTCAAAATCAGTTGACGGAAAATATCATTACCTATGAGGAAGAAGAGAGGCTTGCGGAAGAAAAAAGAAAAGCAGAGATACTGTCGAGCGAGGAAGAGGTAAGAGCGTCAAACAGTGCTTCGATTGAGCGCGAGATGACTGAGCGGGAAAACGCGGAAAAATCCGCTGCCGCATTGTTATCAGAAAATAAGAAAAGCGATGGGATAGAAGAGGGTGATACAAATGCTTCTCACGACAGAAGGCTCATCATAATAGTCATCCTCATAATTGCCCTTGCAGTGATAGCCCTATGGACAGCGTGTCGGATCTCACGATCAAGGAGAAGGCGAAAAAGAAAGAGAAAGAAAAAGCGGTAAATTACATGATCAGACTTTCGTAGAGGGCATCGAGAGCCGCCTCGCTGTGGCTTTTCCAGTTGAGGCAGATATTCTCTGCTGCTTCCTTTGTAGGGACCGGAAATGTGAGATCTATGATCCTCGCACCCTTTACGGTCTTTGTAAGCCTTACCGAAAAGCCCGATACAGTAATATCATAGGTGGCTCCAAGAGAGGATTCCGCTCTGATCTCCTTCCTGTTTTCGTCGAGATAGCTTTTGATGTCTGCGAGGATATCTTTTGTGATCCTGTCTGAAAGCGAAGAAAGAGCAGAGCTCCCCGCATCTGTCAGGCTGTAGTAGGTGCGGGAGAGCTCTTCCTTTGAACTTATCAGTCCCTGATCCTTCAACTCATAAAGGTCTTTTTGGACCGTGAAATAATTGGTGTAATTCTTTTTTGAAAAGAAGTCAGTGATGACCGAGGTTGAAAGAGGCTCCGTCGATAACGAAAGGAGCTTCATCAGCATAGTTTTATAGAGGGTGTCGGTATCCATATTATTTTTCTATATGTTCCATGACCGCAGTTGCAACAGCATCGGCAACCCTTTTGTCAAAGGGCTCGGGAAGCACATGCTCACTTGAAAGTGAATCGGAGGCAAGCTCTGCGATAGCATAAGAAGCAGCAAGCTTCATTGCTTCATTGATCTGCTTTGCTCCGCCCTTTAAGGCGCCCTTGAATATGCCGGGGAATACAAGGACATTGTTGACCTGGTTCGGGAAATCTGAGCGGCCTGTCCCAACGACAGCGGCCCCTGCTTCCTTTGCGAGGTCCGGCATGATCTCCGGTATGGGATTTGCCATTGCAAAGATAATGGGATCCGGGTTCATAGAGCGGACCATATCCTGCGTGAGGACTGAAGGTGCAGATACACCGATGAAGATGTCGGCTCCCTTTACAGCATCCGCAAGCGTCCCTTCCTTCTTTTCAAGATTTGTTACGGATAGCATTTCTTTTGTCGCCCAGTTGAGCCTTGGATTGTTTTCTGAAAGGATGCCCTTTGAATTTGCCATCGTGATATGCAGAAAACCGTCAGAAAGCAGGAGCTTTGCTATCGCAACTCCTGCAGCTCCGGCGCCGTTTATTACGATCGATACTTCTTCCTTCTTTTTGCCTGTGACCTTCAGGGCGTTCAACACTCCCGCAAGAACTATTATGGCTGTTCCGTGCTGGTCGTCATGGAAGACCGGGATATCAAGCTCCTCCTTGAGGCGCTTTTCGATCTCAAAGCAGCGGGGAGCCGATATATCCTCGAGATTGATCCCGCCAAAGCCGGGAGCCAGAAGCTTTACGGTTTTTATTATCTCTTCGGTATCCTGGGTATCAAGGCAGATAGGGAAGGCATTTACATCTCCAAATGTCTTGAATAGTACAGCCTTTCCTTCCATTACCGGCATCGCGGCATAGGGACCTATGTTTCCGAGACCGAGGACAGCGCTTCCGTCCGAGACCACTGCTATGGTATTTTGTTTGATCGTATATTTGTAAGCAAGGGACTTGTCTTTTGCTATCTCTCTGCAGGGCGCGGCAACTCCCGGAGTATAGGCAAGAGCCAGATCCTCGTGGGTGCTTACGGGTGCCTTTGGAACAGTATCGAGTTTCCCCTGCCACTTTTCGTGGAGGAGGAGTGCTTCTTCATCATGAGTCATGGGACATCTCCTTTCCTTATCAGAACAAAATCTCCCGGCAGTATAACGCTTTTAAAAATACCTTGCAAGATTGACGGAAAAGTATTAAAATTCGTACTCAGCTAACTTCATTTCAAAAGGGTTTTTCGAATTATTGTCATTTATTGATACAATCCCAAAAAGGCAGGAAATATATGAACAGGGAACAATATGAGTCGCTAAAGGCCGCCGATATCAAGGCTATAGCGAAGACACGCGGCATAAAGTATGCCCAGTCAAAGAAGAAGGAAGAGCTCATCGACCTTATGGTCGCTATGGACGAAGAGGAAGAGTCAAAGGAAGAGAGTACTTCTGAGGAAGCAGGGACAGAAAAAAACGAAGAATCGTCAGAAGCCGCTGTTTCAGAGAATTCTGAAGCTGAACAGGAAACTGAAGAAAAAACTGAAAAGGAGTCCGGGAAGGAGCCTGAGAAGACAGAAAAAGAAGAAAAGGACGGGAAGGAAGAAAAGAACGAAAAGAAGCCGCCCGTATATGATGACGCAAAGCCCGGGTCAGGCTTTCTTGAGGTTCTCTCTGAGGGCTATGGTTTCCTTCGCTCAAACGGCTTTATGTCCGGAGAAAATGATATCTATGTTTCGCCTTCCCAGATCAGAAGATTCAATCTGAAGACCGGAGATATAGTCACAGGCTCCACCAGACGGAACAATCCCAATGATAAGTTCGGAGCCCTTCTATATATTGATACGATAAACGGCATGTCTCCCGAGGCTGCCTCCGCAAGACCGAATTTTGAGAACCTGACTCCGATCTTTCCGAACAAGAGGATAAGGCTTGAGAAGCCGGGCGGTCCGGTTTCAATGAGGATCGTAGACATGCTGTCTCCCATCGGTATGGGGCAGAGAGGTATGATCGTTTCTCAGCCCAAGGCAGGAAAGACCACTCTTTTGAAGCAGATCGCCACATCTGTCATAGCAAGCCATCCGGATATGCATATCATTATCCTCCTGATTGACGAGCGGCCCGAGGAAGTCACCGACATGAAGGACAATGTAAAGGGGGACAATGTCGAAATAGTCTATTCCACCTTTGACGAGCTTCCGGAGCACCACAAGAGGGTTTCCGAGATGGTGATCGAGCGGGCGAAGCGGCTTGTTGAGCATGGCAGGGATGTTATGATACTTCTTGACTCCATCACACGTCTGGCGCGCGCCTACAATCTTACCGTACCGCCTTCAGGAAGAACTCTTTCCGGAGGTCTCGATCCTGCGGCGCTTCATATGCCGAAGAGATTTTTCGGTGCGGCAAGGAATATGAAAGAGGGCGGCAGCCTCACGATCCTTGCTACGGCGCTTGTTGAGACAGGCTCAAAGATGGATGATGTTGTATTCGAGGAATTCAAGGGTACAGGCAATATGGAACTCGTCCTCGATCGAAAGCTCTCCGAAAAAAGGGTATTCCCGGCTATCGATCTTGCGAGATCATCCACCAGACGTGACGATCTCCTTTTTGATCTTGAAGAGGCAAAGGCTGCGGATATCCTCAGAAAGGCTCTTGTAGGTCTTAAGAAGGACGAAGCCACGGAGGCTGCTCTTCACCTTTTCACTCATACGAGGAGCAACAGGGACTTTGTGGACATGGTGATAAAGAAAAACGGAGTCTTCTAAAAAGAACTTGCAAAGCGACTTTTCAAGTGATATATTTTTGTAGTTGTTTTCGTCGGGATGTTCATGCGGGAAGAAAGGTGAGATTGAAATGAGAAAGGGAATTCATCCTCAGTTCTACCAGGCGACGGTTACCTGCAACTGTGGCAACACCTTCGTTACCGGTTCAACAAAGGAAAGCATTCACGTTGAGATCTGCTCGAAGTGCCATCCGTTCTATACCGGACAGCAGAAGCAGGTCAAGGCAAAGGGCCGTATCGACAAGTTCAACAAGAAATACGGTATTGCAGAGTAAAGAATGGCCGGGCAAAACGCCCGGTCTTTTCTTTTTAAAAAAAAATGCGATTACATGAAGCATACAAATTAATAAAAAAGGAGCTTGAGGCCGCGGGGATAGAGGAATTTGAAAGCGACAGCGGCCTTATTATCTCAGAGGTTACAAAGAAAAGCGTTCTTGCGACAAAGCTTACGCCTTTTGAAGAGCTGTCAAAAGCAGAAGAAGAGAAGCTTTTTGAGATAATAAAAAGGCGGCGAAAAAGGGAGCCTCTTCAGTTTATCTTAGGCTATGCCTATTTCATGGGACTTAAGCTTCCCGTGAGAAAAGAGGATGATACTCTGATCCCCCGTTTTGATACAGAGGTTTTGTGCGAGGCTGTACTTAACGAACTAAAGAAAGAAGAGAGAGTCCTTGATCTTTGTACCGGATCCGGATGTATATTGCTTGCCATAGCAAAAAACAAAGGGATATCCTATGGGGCAGGGTGCGATATCAGTGAAAAGGCTATCCTTGCTGCAAAAAGAAACGCGGAACTTTTTTCGCTTTCAGACAGATGCCATTTTTTCTGCGGTGATCTTTATGAAGCGCTTCCCGAAGGGACAGAGCCCTTTGATATCATAGTTTCAAATCCCCCTTATATCCGGGAAAGGGATATGGAAAACCTGATGCCGGAGGTGAAGCTCTTTGAACCTGAAAGAGCACTATATGGCGGGGAGGACGGAATTTGCTTTTATCGAAGGATAATAAGTGATTCAGGGAAATTCCTGAAACCAGGTGGTGGTCTTTTCCTTGAGATCGGCATGGATGAAGGAAAAGAGGTCAGTGACCTCCTTCGAGAGGCTCAATTTTCAGATATAAGGATAATTAAGGACTTAAACTCCCTTGACAGGGTTGTAATGTCCAAAAAGAGGATGTGAAGATGTACGAACAGATGGAGGATGTGGTCCTTCGCTACGAGGAACTGATGAGACTTTTGTCAAGTCCCGACGCAGCGGATGACAGCAAAAACTTCAAAAGGCTCATGAAGGAGCAGGGGGATCTTGCTCCTATAGTTGAAGTCTACAAGGCGTACAGAAAAGCCGAAAACGATATCACTGAAACAAAAAAACTTCTTTCCGACGAGAAGGATCCCGATATGATAGAACTTGAGAAAGAGGAGCTTTCCGAGGCAAATGAAAGGCTTCTTTCCTACGAGAAGCAGCTTCAGATATTTCTTCTTCCCAAGGACAAGAATGATGACAGGGATGTGGTGCTTGAGATCAGAGCAGGAGCCGGAGGAGAGGAGGCAGCACTGTTCGCAAGCGACCTTTACAGGATGTACCAGCGTTACATACAGTCAAGGGGCTGGTCCATGGAGACCGACGAATTTGAAGAGACAGGCATAGGTGGCTTCAAGCATATCAGCTTTACAGTAAGGGGGACCGGAGTATATTCCGTACTCAAGTACGAGTCCGGTGTCCACAGGGTGCAGAGAGTACCTGAGACCGAATCCGGCGGGAGGATACATACCTCGACCGCCACTGTAGCTGTCATGCCGGAGGCCGACGAGATAGATATTCCGGAAATTCCGGAAAAGGATGTGCGCATTGATGTGATGAGAGCTTCCGGAAACGGCGGACAGTGTGTTAATACAACAGATTCAGCGGTTCGGCTCACACATTATCCTACAGGGATAGTCATTTATTCGCAGACTGAAAAATCACAGCTTCAGAACAAACTGAAGGCCTTTGCGCTGCTTCGCACGAAGCTTTATATGCTCATGCTCATGGAACAGAAGGAGTCAAGGTCTGAGGAGACGCTCGCCCAGATAGGCACGGGTGACAGGAGCGAGAAGATAAGGACATACAATTTCCCTCAGGGAAGAGTCACCGATCACAGGATAAACCTGACGCTGTACAAGCTTGACCGTGTGATGAACGGGGAACTTCAGGAGCTATTGGACGCTTTGATAGCATATGACCAGCAGCAAAAGCTCGCAAAGTCCGGCACTGAAGCCTGAAAACCCGTCTTAGCTTTACAATCAGCGGCTTTTGCATACTTGACTGAAAAAAAAAAGGCCGATATACTACCGAAATAGCAAGGAACAAAGGAGCCAGAAGATGTCAGAGGAATTGTTGGTTGTCAAAGGGCTTTTTGCCTCGGTTGACGACAAGGAGATACTTCACGGGATTGATCTAACTGTAAAAAGCAATGAAACCCATGTGATCATGGGACCGAACGGTGCGGGAAAGTCCACGCTCGGGTCTGTCCTGATGGGGGATCCGAGATATAAGATAGACAAGGGGACTGTAAAGCTCTCAGGCGAGGATATCACAGGTCTTACCCCGGACAAGATCGCAAAAAAGGGAATGTTTCTTTCTTTCCAGAATCCAATCGAGGTTCCGGGGATCACGCTTTCAAATTTCATCAGGTCTTCGATCGAAGCAAGGACAGGTGAGCATATCAGGGTATGGGATTTCAAGAAGCGTCTTGAATCCCTTATGAAGGTCCTCGATATGGATCCCTCCTATGCCGAGCGAGATCTGAATGTCGGCTTTTCCGGAGGAGAGAAAAAGAAGGCTGAGATACTCCAGCTTCTTGCACTTTCCCCGAAGATAGCAATTCTTGATGAGACAGACTCCGGTCTTGATGTTGATGCGGTAAAGACTGTCTCTGACGGCATCAGGGAATATAAGGACAATACTGACGGCGCCCTTATCATCATTACCCATTCAACAAAGATACTTGAAGCGCTGACTGTTGACAGGACACATGTCCTTGTTGACGGTCGCATCACAAAAGAGGGCGACGGAAGCCTTGTTGATGATATTAATGAAAATGGTTTCGAGAATTATCTGAGATAATAATGGCTCAAAAAGAAGAAAAAACAGTAGTAAATGATATAGACAGATCCTTCTATGACTTTCGCTTCGAGGAGAAGGAGGACGAGATCTTCAAGGTCGATGAGGGGCTTACTGAAGAGATCGTGCTTGAGATATCAAAGGAAAAGGGCGATCCTGACTGGATGAGAGATTTCAGACTGGAGTGCCTCAAGACATACAACGAGCTTTCCTTCCCCCAGTGGGGACCTTCGATAGACGGACTTGATATGAATAATATCATTACCTATATCCGTCCGAAGGAAAAGAAGATGGCAGCAAAGTGGGACGAGCTTCCCGAAGACATCAAAAACACCTTCGTGAACCTTGGGATACCAAAGGCGGAGAGAGAGTCTCTTGCCGGGGTCGGCGCGCAGTACGATTCCGAGCTTGTATATCACAATGTGAAGGATGAGACCGCAAAGCTTGGGGTTGTCTATACTGACATAGAAAGCGCTCTTCACGGGCCCTATGAAGGCATGATAAGGGATCATTTCATGCATCTTGTTCCCCCGACTGACCACAAGTTTGCCGCTCTTCACGGTGCGGTATGGTCCGGAGGGTCCTTTGTATATGTGCCCAAGGGTATTCACCTTGAGATACCGCTTCAGTCCTATTTCAGGCTGAATGCTCCCGGAGCAGGTCAGTTTGAGCATACCCTGATCATTGTGGATGAGGGTGCTTACTGCCATTTCATTGAAGGCTGCAGCGCGCCGAAGTACAATGTCGCAAACCTTCATGCCGGCTGTGTCGAGCTCTTTATAGAAAAGGGCGCGACTCTTCGTTATTCGACCATAGAGAACTGGTCGAAGAACATGTACAACCTGAATACGAAGAGGGCAAAGGTTGAAGAGGACGGAAAGATAGAATGGGTTTCCGGCTCCTTCGGCTCCCATGTCTCATATCTTTATCCTATGAGCGTGCTTTCGGGCAGGGGGGCAAAGAGCGAATTTACCGGAGTCACCTTTGCCGGGGCAGGACAGGATCTTGATACTGGAACGAAGGTCCTTCACAATGCGCCGGATACCTCCTCATATATCAATACCCGCTCCATCTCAAAGTCGGGCGGAATATCGACCTTCAGAAGCTCTGTGGTAGTGACGGAGAAGGCGAAGGGATCAAAATCCTCGGTGGCTTGTGAATCACTGATGATAGACGATGACTCAAGATCGGATACCATCCCTGCAATGGACATAAGGACCTCCGACTGCGACATAGGCCATGAGGCAAGGATAGGACGGATATCTGACGATACGGTCTTTTATCTTATGAGCAGAGGGCTTAACGAGGAGGATGCGAGAGCCCTTATAGTCAGCGGCTTTGCTGACAATGTTGGCAAGGAGCTTCCACTCGAATACGCAGTCGAGATGAACAACCTCATACGGCTTGAAATGAAAGGTACATCAGGGTGAATATATGGATGCGTCATTAAGATTAAATCAGATGCCTTCACCGACCTGGAACAGGCTGAAAGTAAATGAGGCTGTGGAAAGTGGCTTTGTGGCAGCAAAAGAGCCGTTTGAGAAAAAAAAGGTTCCCGGCGGTGTCTCCTTTGAACAAAAGAAGGAGACAGCCTTTCCCGATCAGAAGACAGGAGCGGGAGAAGAAGTACAAAAGATTGTCAATTCTTCAAACATTCCCGCAAGGTGCTTCATCTTTGAAAATTCAAAGGAGGACGAGCCTCTGTATATAGAGCTCCCCGCAACGGAAAACAACTCCACACTTCTTCCCATAGAGCTTTCAGTAAAGACCGGAAGCAGGGGAGTAGCTGTTATGTTCTTTACCTGTGAGGATGATGAAGAAGTAGAGCAGTGTGTTCAGACAAAATATGAGGTTTTGGCCGGAGCAAGCCTTACTCTGATCCAGGTTATCTCACTTTCAAAAAAGAGCAGGCTGATATCCGACATAGGAGGAAAGGTCGAAGAGAACGGAAAATTCCATCTCATCCAGCTTGTGCTTAAGGGCGGGCAGATTGACCTTGGTGCTCTGTCTGATCTTTCGGGGAAAAAATCCGCTCTTGAAACTGACATAGTTTACCTTACCGGGCAGGATGAGGTACTTGATATTAATGAAATAGCAAATCATATCGGGAAAAACACAAACTCCCTCATCAGGGTAAACGGAGTTCTTTCCGAAAATGGGAAGAAGACCTTCAGAGGCACTATAGATCTTCGCCGTGGCGCAAAGGGCGCTGTCGGTACGGAAACAGAAGAAGTGCTTCTGATGGATGACGGTGTGGTAAACCGTTCGGTTCCTGTCATACTCTGTACAGAGGAGGATGTAGAGGGAAATCACGGAGCGACCATAGGAAAGATCGACAGTGATTCACTCTTTTATCTTGAGAGCAGGGGGATTCCGGAGGAGATGATCTATGATATGCTCTCACGTGCAGTGGTAGATTCGATAAAGAAAAAGATAGCTGATCCAGAAACCATAAAAAGGATAGATGAACTTACAAGATGACGAGAGAAGAAGAAAGAATAAGAGCTGATTTTCCCCTCCTTTCAAAAGGCAAAGTGATATACCTTGACAACACTGCTACATCACAGAAACCGAAGAAGGTAATAGATGATGTCGCAGAGTTTTACAGGACGCTTAATTCAAATCCTATGAGAGGGCTTTATGATATAAGTATAAGGGCCACTGAAAGGGTTGAAGAGGCAAGGGAGAAGACCGCTTCTTTTATCAATGCAAGAAACTCAAGTGAGATCGTATTTACAAGGAATGCGACTGAGGGCTTGAATCTTGTGGCTTATACCTACGGTGAAGAGAGGCTTTCTCCCGGTGACGAGGTCCTTATTTCCATTGCGGAGCATCACTCAAACCTCCTTCCATGGCGGCTGCTCTGTGAAAGAAAGAAAGCTGTCCTTAAATATTTCGAATGCGATGAGAACGGCGTTTTTTCACTTGAAGAATTCAGGAATGCGCTTTCCAAAAAAACGAAGATCGTTGCGATGAGCGCTATGTCGAATGTATTCGGAAGGGAAAATGACATCACGCCATTTGTGAAGGCAGCGCACGAGTGCGGTGCGGTTTTTGTGGCTGACGGTGCCCAGAGCGTCCCCCATGTCAGGACGGATGTAAGTGAGAGCGGGGTTGATTTCCTTGCTTTTTCCGGACACAAGATGTTTGCTCCGATGGGGATAGGTGTTCTTTACGGAAAAAAAGAACTCCTTGAAGAAATGCCGCCCTTCCTTTCAGGCGGTGAGATGATAGAATATGTTCACAGGGATTCAGAGAGATTCAGTGCTCCTCCGTATAAGTTCGAGGCGGGGACGATGAATGCCGGAGGTGCTGCAGGTCTTTTGTCAGCACTTCAATACATAGACTCGGTCGGATTTGAGAATATTATGAAGCGCGAAGAGGAGCTTTCAGAGTATATGCTCTCAGGGCTTGTAAAGATACCTCATGTGAAAGTCCTGGGTTCTGATGAAGCAAGGGAGCATCACGGGATATTTACTTTTACAGTAGACGGTGTGCATCCACACGATATTTCAGAGATAATGAGCTCCAAAAATATCTGTATCAGGGCGGGACATCACTGCGCTCAGCCCCTGCACGAGTTCCTCGGCGTAAGGTCAACAGCAAGGGCTTCCCTTGGATACTACAATACAAAAGATGATATTGACGCCTTCTTAAAAACACTTTCTGAAATAAGAGGTGTTATGGGCTTTATGGATTGAAAAATGAATACCTTTTATAATGAGATATTAACAGAACATAATGTGCATCCGACGCATAAGCATGAGCTTTCTGATGCGGATCTGACCCTTGAGGGGGTAAACCCCTCCTGTGGTGACGATATCATATTGTCCTTCAAGGTCAGTGACGGAGTGATCACGGACGGGGCCTTTTCAGGGGATGGCTGTGCCATATCCCAGGCCTCGTGCGATATGATGCTCGACCTTGTGATAGGCAAGAAGGTAGATGAAGCAAAAAGGCTTTCGGAGATCTTTCTTCGCATGATAAAGGGAGAGGTCACGGATGAAGAGAAGGAGGAACTTGAGGAAGCCGGCGTCCTTTCAGACATATCCCATATGCCGGCCCGTGTGAAGTGCGCAGTCTTAGGCTGGCACACGATGGAGGAAATGCTTTCGGAAAAATGAGTAAGAAAAAGCGAAAGATCGATCCTAACGAGACAATAGATACTTATGCATCCGAAGGGATGACGATCGGCCTCATAATAGGGGGCTTTTTCTTTATTGTTTTTCTTTTGGGAAGGCATGGCTCATACGGAGCTGTATTTCTTGTGATCAGCCTTGTAGCGGGGCTTATCATCGGTCTCATGCAAAGAAAGCCGCCTGTAGATGATGAGAAGCTGAACCGCGAGATCAAAAGCTACAAAAAGCTGGACAAAGAAAGAAATGCTTTTTTTTTGGACAGATCTGTAAAGAAGTATGACAAAAATGTAAGGACTCCGGTCATAAGAAAGAATCTTGCGAACGGAGAACGTGTTGCGGGCTTTCTTTTGAAAGGCAGCGGAAGGTTTGAAGAGAAGATGCTGATACGTGATGAAAAGGACCTTCGTGAATTCATGCGGCAGTATGGAATCTCGAGTGAAGAGGATCTGAAAAAAGGGGAAGAATGAATTGAGCATTGAATTTGTATTCGGAAGTGCGGGAAGCGGGAAATCGTCCTATCTCAGGAAAACGGCACATGACCTTGCCTTTGAGAAAAGAACGAGGACCTGCTTTTTCATTGTCCCGGACCAGTATACCTTCTCAGCACAGATGGCGCTATGCAGGGAGTTTGAGTCAGGGGTCACGGTGAATGTCGAGGTGCTTTCCTTTGAAAGGTTTGCGAGAAGGGTATTTAATGAGCTCTCAACCGGGCTTTCAAAAGTGCTTTTTGACAGCGGAAAAGCGCTCGTGCTTTCAAAGGTCATCGCAAAGAAAAAGGATGAGCTTTCAGTGCTGTCTGCAAAGGCACTTGAAAAAGCGGGAATGGTGGATGAGATCAAGTCCTTCATTTCCGAACTCATGCAGTATGATATTTCCCCCGCCTGTCTTTCATCAAAGGCCAGGGATGAAGAGAGTGCGTTTTCGCCTGTGTTCCGGAAGAAGCTCCTTGATATCGCAGTCCTTTATGAGGGCTTTCTTTCCGAAATAGCCGGAAAATATACTGTTGGAGATGAGCTTCTCTCACTTTTGACAGAGGTACTTGACCTTTCCGAAATGGCCGGGGGAGAGAATGAAGCCGTCTTTTTCTTTGACGGATTTACGGGCTTCACGCCTCTTCAATACAAAGTGATCAGGAAGCTGTTGTCCTATGACTGCAGGCTCATATTCTCTCTTTGCATCGGTGACGAGGAGGATCCTTACAGCGGTACTTTTGAGGAAAATCTATTTTTTCTTACAAAAAAGACGGTAATGAGACTCTCTGATATCGGAAGGGAAGCGGGCTGTGAGGTACGCGAGCTTAAACGACTCTTCCAAAAGAAGGGCGAAGTGAGGCGCTTTTTATCAAATGATATTCTATCCCTTTCACGGAGAGTATTCCGGCCGAAGACAAAAGCAGATACTGAAGATGAGGGCAAAGATATAAGCATAATGCGTTTTGAAACACCTCTTCTTGAACTTACATATGTATCCGCAAAGATACTTTCCATGGTAAGAGAGCAAGGCTATCGTTATCGTGATTTTGCCGTGCTCATGCCGTCTCTTTCGGAATATGCCCCCCTTGTCCCCGGGATATTTCAGCGATACTCTGTTCCTTACAATCTTGATATTGATCGAAAGTGTGTAAACGATCCCCTGATCAATCTGATCGAGAGCGCCCTTGATATAGTTCTTTTTGATTTCTCATACGATTCTGTGATGAAATATCTTCGGTCATCACTTTCGGGTGTCTCTTCAGATGAAGCAGACCTCTTTGACAGCTTCCTGTTTTCCACAGGAATACGTGGTCACAAAAAATATGAGCACGGTTTTTTTCTCCTTCCCGATGGGTTTTCACCGGATGACCTTGTGACGATAAATTCCGTTCGGGAGAGAATAATGAAGTCCCTTTCTACCTTCTTTTCCTCCATGAAAAGGAAGGAGAATAATGTAAAAGACTACGCAACAACGCTCTATACTCTTTTCACAGAGCTTGAAATTGAAGAAGAGCTTTGGAGAATGAAGGATGAAGCGGATGAGGAGGGCGACATAGAGCGGTCCTATGAGTTTGAAAAGGTCTATCCGTATATCATGGATCAGCTTGACATGATGGTGGAGATCCTTGGTGAAGAAGTGATCTCCCTTGAAAAGTTTAAGGAGCTTCTCGAGCTTTCAATATCGGAGATATCCCTGTTTTCACTTCCATTTTCAAGTGACTGCGTCACCGTGGGAGATCTTGAAAGAACCAGGGTCGAAGACATAAAGGTGCTATTTCTTGTTGGAGTGGATGATTCCGCGATCCCCGGCAACCTTTCAAATGGAGGCATCATCTCGGAAACAGAGAGGGAAGGGCTCTTATCCCTTGATCTTGAGATTGCTCCATCAGGGAGGCAGAGAGCCTTCATTCAGAGGTTTTATCTTTATCTTGGGCTTACAAAGCCGTCTGAACGGCTGTTTTTGACATATCCTACCCACGACATGAAGGGTGGGACAAAAAGACCCTCATACCTTATCAGTGAAGTGGCAGCTCTCTTTCCAAATAGAAAAGAGAGTGGGGTTGTCAAAGGACTTCCGTTTGAACTTCGCGCAGTTTCTTTTGATACCCTCTTTGATCATATCGCTGAAGCTCTGATGAAAGTGAATGAGGGCGAGTCAGACGCGAATGAAATGGAGGAACTCTCAAATGCTCTCCCTTACTTTCTTTCCCTTGATGAGAAGAAGGGAAGGTGTCTGCTTTCTCAGTTTGAGGGCGTTTATGAGGAGCATTCCATATCCTGTGAGACTATGGAAAAAATCCATGAAGGTGTGATAAAAGGCAGTGTATCGAATCTCTCTCAATATGAAAGCTGCCCCTATTCCTACTTCCTGAGATATGAGCTTTCATTGAAGGAAAAGAGCTTTTATGACATGTCAAATGCAGATATAGGCTCTTTCTATCATGCCGTGCTCTCGACCTATTCCAAAATGCTCCTCGAAAGCAAGGGAACATTTTTTGACATATCAAATGAAGAGGTACATCGTTTTTTTGATATGGCCTTTGAAAAGGAAGTACTCCTTTTGAAAAAGGCAAGGGATCTTGAAAAAACTTCCACACTTCACATGATGAAGAATATGAAGAGGACACTGCTGTCAACCATAGAAGCTCTTCATTTTCAGGTGGGGAGGGGCAGATATGAGCCACGGCTTTTTGAGCAGAGTCTTCATGAGGCAAAGGATGAGATCGTTCTTTCAAACAAAAGCAAACTACTGATGACTGGATCGATAGACAGGATAGATGTGTATGAGACGGGTGAGAAGGCATTTCTTCGTGTCATAGATTACAAATCCTCTGATCGTGAGATAGATCTCTCTGACATCTATTACGGTCTTGAGATGCAGCTATTTACCTATCTTTCAGAGGGTCAGAGGATATTTGATAATAATAGTCCCGCAAAAAAGAAGATCGTTCCGGGCGGAATTCTTTATTCCGTAATAAAGGACCCGATCCTTGAAACGGGCTCAATTGATGATGATGAGCTATTCAGAAAGCGTATTCTTTCCCACAGGATGAATGGACTTTTGAATTCCGATGAAGAAAACCTCATAGCCTTTGATGAAAAGATACTATCTCCTGCGGATGACAGCTTTTCAGGGAAGTCCCCCGTTGTTCCTCTTTCAACAAAGAAAAACGGTGAGCCTTCCGAGACGAACAGGAAGGTATGTCTCTCATCAGAGGATATTGGTACATTATCATTGCTGGTAAGGAAGAATATCATAGACTCAGGTGAAGCCATAATGCATGGACAGTTTCCTGTAAGTCCGTATCTTAAGATCTTTGAAGCAGGAGCGGACAGGCAGATGAAGAATGCATGCAGTTACTGCCCATACCTTTCGATATGCGGTTTTGAGGACGGGAGAACAGGCTGTTCATACAGAAGGCTTTCAAAAAAAGATATTTCAGACTGCAGGGAAAAGCTGAAAAAAGGATGAAAAATGGCTGAAATGAAATTTACTGCTTCACAGCAGGCTGTCATAAACGAAAGAAAAAAGAATATCCTGGTTTCTGCTGCGGCAGGAAGCGGAAAGACTGCGGTCCTGTCTGAAAGGGTCGTAATGAAGATTACTGACAAAGACGCTCCCGTAGATGTCGACAGGATACTTGTCCTGACTTTTACAAGACAGGCTGCCCATGAGATGAAGGAGAGGATATATCAAAGGCTTTCAGAGTTGTATGCAAGTGATCCCTTCGACAACAATCTAAGGCGCCAGATGCTCCTTCTTGATAATGCAAAGATCACTACGATAGACAGCTTTTGCGTATATGTGTTCAAAAATTATTTTCAGGATGCCGGAGTTGATCCGTCTCTTCGTATCGCTGATGAGGCCGAGCTTGCAGTGATCGAAGAAGATGTGATGAGGGATTTCCTTGATGAAAAATATGAAGAAGGGAGCGAGGATTTTCAAAAGCTTCTTGAATATTTTTCGCGCGACGTAAAGAGCAAAGACCTCTCTACAGCAATAAAAACGATACTTGCTCCGGTTTCTTCAGCCGCCTGGCCGAAGGAATATCTGAAAGGACTGCTGTGTCCCTATTCCTTTGAAAATGCAGAAGAACTCATAAACAGCCCTGATATGACCTTTCTCATTAATTATACAAGAGAAAGGCTGGGTTCTGTCGTGAGTGTCTATGATGATCTGATAGGGCTTTATCCGGAAGATGATTCCTACAGCATTTTCTTTGAGGAAGAGCGGCAGCTGATTTCTGATATTGCAGAGGAGGACAGCTTTTACGGACTAAGGCAGGGGTTCATATCATATTCAGAAAATTCATCAAGACTTCCGGGCAAGGGACACAAAAAAGAAGACTATGATGATGAGGTAAAAAAGAGGAGAAATAAGGCGAGAAAGGTAGTTACCGATCTTTTCAAGAAATATTTCGAAAAGAGCGAAGAAACAATATTTGAAGACCTGAAGAAGGCAGAAGATTTTGCCCGGATACTTATAGAGCTTTCGACAGAGTTTTACGAAAGATTTCTTCTTGAAAAAAGAAAAAAAGGAGTGATGGATTTTTCAGATTGCGAGCATCTGGCACTTTCCATACTTATCGATGAAGAAACAAAGGAGAAAAGAAACGCTGCGACAGAGCTCTCAAACTACTTCGAAGAGATAATGGTTGATGAATACCAGGATTCCAACTCTCTTCAGGAAACCATATTAAAGAGTCTTGTTACCGAGGATGAAGTTTATGGGAATTACTTTATGGTAGGTGACATGAAGCAGTCTATATATGGCTTTCGTCATGCAGACCCTACGATATTTGAAAAAAAATATGAATCATTTTCAAATGATGGAAAAAGAGACAGACTGATACTTCTTGACAAAAATTTCAGGAGCAGGGCATCAGTGATCTCTTCTGTAAATTCAATATTTCAAAAAGCCATGAAAAAGGATGTCGGCGGGATAGAATATGATGAAAGGGAGAGCCTGAAGTTGGGGGCTTCGTTCCCTGATGACACCGAAAAAAACATCACTGAGGTCCATTTGCTTGAGTGGCCAAAAGAAGAAGATGAAAGAGGAGATTATCTCAGAAAAAATGATTATGAGGCAAAATATTGTTCGGACATAGTTTCAGATATCCTTGACACTTTTTTTGTTTATGACAGGAAAAATTCCAAAATGAGAAAGGCACTCCCCAACGACATAGTGATCCTTTCAAGAAGCACAAAGGGCACTTATCAGGAACTTTCGGATGCTTTCTCAAAAAAAGGCATTGGGCTTTCAATGGTAGAGAAGGAAAACTATCTTGATAGTAATGAAGCCAATGTGATCATGGCTCTTCTTTCGATAATAGACAATCCCCGCGATGATCTCTCACTTGTGACTGTTCTTAAAAGCCCAATATGCAATTTTTCCGATGAAGAGCTGCTGCTCATAAGAGGCAGGGAGAAAAAGGGCTTCTTTTTTGAAGCTTTCAGAAAGTATTTGAGCAGTGAGAAGAAAAGCGGGAGAGCCAAGGATTTTCTTGATTTTTTTATTGACTTAAGGGAGAGGGCGAATAAAGGAACTGTCAGGGAGCTTATCGAATATATCTATGACAGGACAGCTTTTTTGAACATAGTCTCTGCCATGCCAAACGGAAAGTTAAGAAGAGAGAATCTTCAGAGGATACTCGCGCTCTGCGATGATTTTGAAAGACTTTCAGGAAAGGGAATCTTCAATTTCATACGCTTTCTTAAAAAGCAAAAGGAGTACTTAAGTCCCTCCGGAGGCAGCATCGAAGAAAACGAGGCTTCTTTGGATGTTCGTCTCATGACCATACATAAGAGCAAGGGACTTCAGTTTCCCATAGTTATCCTTTATGGAGCGGGCAGGAAGTTTTCAACCCCCTCTTCACAGGGAGCGGTTTTCGTGTCACCTAAAAACGGCCTTTTTACTGAAGCCTTTGACAGTGAAAAGCGAATAACTGAAAAGACGCAGGCGGAGCTTATAGCAAAGCTCAAAGACAAGAGAGAAGGGAGAGGTGAGGAGCTGAGGCTTCTTTATGTTGCGCTTACAAGGGCGCAGGAGAAGCTTATTGTGACAGGGACGATCACAGACAGTGAGGATAATGAGGGGATGATGGGCTCATTTGAAATGTCATTTACAGACCGTCTTGATTGCAGTGATTATCTTCATTACATCCTTCCGGCAGCGAGACAAAGAGATGATCTATTTTTAATAAAAAGGGTAACGCCTTTTGACTTAACAGAGGATAGTGAGGAGATTTCCGGTGGTGAGGAGGAAAAAGAGAAGAGACCTTCAATCATCTTTGCAAAGGACTATATAAAGTCTGAAACTGTGAAGGGTTATATAGAAAGATCCGGCTTTCATTATCCTCATGAAAAGGAGATCGTATTCAAGGCAAAATATTCAGTCAGTGAACTGAAATCGAGAAGATCGGATGAACTGATGATAGATGAAGAGGCGTCTTCGCTTTACAGTGAGCCTTTCGAAAGAGTAAAATATGTTCCGGTCTTCATGGGCGGAGAAAAGGAAAATGCCCGGGGCTCAAGGAGAGGGACAGCCTTCCATAGATTCCTTGAATGCTTCGATTTTTCACTTGATGATCACGAAGAGGCCTATGAGAAGGAACTTCTTCGGATGAAGGAAAAGGGACTCATATCAAAGGATGAAGAGGAACTTCTTGATGAGAGGGAGATAAAATGCTTTCTTAAAAGTCCTCTTGCCGGGAGGATGCATGAGGCGGCAGGAAGGAAGGAACTTTTCAGGGAAAAGGCCTTTTTGATGAGGACAAGGTCGGACACTATCCCGGGAGAGAACGGGACGGAGGGCTATGTGCTTATTCAGGGTATAGTTGATGTATTCTTTTTTGAAAATGATGAGCTCGTTATTCTGGATTACAAGACCGACAGGGTGAAGAGCCCTGACACCTTAAAGAAGCGCTACACCACTCAGTTGAAGCTTTACGCCGATGCTCTTTCAAAGGCTTATCAGAAGAAGGTCTCAGGGCTTTATATTTATTCATTTGCTTTGAATTCGGAGGAAAAGATTTAAGGTCATGAAAAAAAAGAAGCTGTTTTTCGGAGCGCTGCTCCTTGCCTTTACCCTCGTTCTTTCCGCTTGCAGCATAGGCGGAAAGAGGGTTGTTTTTTCAGATCCTGTCAGGGTACAAAGCGTCCTTACAGTAGGGGACCTGAGGTGCCCGAAGGAGGAGGCTTATGTTTATCTTCTTAACTACAGAAGCCTTTATGACAATATCATGGGGTTGAGCATTTGGGACAACAGCTTTGATCTAAAAAGGCTTTCTTCGAGCGTGAAGGTCTCTGTAAAGGATATGATAGCAGAGACTTATGTTCTTTCCATGGATGCAAAAGACAAGGAAACCGACAGCCTTTCACAGCAGGAGGAAAAGGGAATAGAGGATAGCGCCAAAGATTATTATTCTCTGATGTCCGAGAAGGAAAAGGAGTACTGCGGAGTTTCCGAGGCGCAGCTTATAGAGGCATACAAAAAGTTCTATATCGCTCAGAGGAACTGTAATGCTCTGATGGCGGCTGTAGATCAGGAGGTCAGTGAGGATGAGGCCAGGGTCATCGATGCCGAGGTGATAGTCATATCAGACTCTGAATTGGCATCAAAGGCAAGCACTGCGATCAACACGGGGAAGTCCTTTGAGGAAGTGATGAATCTGTACTCGGAAGGAACAAAGGGGCAGATATCCTTTGGAAGAAATACCTATCCGAAGGAGGCGGAGGAGGTTATCTTTCGTCTTGAGAATAATGAGACATCCGGACTCATCACTGCAGGCGGAAAGTACTATATCGTGAAGTGCTTAAGCAAATATAACGCTGAGCTCTCTGAGGAAAACAAAAACAAGATACTCGAGGAAAGAAAAGTATCCGCAATAAGAAACGTAATAGAAGAGTCAAAGGGAAAGTATGTAACCGCTGAGGATACTGAGTTCTGGGACAGTGCTCTGATCTTTTCAGGTGAAGGAGATACAGAAAAAAAGCGGGATTCGTTTTTCACGGTGCTTCAAAAACATCTTGTAATCTGAATACTTTTTAATTGACTAAATTAAAAAATGAGTTATACTTGTGAAGTCGTTAGTGACAAAAAGAGGTTTTTTTTTTCACTTTGATCTTTAGGAGGAAAGAGTAATGGATTCAAAGAAGAGTGTAGCAAAGTCCGAAACAGATATGAAGAAACTTGCTACAGAACTTGCTAAGGACGCAAAGGCAGTTGAGACAAAGGCTGCAGGTGAAGTAAAGAAGGCTGCTGCTACAACAAAGAAAAAGACTACTGCAGTGAAGAAGACAGCTGCAAAGGCATCTGCATCCGCAAAGAAGACGGTAGAAAAGGCTGGTGAGGCAGTGAAGAAGACAGTTGCAAAGGTTGCCGCAAAGGCTATAGACACAAAGGTGAAGGTTGAGATCCAGGATGATTTCGGAAACTCAAAGAACATTGATGACATCAAGGCTGAGATCCTTGCAAGCACAAAGAAGAAGTCGGTGAAGAAGATCGACGTTTATGTAAAGCCTTCTCAGAATGCAGTTTATTATGTAGCTGATGGTGATGCAGGAAGCATCAAGCTTTTCGGCTGATAGATACATAGAAAAAAATTTCTATACCGTCCGTAAAGGCAGTGCTTTTACGGACGGTATTATTTTTGATTTTTAGTTTTATAAATTTAGAAAAGAGGTTTTTAAAGATGGCTTCAAAACATGGCAGCTTGTCAATTACCAGTGAGAACATTTTTCCCGTCATCAAAAAATGGCTGTATTCCGATCACGACATTTTTTATCGTGAGCTCATCTCAAACGGATGCGATGCGATCACAAAACTCAAGAAGCTTGATATGATGGGAGATACCGCGCTTCCTGATGATTTCAAGCCTCGCATTGATATTCTGCTTGATGACAAAAAAAAGACGATCACGGTGAAAGACAACGGGCTTGGAATGACTGAGGAAGAGGTTGATCAGTATATAAACCAGATCGCTTTCTCCGGTGCGACCGACTTCCTTGAAAAATACAAGGACAAGGCATCCGAGGACCAGATCATCGGTCATTTCGGTCTTGGCTTCTATTCCGCGTTCATGGTTTCAGACAGGGTCACGATAGATACCCTTTCCTACAAGGAAGGCGCAAAGGCAGTGCACTGGGACTGCAGCGGCGGTACAGAATTTGAACTTTCAGATGGAGAAAAAGAAACAGTCGGAACCGACATTACTCTTTATGTAAATGAAGACTGTCTTGAATTTGTAAATGAATACAGGGCGCGTGAGGTCATTACCAAGTACTGCTCCTTCATGCCGTATGAGATATTCATAAAGAATGTTAATGCCGAGGAGAAGACAGAGACTATTGATGAGGACGAAAAGCTCGAGACTGATGTTGTCCTTGAGACAATAGATGTTCCCGCAAAGACCGAGGAGAAGACAAAAGAGGACGGCAGCAAGGAGACAGTAGAGGTAAGTCCCGCAAAGAAGCAGTTAAAGATCAGAAAAAGGGAAAAGCCGATAAATGATACAAACCCTCTTTGGAACAAGACTGCTTCAGACTGCACTGAGGATGAATACAAGGACTTCTACAGAAAGGTATTTAACGACTACAAGGAGCCTCTGTTCTGGATACACCTCAATATGGATTATCCCTTCAGGCTGAAGGGTATACTCTATTTCCCCAGGATATCATCAGAGTACGAATCCATAGAAGGGACTATTAAGCTTTACAACAATCAGGTCTTTATCGCCGACAATATCAAGGAGGTGATCCCGGAATTTCTGATGCTCTTAAAGGGGGTCATAGATTGTCCCGATCTGCCGCTCAATGTCTCAAGGAGCGCTCTTCAGAATGACGGCTTTGCAGGAAAGATATCCGAGCATATCACAAAGAAGGTGGCGGACAAGCTTTCAGGACTTTGCAAGACAGATCGCGAGAATTATGAAAAATACTGGGATGACATCTCACCCTTCATCAAGTTCGGCTGTCTGAAGGATGAAAAATTCTGCGACAGGATAAATGATTATATCCTGTTCAAGGATATAAATGATAAGTATCTCACACTTCCCGACCTTCTCAAAAAAGAAGAGGAAAAGGAGGATGAGAAGAAGGACGAGGCTGCTCCCGAGATACTTGACAAGGACGGCAATCCGATAAAGCCGGATGAAAGTTCAGAAGAAAAGAGTAATGAAGAGGGGGAAAAGGACAAGAGAAAGCCGGTATATTATGTGACGGATCTAAAAGCCCAGGCTCAGTATGTAAACCTCTTCAAGGAACAGAATATGGACGCCGTGATACTTGACAAGGTCATAGATACTTCCTTCATCACACAGCTTGAACAGAGAAATGAAGGATACAAGTTCCTTCGGATTGACTCTGAGGTGGAGGATGAGCTTACGGATGAGATATCCGATGAAGAGCTTGAAAAGGAGAAGGAGAAGCTTTCGGAAATATTCAAGAAGGCACTCTCAAAGGACAACCTCGAGGTGAAAGTCTCAAAGATAAAGAACAAGGACATCTCCGCGATGATCACCGTGAACGAGGAGACCAGAAGAATGACCGACATGATGAAGATGTACAATTCAAAGGGCTTTGACCCGAACATGTTCGGATCAAATGAGACTCTGGTCCTGAATGCAAATCACAAGCTCGTGAAATATGTGCTGCATCATACCAAGGATGAGAACGTGGAAACCTTCTGCAAGGAACTATATGATCTTGCAAAGATAATGAATGGTTCGCTTTCTCCTGATGAGATGACAGGATTTCTTCAGAGAACAAATGAGATCATGCTGTTGATCACAAAAAAACCTAAAGAGTGATAAAAAAATGCGGGCAAGGGAAACATCCCCTTGTCCGCATTCCGGTTTTTATTCATAGATTTTTGAACGCAGTAGAGAGCATTAGCTTGATCCGGTTCAACTGGTTCACCTCGGATGCACCGGGATCGTAATCTATCGCGACGAGGTTCGCGTCCGGATGGTCGGCCCTTATTTTTTTCAGAACTCCCTTTCCAACGACATGGTTCGGGAGGCAGCCGAAAGGCTGGATGCAGACGATATTCTTCGCACCGGTCTCGATAAGCTCCATCATCTCACCTGTCAAAAACCATCCCTCACCTGTCTGATTTCCGATAGAAACAATGGGCTTTGCAAGGGACGCAACTTCGTCTATCCTTGCCGGAGCAGAGAAATGCTTGCTGTCATCAAAGGCCTTTCTTGCGGCTGAGCGAAGATGCTCAAGAAATGCGATGATGGCATTTGAGATGACCTTGCCCTTGCGGGGGGTACCGAGGTTTGCATTCTTGAAGTTTTCGTTGTAGAAGCAGTAGAGAAGGAAATCTGTAAGATCCGGCACTACAGCCTCAGCGCCCTCAGCCTCGAGAAGCTCTGCAAGGTGGTTGTTTGCGGCCGGGAGGAACTTGACAAGTATCTCCCCGACGATCCCGACCCGCGGCTTCTTTTCATCTGTTCTTTCGAGGTTGTCAAAGTCATTTATAATATCTCGGCACATCTCTTTGAATTTCTTTGCCGAAAGGACTCCATCAGAAGTAACAAAGTCAAGGACCTTCTTCTTCCACTTTTCATGAAGAGCATCCGTAGAGCCCTTTACCTTTTCATAAGGTCTGGTACGGTTGATGCATCTCATAAAGATATCCCCGAAGATAAGAGCGTAGAGCCCGTGCTGGATCAGGGCAGGTGAGATAGTAAAGCCGGGGTTCTTTTCAATACCTATCGTGTTTAAGGATATGACGGGAATCCTGTCACCGTAGCCGGCTTTGCTTAAGGCCCGCCTTATGAAGCCTACGTAGTTTGAGGCCCGGCAGCCGCCGCCTGTCTGGGTTATGAGGAGGGCGGTCCTTTCCATATCATATTTTCCCGAGTCGATCGCCGCCATAAACTGGCCGACTATCATCAGAGAGGGATAGCAGGCGTCGTTGTTTACATATTTGAGACCGTAGTCGATGCAGTCATTCCTCGGAATATCAGGTATAACGAGGTTGTAGCCTGCAGCGTGAAAGGCGGGAGCGACCACATCAAAGTGAACCGGAGACATTTCGGGAGCAAGGATGGTGAAATTCTTCTTCATCTCCTTTGTGAATACGGCACGATTGTAAGTGGAAGGTGTTTTTTCAAGCTTTACATTCTGCTTTTTTCTGACCTTCAAAGCCGCTATCAGGGATCTGATCCTGATCCTTGCCGCACCGAGATTGTTCACCTCATCGATCTTCAAACAGGTATAGATCTTTCCCGCGTGGGTGATGATGTCGGAGACACCATCTGTTGCCACGGCATCAACACCGCAGCCGAAGGAGTTCAGCTCTATCACATCAAGGAAATCATGACGGGTGACATATTCGGCAGCCGCATACATCCTGGTGTGGTACATCCACTGGTCAAGGACTATCAAAGGCCGCTCGACTTTTCCGAGGTGTGAAATGGAGTCCTCAGTGAGAACTGCCATACCAAAGCCGGTGATAAGCTCCGGGATCCCGTGATTGATCTCGGGATCGATGTGATAGGGACGCCCGCAGATAACTATCCCGTGGTTTCCCGTTTTTTTCAGCCATTCAAGGGTTTCCTCGCCCTTCTTTTCGACATCACGTCTGTAGGTCTCAAGTTCAGTCCAGGCAAGGTGAGAGGCCTTTCTGATCTCGGCCTCGGAAATATCAGGAAACTCCTTTTTGAAGACCTTGAGAAGCTGGTCGCATAATATCTTTTCTGAAGAAAAGGCCATGAAGGGATTAAGAAATCTCACATCTCCTCTTGTGATGGCGTCAACATTATTTTTAATATTTTCAGCATAGCTTGTGACTACGGGGCAGTTGTAATGGTTGTTTGAATCCTTGAATTCATTTCTCTCATAAGGGATGCAGGGATAGAAGATAAAATCCACACCCTTTGATATGAGCCACTCAATATGCCCGTGGGTGATCTTGGCAGGATAGCAGGCGCTTTCTGAAGGAATGGACTCAATCCCCAGATCATAGATCGCTCTTGACGAGCGGGGAGAGAGAATGACCTTGAACTTCAGCTCCTTGAAGAAGGTCGCCCAGAAGGGGAAGTTCTCGTACATATTGAGAACTCTCGGAAGTCCGACTGTTCCGCGGATCGCAAGATCGTCAGAAAGAGGAGCGTAGGGCTTGTAATTAAAGAGCCTCTTGTTCTTGTATTCGTAGAGGTTCGGGATATCATTCTTTTTCTTCGGAAGCCCGAGACCACGCTCACAGCGGTTTCCTGAGATAAATTCCCTCTTATCCGAAAAATGATTCACCGTGAGAAGGCAGTGGTTGTTGCAGTGAGGACATCGCCTCAGGGAGGAGGTGAAGGTCAGTCTTTGGATAGCGTCAAGGGAAAGCATGGAGGTGCTATGGTCTTCCTCATATCTTTCACGCGCTATAAGAGCCGCTCCGAAGGCACCCATTATCCCTGCTATATCAGGTCTTATGGCTTCAATCCCGGCGATCTTTTCAAAGGCGCGCAGAACCGCATCGTTGTAGAAGGTTCCGCCTTGAACTACCACATTCTTTCCGAGAGTAGAAGCATCAGTCAGCTTTATGACCTTAAAGAGGGCATTTTTTATTACTGAATAGGCAAGACCTGCAGAGATATCTGAAACTTGCGCGCCTTCCTTCTGTGCCTGCTTCACCTTTGAATTCATGAAGACGGTGCAGCGGGTACCAAGGTCTATGGGGTGCTGTGCAAAGAGTGCTTCCTTTGCAAAATCCCTCACCTCGTAGTTCAGACTTTTAGCGAAGGTCTCAATGAAAGAGCCGCAGCCCGAAGAACAGGCCTCGTTCAGCTGGACGGAGTCGACAGAATCATTTTTGATCCTGATGCATTTCATATCCTGTCCGCCGATGTCAAGGATGCAGTCAACGGAAGGATTGAAGAATTTTGCAGCGTAGAAATGCGCAATTGTCTCAACCTCGCCCTCGTCAAGCGAAAAGGCGGATTTAAGGAGAGCCTCGCCGTAGCCGGTTGAACAGGAGTGGACTATCTTCACGTCCTTGGGAAGGCGCTCCGCGATCTCATCCATTGCGCGTATAGCGGTATTTAAGGGACTTCCGTGATTCCCGTCATAGAATGAATAAAGAAGGGTGCCGTCCTCCCCGATCAAGGCCACCTTTGTTGTGGTGGAGCCGGCATCGATCCCGAGAAAGACGTTGCCGTGGCAGGAGGAAAGATCGCCTTTTTTAACGGAAGCTTTTTCATGTCTTTCTTTAAATGCCTCATATTCCTTCTCATCGGAAAAGAGGGGCTCCATTCTTGCAACTTCAAATTCGACCTTGAGATCCCCGGAAAGCTTCTCTCGAATAGCGGAAAGAATCCGGACCTTCTTTTCATCGGAATTCAGAGCACAGCCTATGGCCGCAAAAAGATGGGAGTCATCAGGCTCTATGGTATGCTCCGCATCAAGGTGGAGAGTCCTTACAAAGGCTTCACGAAGGTTGTTTAAGAAATGGAGAGGACCTCCAAGAAAGGTGACATAGCCTCTGATAGGTTTTCCGCAGGCAAGCCCTGATATGGTCTGGTTTACAACAGCCTGAAATACGGAAGCTGCAAGATCCTCCTTTGCGGCACCCTCGTTGATAAGGGGCTGGATATCCGTTTTTGCAAAGACGCCGCAGCGCGCGGCGATAGGATATATCTCCCTGTAGGAGGAAGCCATGGTATTCATCCCGGAGGCGTCCGTCTGCAAAAGGGATGCCATCTGGTCAATGAACGAGCCTGTGCCTCCGGCGCAGATCCCGTTCATACGTTCTTCTACATTTCCGTTCTCAAAATATATTATCTTTGCGTCTTCGCCGCCGAGCTCGATCGCGACATCCGTTTTCGGAGCGCGGTGCTCTATCGAAGTCGCAACTGCAACAACCTCCTGAACGAAGGGAATATCAAGGCTCTTTGCAAGAGACAGTCCTCCGGAGCCTGTTATGACAGGAGAGACCAGAACATCTCCGGTCACATTAAGTGCCTTGTTTACAAGCGAAAGAAGAGTCTCCTTTATATTCGCAAAATGCCTTTCATAATCGGAAAAAATAATATTTTCATCGGCATCAATAACAGCTATTTTTACGGTTGTCGAGCCGATATCAATGCCAAGCCTGTAAAGTGGATCCATGAATTACCTCTGCATCTAAACAATCAATCAACCAGCAAATTATAAATAAGAAGAAAAACAGAGACAATTGACAAAGGGTTTTGTTTGTAGCGGTGGAGGTCTTCGCGTCTACAATATGTTGACAAAGGGCAGGCGCGTAATTAAAATAGATAAGCGGTTTTTTTGACCGAAGAATATTAAAAAGGAAGATTATGCTCGACAAGCTTGAAAAAAAGATAGGTAGATTTGCCATCAAAAATCTTACAAATTACCTTATCATAGGCTATGTGATAGGATACATACTGTATTTCGGCGCGACCTATACGAACCTCAACATACTGAATTATCTTTCGCTCGAGCCCTATTATATCATCCACAATTTCCAGATATGGCGGGTTATAAGCTGGGTGTTGATGCCGCCCAGACAGAATATCATCTTTGCGGTGATAATGATGATATTCTATTGGCAGCTGGGAACAACACTTGAAAAGACCATCGGGACCTTCAAATACAACTGCTATATATTCGGAGGGATACTGTTTACCGTACTTGGAGCATTTCTCCTGTACGGGATACTTGTTGGATCGACGGGGGTTCCTGTTGTCGGGATAGGTGTATTTTTCTCGACTTATTATATTAACATGTCCATATTCCTTGCTTTTGCGGTCTGCTATCCAGATATGCAGATCATGCTCTATTTCATCATACCAATACGGATGAAATGGCTGGCGATAGTATATGCAGTGCTTGTTCTTATCGAGTTTTTCCAGAACAGCTGGCCCGGGAAGGCTGCGATCATTGCATCACTTCTGAATTTCGTGATCTTTTTCCTTGTCACGAGGGACTGGAAGAGGATATCTCCCTCTGAGCTCAAGCGGAAGAGTGAGTGGAGAAAGAGGGGGGAGACCTTGAACAGCCGCTTTTCGGGGAATACACAAAAAAGCCCGACAAATTCCGGAAGGTATGAAGTCCACAAGTGTGAGATCTGCGGAAGGACAGAGACTACGAACCCCGAGCTTGCCTTCAGATTCTGCTCGAAATGCAAGGGGAATCATGAGTACTGCAGCGACCATATCTTTACTCACAAACATATTATTTGAAAGAGAATATGAAAGAAAACAATATGGAAGAAAAAGAAAGCAGAAATTTCATTGAGGATGCGATAGACGAGGATCTTAAGGAAGGGCGATACAGTGATGTAGTCACCCGGTTTCCGCCCGAGCCGAACGGCTTCCTTCACATAGGACATGCAAAGAGCATTCTTTTGAACTATGGTCTGGCTAAGGAATATGGCGGAACCTTTCACTTCAGGTTTGATGATACGAATCCGACGAAGGAGAAGGATGAATTCGTTCAGTCGATCATAGAAGATGTAAAGTGGCTGGGAGCTGATTTCGGAGACAAGGTCTATTATGCCTCTGATTATTTTGAAAAGATGTACGAGTGTGCTGTTTCCCTTATCAAAAAAGGGCTTGCCTATGTTTCCGATCTTTCGGCCGATGAGATAAAAGAGACGAGGGGCACTCTGACTGAACCCGGGAAGAATGACAAAAACCGTGAGAGACCGATCGAGGAAAGCCTCAGGATATTTGAAGATATGAGGGCCGGAAAGTATGAAGACGGCTCTGTTGTGCTACGCGCAAAAATAGATATGTCTTCTCCCAATATCAATATGAGAGATCCGATCCTTTACAGAGTGGCTCACATCCCGCATCATAGGACCGGGGATTCGTGGTGCATTTATCCCATGTATGATTTTGCCCACCCTATCGAGGATGCGGTTGAAGGGATAACACATTCTATCTGCACTCTTGAATTTGAAGATCACAGGCCACTCTATGACTGGGTCGTGAACAATACCGACTGGGAGAAAAAGCCGAGACAGATAGAGTTTGCGAAGATGTACTTAAAGAATGTTGTCACCGGAAAGAGGTATATCAAAAAGCTGGTGGAACAGGGTATAGTCGATGGCTGGGATGATCCCAGGATAGTTTCGATAGCAGGTCTTCGAAGACGTGGTTATACTCCGGAATCGATAAGAAGGTTCATTGAACTTTCCGGGATTTCAAAGTCAAACTCGGTATCGGATCAGGCAATGCTTGAATACTGCATCAGGGAGGATCTGAAAGTAAAGGCTCCCCGCGTTATGGCGGTTCTTGATCCGATCAAGCTCATTATCGATAATTACCCCGAAGGAAAGAGTGAGGAACTTACCGTTCCAAACAATATCGAAAACCCTTCCCTTGGCGATCGTACGGTCACATTTTCGCGTGAACTTTATATCGAAAGAGAGGACTTCATGGAAGTTCCTCCTCCGAAGTACAAGCGGCTTTATCCCGGGAACGAGGTAAGGCTCATGAACGCTTACTATGTGACATGCATTTCTTTTGAGAAAGATGATGATGGAAATATCACAGTAGTGCATTGTACCTATGACGAGAATACAAAAGGCGGAGATTCCGCTGACGGGAGAAAAGTAAAGGGCACCATCCACTGGGTGAATGCCGGGGACTGTATTGAGGCAGAGGTCAGACTTTACGAAAATGTCATAGATGAGGAAAAGGGCGTCCTGAACGAAAATGGAGAACTGAACCTTAATCCCGATTCACTTAAGAAGATGAAGGCGATGATCGAATCCTCGGTCAGGGATGCAAAGCCTTTCGATAGGTTTCAGTTTGTAAGAAACGGATTTTTTTCCGTAGATCCGAAGGACTCAGGCGGGGGCAGGCCGGTGTTCAACAGGGTCGTTTCACTCAAGAGTTCTTTTAAGCTGCCTGCACAATGATATTTATATAAGGAGTCATTCATGAATTTATTAGCTGGTCTCGAAAAGTTCGGTCTTTCCACAGACGGAGAGCTTGATATCACAAAGGAAGGAAAGGGAAACGAGAAGAAGCCTGATGATGAAAAGAAGGAGCAGGAAAAGGTTCTGAAGGAATCTGATTTTCTTCTTGAAAAGGTCGTCCAGTGCCCAGTTTGCGACAGGAAGTTTAAGACGCTGACTGTCAAGACGGGCAAGGCGAAGAGACTTGAGCCTGACGATGACTTGAGACCCAGATTTCAAGGCGTCGACACCATCAAGTATGATGTTTTTTCCTGCCCTTTTTGTGGTTATTCAGCGACGCAAAAGGATTTTGAACATCTTTCCTCCACACAGATCAAGTGGATCAAGGAAGGGGTTTCGGCGAACTTCAAGACCACAAAAGACGCAAGCTATCCCGAATACACCTATGATCAGGCTGTTGACAGATACAAACTGGCACTGGTCTGCGCCATGACAAAGAAAGCAAAGCTGTCAGAGAAATCTTATCTTTGTCTTAAGATAGCATGGCTACGGAGAACTCAGTATGAGCTCACCCTGGATGATACCCCGGAGGCTCTTAATAACAAGAAGAATATCAAAGCTGAATGGGACGGCTTTTACAAGCAGGCCTATGAAGGCTTTGTAAAGGCATCAGAGACCGAGACGCCGCCTTTTGCCGGAATAGACACAAATACACTCGATTTCATGCTGGCGAATATGGCTATTTATTTCAAGGATTACGGAACCGCGTCAAAGCTTGTTTCAAGACTACTGACTTCATCCGGAACTCCCAGCAGGATCAAGGACAAGTGCTTTGATATGAAGGAGGCCATAGTAGCTGAGGTAAAGAGGCAGAAGGCGGAGAATGCAAAGAAGGTTTGATGAACAATGAAGTATTTTGGTACTGACGGCTTCAGAGGTGAGGCCGGAAATATCCTTACAAGCTTTCACGCATACAAGATCGGTCGTTATCTCGGGTTTCATTTTTCAAAGGGACACCGGGGAAGGATAGTGATCGGAAAGGACACGAGAAGATCGAGTTACACACTGGAATATGCGCTCGTTGCCGGGATCACGGCTTCGGGAAGCGACGCTTTTCTTCTCCATGTCACGACCACCCCTTCAGTGTCTTATGTCGCAAGGACCGAGGGATTTGACTGCGGCGTTATGATATCCGCGTCCCACAATCCCTATTATGACAACGGCATCAAGCTCCTTGACTCAGACGGCAGGAAGATGGGCGACAGCCTTCTTGAAAAGATAGAAGAGTATATCGATACTCCCGGGGATGACCTTCCGTTCAAAACAGGAGAGGATATCGGAACTGCTTCAGATCATGCCATAGGAAGGAACAGATATATAGGCTATCTCATATCTCTTGCGACCAGATCCTACTCGAATATGAGAATAGGGCTTGACAGCGCAAACGGGAGCGCCTTTTCAATCGCAAAAAATGTTTTTGATTCTCTGGGCGCAAAGACCTATGTGATAGGAGCGGAGCCGAACGGTCTCAATATCAATGATAATGTTGGCTCTACTCATATAGAGCGGCTGAAGAAACTTGTGACAGAGAACGAGCTCGACTGCGGCTTCGCCTTTGACGGGGATGCAGACAGGTGCCTTGCTGTTGACAGGAACGGAAATATCGTAGATGGTGATCATATTGTATATATCTGTGGGCGCTATCTGAAAAAGCACGGAAAGCTTGACGGAAACCATGTGGTCGTCACAGTGATGTCAAATCTCGGACTATTCAAGGCACTTGACAGGAACGGGATCGAATATGATGTCACGACCGTTGGCGACAGATATGTGAACGAGGACATGACAGAAAAGGGCTACTGCCTGGGCGGGGAGCAGTCAGGACATATTATCTTTTCAAAATATGCCAATACCGGTGACGGTATCCTCACGGCTCTGATGCTGATGGAAGTGATCCTCGAGGAAAAGACAGATCTTTCTGAGCTTTCAAGCGGGATGACAAAGTTCCCTCAGCTTCTTTCAAATGTCAGGGTAGCTGATCAGGATGCTGTATTAAATGACCCTCTGGTAAAAGAGGTTGCCGACAAAGTAACAAAGGCTCTTGGAAAGGAAGGAAGGCTCCTTCTTCGAAAGAGCGGGACAGAACCGCTGATCCGGGTAATGGTCGAAGCTGAGACGGATGAACTGTGCGAGCGCTATGTAAGAGAGGTTACAGACGCGATCGACAAGGTGATATAGAAAGGACAAAAATGCAAAGGTTTCTTGACCTTCTGTCAGAATTGGCAGGATCTGCTTTTGAAAATGCAGGAATAGAGGCTTCATACGGAAGGGTAAAGCTTTCAGACAGACCTGAGCTTTGTGAATTCCAGACCAATGGGGCTCTTTCTGCGGCGAAAAAATACAAAAAAAATCCGATGGAGATCGCGGAAAGTATAGCGGAGGGGCTTTCAAAGGAGCCCGCCTTTTCCTGTGTAAGTGCCGTGCGTCCCGGTTTTGTAAACTTCAATGTTTCAAACGACTTCCTCCTTTCATACATCAAAGATATGTATGAGGATGAAGAGCGGCTGGGCGTTTCAAGGACGCAGGATCCCAAAAAGATAATAATGGATTACGGTGGACCGAATGTCGCAAAGCCCCTTCATGTCGGGCATTTAAGAAGTGCTGTGATAGGCGAGAGCTTAAAGCGGATATTGAGATTCATAGGCCATGATGTGACAGCAGACATCCATCTCGGAGATTTCGGGCTTCAGATGGGGCTTATCATAGCTGAACTTTCGGAAAGAAAGCCGTCGCTTCCTTACTTTGATCCTGATTTTTCAGGCGATTATCCTGTCGATCCGCCATTTACCATTTCAGAACTCGAAGAGATTTATCCCTTTGCTTCAAAAAGGTCAAAAGAAGATCCTGTCTTTGCGAAGAAGGCTTCTGATGCCACATACGAGATGCAGCAGGGCAGGCGAGGCTACAGGGAGCTTCTTTCATGGATAATGAAGGTCTCGGTTTCCGATCTCAAAAGAAATTATGAGAGGCTGAAGGTACAATTTGATCTTTGGAAGGGAGAAGCGGACGCTGAACCCTATATTCCTGGTATGGTGAAGATGCTGAAGGATAAGGGACTTGCCCATGAAAGCGACGGAGCCCTTGTCGTTGATGTAAAACGGGATGATGATAAAAAGGAGATACCGCCCTGCATGATATTGAAGTCAGACGGGGCGGCGCTTTATGATACTACGGATCTGGCAACCCTCATATGGCGTGTAAACGACTATCACCCTGACGAGATCATGTATGTGGTGGACAAGCGGCAGGAGCTTCACTTCATACAGGTCTTCCGCTGCGCGAGGATGGCGGGGATAGTGCCTGATGAAACAGAGCTTACATTTATCGGCTTTGGAACAGTAAACGGTACTGACGGTCATGCCTTAAAGACAAGGGATGGCGGCGTGATGAGGCTTGAGAGGCTCCTTGACGACATCAAGGAAAAGATGCATGAAAAGATAATGGAGAACGAGTCTTTATCGAGCGATGAGGCTGACAAGGTTTCCGACATTGTTTCTCTCTCAGCGGTGAAATACGGGGATCTCAAAAACCAGCCGGCAAAGGATTATATCTTCGACATGGACAGGTTCACATCCTCTGAGGGCGACACCGGTCCCTACATCCTTTATACTGTCGTTCGGATAAAGTCGATCATCCGGAAATATGAAGAGGCAGGGGGAAATATAGAAAACTCTTCTCCATCGATAAGCAAGGCGGGAACAGAAAGGGCGCTTTTGCTCTCGCTGTCAGGCTTTTCAGCGGAGGTTGAAAAGGCGGCCTCATCTGCATCTCCGAATGTGATCTGCGCTTATATCTATAATCTTTGCAATGAATTCAATCATTTCTACCATGAAACAAAGATTCTTTCATGTGAGGATGAGGAAGAGAAAAAGGGCTATATAGCGCTTTGCGTTTTGACGAAACGTGTACTTGAAAGGAGCATAGGATTGCTCGGATTTGAGGCACCTGAACGTATGTAGGATGCCCCGGACTTTATATTTTTTGGAAGGAGACAAAAATGACAAAAGTAGATATTTTTTCCGGCTTTCTTGGCGCCGGAAAGACGACGCTCATCAAAAAGCTTTTGGAGGAGTCATTTAAGGGCGAGAAATGTGTGCTGATCGAGAATGAGTTCGGTGAGGTCGGAGTCGATTCAGGCTTTCTGAAGGATTCCGGGATAGAGATCACGGAGCTTAACTCAGGCTGCATCTGCTGCACCCTCGTAGGGGATTTTGACAAGAACTTAAGAGAGGTAATGTCAAAATTTTCTCCCGACCGTATACTGATCGAGCCCTCGGGAGTCGGGAAGCTTTCCGATGTTGCTGCTTCCGTTATAAGGCTCGAGGAGGAGATCGGACTTTCTCTTTGCGGCATGGCTACTATAGTTAATGCAAAGAAGGCAAGGAAGCAGATGAAGGCTTTCGGGGAATTCTTCAAGGATCAGATCGTCCATGCAACGGCAGTTATCCTTTCAAGAAGCGATGAGATAGGAGAGGATGAGCTTTCAGCTGTTACGGATGCGATAAAGGAGATGAATCCCAAGGCTCACATCATCACAACTCCCTGGAAAGAGCTTTCAGGAGAAAAGATCAAAGATGTGATAGAAGGTCTTGACAATCTCGAGGCAAAGGCTCTTTCCATGGCAAGCCATGAGGAAGAGGAGCGCGAGCACGAACATGAGCATCATCATGACCATGATGAGCATGAACATCATCACCATCATCACGGACATGATGAAGAAGATGATGAACACGATCATGATCATGAGCACCATCATCACCACGACGAACATGATGAACATGAGCATCACCACCATGATCTTGATGATGAACATGAACATCATCATCACGACCATGATGACCATGATGAGCACGAACATCACCATCACCATCATCACGCGGATGAGGTCTTTGATACCTGGGGGATCGAGACGCCCAAAACCATCACGAGGGAGAAAATTGAAAACGCGATGAAGACATTCGCGGAATCGAGTGAGTATGGTGAAGTCATCCGCTCCAAGGGCATAGTGAAGACGCCTGAGGATAAGTGGCTTTACTTTGATCTTGTGGACGGGGATTATGAGATCAGGGAGGGCGCTCCCGATTTCACGGGACGCCTTGTTGTGATAGGCGTTGATTTGAAGGAGGACAGGATACCCTCGCTCTTTGGGCTTTGATATCCATGAATAATTATGAATAAGGACATACCTGTATATCTATTCTTCGGCTTTATGGACAGCGGTAAGACTACTCTTGTGAAGGAGACGCTGTTTGAGAACGGTTTTGCAGATGACCTCGACAGATTTCTCCTCATAGTCTGTGAGGACGGCGAAGAGGAATATGATGAGGAAGAACTGAAAAAGATAGGCGGAACGCTGATAGAGATAGAAGATCAGAAGGATCTAAACGAGGCTTATCTTACAGAACTTACGGAAAAATATGATCCCGGCGCTGTATTTATAGAATACAACGGTACTTGGGAGGTTGCTCCCATCTATGAACTGGAGGGACCGAAGGAGTGGACCATCGTGCAGTCTCTCTGTACTGTGGATGCTACTACATTTGAAAACTATATGCTCAATATGAGGACGATGATGTCGGAACAGCTCATAAAGGCTGATGTGATAATGTTCAACCGCTGCCCGCCCGATGTGAAGAAATCAAAGTTTCGGGCGAACGTGAAGACTGTGAACCGCTCCGCCCAGATAGTCTATATAAGGAATGACGGGTCGGTTGATGACACGCCGGAGGAGCTTCCCTTTGACCTTGATGCGGAGACCATAGAGATAAGCGACGCTGATTATGCTCTCTGGTTCACGGACTGCATGGACAATCCTAAAAAATATGACGGCAAAAAGGTTCATTTTCTTGCCCTTGTCTACAATCCCAAAGACGGGAAAGGTCGTCTCAAGCCCGGAACCTTCGTGCCCGGAAGATTCGCGATGACCTGCTGCGCTGCTGACATACAGTTCCTGGGAATGAAATGCAAGTATCCGGGTGCTGCAAATATAGAGCACAGATCCTGGCTCGACCTTACCTGCAAGGTGAGAAACGAATTCGCCCAGGAATACCGAGGGAAGGGACCGGTGCTTTATCCGGTCGAGATAAAAGATGCCGAAAAGCCTGCAGATGAACTTGTTTATTTTACTTAAGTGAGGAAAGAAAGATGTTTGAGATCGTAAAGAAAAAGGTCCTTGCCGACAGGATCGTCCTGATGGATGTGAAGGCAAAAAATGTCACAGAGCGCTGCCTTCCCGGGCAGTTCATCATAGCCCGTACGGGAGAGGATGGAGAGAGGATACCCTTGACCATCTGTGATTATGACAGGGAAAAGGAAGAGATCACGATAGTGATCCAGACCATAGGAGCTTCCACTGAGAAGATGGCGCTTCTGAATGAAGGCGACTGCTTTACCGATATTGTAGGTCCTCTCGGAAATCCTTCAGAAATCTGTCTTCTGGAAAACCTTGAAGAGACGAAGAAGAAAAACATAGTATTCGTCGCGGGAGGGCTTGGTATCGCCCCTGTTTATTGTCAGGTCAAATGGCTCCACGAGCATGGTGTTGACTGCTCAGTGATCATGGGCAGCCGTACAAAGGATCTTCTTTTCTTCATAGAAGAGATGGAGAGTGTTTCAGGACATGTTTATGTGACGACCGATGACGGGACATACGGCTTCCACGGTATGGGGACGGATCAGCTGAAAGCCCTTTATGATGAAGGGATCCGCTTTGACCACTGTGTTGCCATAGGTCCCACGATAATGATGAAGTTCGTCTGCAAGCTTACAAAAGAGCTTTCGATTCATACAGTAGTTTCAATGAATATGATAATGGTCGACGGAACCGGAATGTGTGGTGCATGCAGACTTCTGGTCGGAGATGAGGTGAAGTTCGCCTGCGTTGACGGACCGGAGTTTGACGGACATCTTGTAGACTTTGATCTTGCGATGAAGAGGGTAGCCCTTTACAAGACCGAAGAGGGGAGAAAGAAGCTGGAGTTTGAAGAAGGAGAGACCCATAAGGGCGGCTGCAAAAACTGCTGAGAAAGGTCTTTGAAGAAGAGGTGAAATAATATGGACATGTTGAAAAGGGTACCGATATCAGAACAGGATCCGAAGGAAAGAGCAAAGAATTTTGAGGAGGTCTGCCTTGGTTATACTGAGGATGAGGCAGTTGCTGAGGCTTCAAGATGCTTGAACTGCAAGAATCCCCGTTGTGTGAGCGGCTGTCCCGTCTCGATAAACATACCTGCGTTCATACAGGAAGTAAAGAACAGGGATTTTGAGAAGGCCTATGAGATAATATCTCTTTCTTCTGCCCTTCCCGCTGTATGCGGGAGAGTCTGCCCTCAGGAGACACAGTGCGAAGGTGTTTGCGTACGCGGGGTGAAAGGCGAGCCTGTGGCTATCGGAAAGCTTGAACGCTTCGTAGCAGACTTCGCGATGAAAAACGGCATCGAACCGAAGGTCTCAGCAGAAAAGAAGGGGCACAAGGTTGCGGTGATCGGAGCCGGTCCCGCAGGGCTTACCTGCGCAGGAGATCTTGCCAGAAACGGATATGATGTCACGATATTTGAGGCGCTCCACAAGGCAGGAGGTGTCCTTGTTTACGGCATCCCGGAATTTCGACTTCCGAAAGAAAGGGTTGTAGCCGTCGAGGTCGAGAATGTGAAGAAGCTCGGCGTAAAGATAGAGACAGATGTCGTTGTGGGACGTTCCGTCACCATAGATGACCTCATGGAGAAGAAGGGCTTTGAAGCCGTATTCATAGGTTCAGGTGCCGGCCTTCCGCGCTTCATGGGAATACCCGGAGAGCAGGCAAATGGTGTTTTCTCGGCAAATGAGTATCTGACCAGATCAAATCTCATGAAGGCATACGCTGACAAGGATACTCCGATCAAGCCCGGAAAGAAGGTCGTTGTCGTTGGCGGAGGCAATGTCGCCATGGATTCGGCGAGAACAGCGCTTCGTCTCGGAGCGGATGTAACAGTTGTATATCGCCGCTCGATGAAGGAGCTCCCTGCAAGAGTAGAGGAGGTTCATCATGCAAAAGAAGAGGGGGTCAAGTTTGATCTTCTTACAAATCCCGTTGAGATCCTCACAGGTGAAGACGGTTCAGTCTGCGGTATCCGTGTGATAAGGATGGAGCTTGGAGAACCCGATGCTTCTGGAAGGAGGAGCCCCGTCGAGATCAAAGGCTCCGAATTTGAGATGGAATGCGATACGGTTATCATGGCTCTCGGAACATCTCCGAATCCGCTCATCTCAAGAACGACAAACGGTCTTGAAACAAACAAAAGGGGCTGTATCGTGGCCGAAGAGGAATTTGGCAAGACATCGAAGGATGGCGTATTTGCAGGCGGTGACGCAGTCACTGGCGCAGCGACCGTAATCCTTGCCATGGGTGCAGGAAAGGCGGCCGCGAAGGGGATCATGGATTACTTTGAGAAGTGATCAGATTTAGTGTGTCATTTTACAATTGCATATACTTTGTGCGTAGGCAGAATTACTTGATGCAAGACGTTTGAGGGAGGCGATGCGGTGGCATCGCTGACCGAAAACAACGCAGCAGCAAGTAATTTTGGCAAGCAGAAAGTGTATAGCTAATTGTAAAGTGCCACACTAGCCTGTCAGGCAGTCAAACAGCCTGTCATTATCCTCTTTTTTCATGAAACATATCCGAATGAAGCTGTCATCCAGGAAGGGGAAGGATTGACAGTCTCTGATCATCATATTTTCGTGTATAGCTTTTTCAAAGAGGTCGGAGCTTTTGAGACCGTCCTCTTTGATCTTCATAAGCATGAAATTCGCCTTCGGTTTGAACGGAAGGAACCTGTCCGTATTTTTGTATTTTTCGTAAAGCCTCTCTCTTTCGGTTGAGATGAGCTCCTTTGTCTCTTTTATATACTCTGTATCAGAGAACATATACATGGCATTTTCAGCGGCAAGGGTGTGTATCATCCAGGGATTCTTTTTTCTCCCTGCAGATGACAGGGTGTCGTCATCGGCGGTTATCGCATAGCCGAGACGAAGACCCGGGCAGGCAAAGAATTTGCTGGTGCTCCTGAGTACCACGATATTGTTGTGGGATTCCACGAGAGGAATAGCGGTGAGCTCTTTTTCGTCATCGCAGAACTCGATATAGGTTTCATCCACCATTACGTAGCAGCTGCGTTCCTTTGCAACATCAAGAAGCTTTCTCATATCGGAGCGTTTCACAGTAGTTCCGGTAGGATTGTTCGGGGTACATATGATGATGAGGTCGGTGTCCGAGGTTATTCTTTCGCAAAGAAGGTCCATATCCAGGGAGAAGCCGTTCTCCTCGCGGAGAGGGAAATAGCTTGTCTTTCCGCCCGCTATATTGACACTTCGCTCATATTCCGAATAGGTAGGACCGACGATTATAGCACGCCTCGGAGAAGCGATTCCTATGAAAAGAGAGATAAGCTCCGTGGTGCCGTTTCCGACCATGATATTACTTGTATGGCAGTTCAGATATTCCGATAGGGCAAGCTTTAAGGTACGATATTCCCTGTCCGGGTATCTTTGGATGCAGTCTATATTTTCCCGAAATTTTTCCCGAAGGAGGGGAGAGATCCCGAGAGGATTTACATTTGCTGAGAAGCTTGTGATCTCTTCCTTGTTGAGTCCGTATTTTTCTGCGATCTTTTCAACATCACTTCCGTGAAATACCGGCTTTTCTTCCTTTGACATTTTTTCCGCCTTCCTTTGCCTTTAAAACACTGTTTTGGTATAATAATTTGTTGTTTTTGTCTGCTGCATTATAGCACATTATCAAGCTTTTATAGGAGTAAAGGAGAAAAAGTGAGGCGGAAGATCTTTCGTTTGTCTGAGGACAGATTTGACAAAGCCTGTTCCGACATAAAAATAGAAGGTGATCTTCTATCGCTCAAGGCCTATGCGGGCGAGCATTTTGAGAGCTCCTTCAAGCTTTCGGCAGCAGACTCTTCCTTACTTCGGGGAATGGTCTTTTCCTCAAATCCCTATGTTGTCGCAAAGAATCCCTCCTTTGAGGGAGAGCAGATAGAGGTGTTTTTTTCCGTAAAGGACGGGATAGGTCATTCAGGCGACAGGATAGAAGGAAATTTTTTTATCATACTCGATGGTTTTTCAAAGGATATCCCGTTTTCGATCGAATATCTTTCGCCTGTTACAAAAATAAATGACAAGGTACTCACAACTCTTTCTGATTTTTCCGAGTTTTACCGGACAAGTCCTTCTGAAGCACTGTCCTTTTTTTCAACAAGCAGATTTGAAGCTTTCATGAAGACCCAGGAAACGGACAAATATCTTCTGTACAGAGCCTACAGGTCCTTTCCGAAGACCTATCAGAATCTTGAAGAATTTCTGATAGCGCTCGGTGTCAAGGGGCGCACGGGCTTTTTCTTAAGCGAAACCTCGCTTACCTTCACGGTTTCGGATAGTGATCTTCGTGAAGCCGTTGATATAACAAAGACAGAGTGGGGCTACGCTGAGATAGAAGTAGAAAGCGATTCAGAGTTCATCACAGTCGGGCACGAGAGAGTCAATGATGATTATTTCATCGCAGGGACCATGCATTTTGATTTTTATATCCATCCCGGTAAGATGCATGCCGGAAAGAATTATGCCCGTCTCACCTTTTCAAGCTATAGTGAGAAAAAGGTTCTGACAGTGCTCTGCGTAAAGGAGGCATCGGAGTCAGTAAATGATATCCACAGGCTTTTCATGCGTTCAAAGGTAAAGCTTACAGAGGAGTATATAGAGTACAGGTTCAAAAGGATGAATAGCGAGGAGTGGAGCAAAAGCCTCACGGAGCTTCTTGACACTCTGATCTCTGTGAGCCCGGAAAATGCCACGGAATATCTTCTCATGAAAACCCATGCGCTGATACTGACTGAAAAAAAGCTTGAAGCTCTCTCGCTCGTAGAGGAACTGAAGGTAGCCATCATCGACAAAAAGGGTTTTGAATGGGCTTATCTTCTATATCTTTGTACAATGATCGAAAGGGAGAAGAGTTACGTCGACAGACTTACCCTTGAAGTTGAGGCAATCTTCAGGGATACTGACGATCCGAGGGTGTTCTGGCTTCTTCTTTTCCTTCGGGAGAGATATCTTGACAACCCCTTTGCAGAGCTCAAGGATATCAGGCAGTTCGTTACGAACAGGGTCAATTCCCCGTTTTTCTATATTGAGGCTCTGTACCTCATGGAAAAGGATCCTCTTCTTATCAAGGGCTTTGACGATTTCACGCTGAAGGTACTTCGCTTTGCGGCAAAAAGGGACAGGATCACCGGAAATATAGCGCTTCGGATAGCTTCATTGCTTTCCGATGAGAAGTCCTTTGACAAAAGGATATTTGACACTGCTGCAAAGGCATATTCGAAGAACCCTACTCAGGAGCTTTTGAATTCCATACTGAAATACCTCTTAAGAAATGCCGTCTACGGTCCCATGGCTCTTCCATGGTATTTCCTCGCAATCAAGGCTGATTATGCTATAGCGGGACTCTATGAGGCCTTTGTGACGTCACTTCCACAGGATTACTTAAAGCTCCTTCCCGAGGGAGTGATAAGGTATTTCGGCTACAGAAACACGATAGGGTACCAGAAAAAAGCATTTGTGTTCAGGAATCTGATAGAGAACAAGAACTCGTATCAGAAGATATATGAGGATCTGAAAAAAACAATTGAGCTTTTTGCACTTGAGAATATGCGGCGTGGACGTCTCTCAGAGGACCTTTGCATTATTTATCAGGATGTCCTTGACAGAGGGATCATTGATGCCGATGTTGCACACATGATAGGGAATATCCTCATTCCCTACAAGATACAGTGCATGCCCAAAGACACCATAAGGGTTCATCTTGTGTCCTCTGACAAGGAAGAGATAATGTCATACCCTGTGAATGATCACTGTGCCTTCCTTCCTATTGACTGCAGGGAACACAGGATCGTTCTTGAAAGACCGGGAAATATCTTTACCGCGGAGGAGGGGCTGTTTGTTGAGGAGAAGCTTCTTTCTACCGAAAAGATTATAGATAAGCTGTATCATGAGGCAAAGGACAGACTTCCGTATTTCAAGTATGCAATAGCCACCGGTGAGGATGAAAATGAGGACCCTTCCGTATTTATGGAGAGGTATAAGGATGACGCTTTCTCACTCATCGAAGGTTTTCTTTCGGACGAGAGTATTCCTGTTTCATACAAGAACAGAAAATACGGGCTTTTTATCCCATATCTGAGAGAACATATGAGAGAGGACATATTCAAGACGTATCTTCTTTCCGAGGAGGATAAGTCTCTGATGGATACAAAGACTTTTGCCTATACAGCCGATCTTTTCGTAAAGAATGAGGAATATGAAAGAGCGTATGCCCTTCTTGACAGCTTCTATGGTCTGAAGATGACAGCGCGGCTCCTGCTTGCTCTTATTACGGAAAAGATAAAAAAAGCACCGGATGAGCCTGATGACTTTCTTATATCAACCTCGGCCTATCTTATGGGGCTTTATCTTATAAACGACGTGACTGCACGATACTTATCCCGCTTCTATGTAGGCCCTGTTGATATCATGTGTGACATCTTTACGCACCTTAATGCTCTAAACCTCCCTACAGATTCGATAGGCGAGAGGATAATAACAGAGTCTCTTTATACCGAGAATTTCCCGAAGCAAAGGACGCAAGTATTCGAGTCGTATCTCAAGGGCAATCCCAACAGGATGATAGCAGAAGCCTGGTTTACTTTTTTTGCAAGGGGATTCATGAAGAACTCACCGGATATCGATGAAAGCATCTTTCCTCATCTCATGGAATCTTATGTGCGGGGAGAGAAGCTGAATGAAAGCTGCTTCACGGCACTCCTCAAATATCTCTGCAAAAAAAAGGAACTATCAGAGGCTGAAAGGAAGGCTCTTTCCATCATTCTTTCAGATGCGGTCAGAAGAGGTCTCTATTTCGAATTCTACAGAAACGTCCCGGCTGACCTCATGATCCGGTATCAGCTCTATGACAAATATTTTGTGACATATGAAGGAGAAGAGGGAAAGAGGCTTTTGATAAGGGGGCATTTGTCCTCAGACGGTTCATATTGCCTTGATATGGTTGAAATGTATCCCGGAATTTACGTTTCCCAGTTCATCCTGTTCTTTGGTGACAGTCTGAGCTATGAGGTAGTAGAGAAGGATAATGAGGAAGACTGCCTCAAAAAGGGAGAGCTTTCCTGTACCGATGAAAATGCTCTGGAGCGGGAGTCAAGATATGCTCTATTGAATCTGATGAAGTCGTCCTTCATCTATTATGAAGAAAAGGAACTTTTGAAGGCCATGAAAAGACATAAGGTTCTGGAATTTGCGTCAGAGGAACTGTTTTCCCTGAGGAGATAAAGTGGAAGCATCATCAAAAAACCATGAGGATTATGTCATAGCGGGAGTTGATATAGGAAAGGACTCTACCTTTCTCTCTTTTGTGACCTCCCAAATGGATGAACCCGTGACGATAAGCACTGTTATGGGAAGTGAGTCTTACCAGATTCCGACTGTGCTTGCAAAGAAGAAGGGAATAGGTCAGTGGTTCATAGGAAATGACGCATTGTCCCAGGAGCGGCTCTCAATGGCCATAGGCTGTGACAACTTCTATGAAAAGGCTTTGGATGATGAGAAGGTTTATGTAGAGGGGGAGGAATTTCTTGCGAGGGATCTTCTGGCCGTTTATTTCAGAAAGCTCCTTTCAATGCCGGTCCCGGGTGTTGTGAAGGGGAAATTATCGCTCCTTGTGATATGCGTTCAAGAGCTTGATATGAGAGTCTTTTCTGCTATGAATGCTGTTGCGCAGAGGCTGTCGATTTCCAGAAACATGCTCTATCTCATAGACAAGAGAGAGAGTTTTTATTATTACACTCTGTCCCAGGAGAGGAGCATCTTCCTTCATGATGTGCTGCTTATTGACTACGATGGGGCTAATCTTACTCATTGCTTCCTTAAGAAGGATGTAAGGACAAGGCCGGTCACGGTAACCATTGAAACGGCGTCCCACGGAGAGATCCTCGACATGAAGGACGAAAGGCTTTACGACATCGCCTCAGAGCTATTGAAGGGAAGGATCATTTCAGGCATATATCTCACCGGAGACGGCTTTGACGGAGACTGGATGAAAAAGTCACTGTCACTGATGCTTCAGGGCAGGAGACTGTTCCTCGGAAAGAACCTCTATTCTAAGGGGGCGTGTTACGCGGGACTGGTCCGGCTTTCTCTTACGGAGTGGCCCTATGTATATATAGGGGACAATGAATTAAAGTTAAATATATCTTTAAAGGTGATAGATTCAAATGAGATGAAGCTTGTCACTCTCCTGTCTGCCGGAGAGAACTGGTATGACGAGAAGGGAGAATGCGAGTGTATTCTTGACGGTACCCCAACGCTTGAATGCTTTGTCAGAAAACCGGATGAAAGAAGCTCCGAGGTCGTGAACATACCACTTCCGGGCTTTCCGGAGAGGGAGAACAGGACATCCAGGATAAGGATAGAAGCAATCCCCCTGTCTGATTCCGAAGCGAAGCTGATAATCACTGACCTTGGCTTCGGCGAGATATCACCACAGACCAAAAAGACCTGGGATCATATCATAAAGGCAAAATAAAAAAATGGGTGAACTGATACTTGCAAAAACACCGGTGGCTGCGAACCCCTATTATATCGAGGAGCTGTCACTGAACATATATTCCCTGGAGGAACTTTCATATTATGTTTATCATAATGTGTGGCTTCTTTCTGCCGATTTCATGTCAGTTTCACTTGTAAAATGGATTGACTGTGAACTTTCGCTACATTCCCTTTCAAGCACACTCGATAAAATGATAAGTGACAGCGCCCCGCTTTCCCTCTTTGTTTCCGAGATACTGACCTTTGACGGGTATCTTACAAAGGCTGAGATCAGGGACACGCTCTCCATTATCAACTCTTTTGAGAACAAGTCTGAGGCCGAATGCAGGAAGCTTCGGGCAGACAGGCTGTTTGAGAACGGTCGGATCGTTTCGGCGATCTTTGAATATCAGAGTCTGCTGGAGAGCAGGGAAAATCTTTCGCATTCACTTTGCGGGGATATCTTTCACAACCTCGGGACTGCACTGTCAAGGCTTTTCTTTATGAAGGAGGCTTCCGACTGCTTCAAAAGCGCTTATGAATCAAACAGGAACAGGGAATCGCTGAACGCTTATCTGCTTTCACTTCTACTTTCCGGTGATGAGGAAAAATTCAATCATGAATCGAAGAAATACCTTCTTTCGGATGAAGAGATGATGAAGCTTCAGTCAAAAGTATACAACCTTACCTATGAAGGGAGATCAAGGGAGTTTTCGGAAAGGCTTGACAGGTTGAAGGCTGACAATTCAGACATTGAATCCTATAAGGAAGAGCTTTCAAATATCATAAAGGACGCCGAGGAAGAGTACAGGAAGATCTGCAGATTATGATTTTCAAAAAAAGAAGAAGGAAAAAGGAAACAGGCGAATCCGCATTCGACAGGACTCTTCGCGAGATCAAGGCCATAGACGACTGGGATGACAGGAAGAAGATCGAGCATTATATTCTTGACTCCTGCGAGCAGATAGTATCCCTCACCAAGGAGATAGAGGGTGAGAAGGCTCAGATCAGGATAATGGACTCATATCTTGAGGATACTGAGAAGATATCGGCCCTTCCTCCCGAGAAAAGAAAGGAGCTTTCCGATACCGCTTCAAAAGTGGTTTCGCTTGAGCGCTCCAGAAGTGAATATCAAAAGAGCGAAAAAAAGATTTCAGACGCCGACTTTCTCATGATGCAGGAAAATGAGGAGATCATGCCAGATGCCATCTTGAGGATGCAGGACAATGAGAAGTACTATGACAAGATAAGGCGTGAGATGGCAGCCCTGGAGGGCGAGAAAGCCGAATATGAATATGAACTGGATGAAAACAGAGATGCTGACGGACAGCTGAAAAAGCTTTCCATTTTTGTTCTTGTCGCGTTTGCGATAGTCTTTGGGGTGATAATATTCATCGATCAGACTACGCGTTTTGATGCATCTTTTTTCTTCCTTATCTTCCTTTTCTTAGGGGCAGTCATTGGAATAGCGATCTTCCTTCGCCAGTCATCACTTCAGAAGGAGAGAAGAAAGCTCATCCGGCAGTTAAACCAGAGCATCTCTCTGCTTAATGTGATCAGGGTGAAGTACGCCTCGATAGTCAAGGCTGTGGAATCCCAGAAGGAAAGGTACAATGCAAAGACTTCATATGAACTCAATATCCGCTGGGAGAGATATCTTGAGGCTGTAAGGGAGAAGAATCAATATCTTTCCGACAATGATGACCTTGAATACTATTCCAAAAAGCTGATGCGCCTTCTGTCGCCGCTCAAGCTCTATGACAGGAGAATATGGCTGTCGGTACCGGGAGCTTTGATAAGGCAGAGTGCCATGGAAAATGTGAAGAAAAACCTTCTCGCAAGACGCTCAAAGATCGTGGACGCAGTAAACCAGAACCGCGAATCCGTACTAAGCGAGCGTGACGAGATCAACCGGCTTATGAAGGAACATGATTATTATGTTCCCGAGATACTTGAAATAATAACCTCCGTGGACAGGCTCTGCGGGATGAATACGACAAAAGCTAAGAAAGGATGAAGATAATGTCTGAAAAAGTACGTACCCGGTTTGCCCCCTCACCTACCGGAAGGATGCATGTCGGAAACTTAAGAACTGCGCTCTATGCCTGGCTCATTGCGCGTCACGCTAAAGGGGAGTTCATACTCCGTATTGAGGATACGGATCAGGAGAGATATGTGGAAGGGGCGGTCGACATCATATACCGCACTCTGAAGGAGACGGGACTCAACTGGGATGAGGGACCTGATATCGGAGGAGACTTTGGCCCTTATGTGCAGAGCGAGAGGCAGCAGAAGGGGATCTACCTTGAATACGCAAAAAAGCTCATAGAAAAGGGAGAGGCTTATTACTGTTTCTGCACGAAGGAGAGGCTCGAAGGTCTTAAAAGGACAGTAGAGGGAAAGGAGATAATGACCTACGACAAGCACTGCCTTCATCTTTCAAAGGATGAGATCGATTCAAAGCTTTCTGAGGGTGTGCCCTATGTGATAAGGCAGAACAATCCCACCGAAGGTACTACGACCTTTACTGACATTCTTTACGGTGATATCACCGTTGAAAATGCCGAGCTTGACGATATGGTGCTCATAAAGTCAGACGGCTATCCCACCTACAATTTCGCAAATGTCGTTGATGATCATCTGATGGGGATCACCCATGTGGTGAGAGGGAATGAATATCTTTCATCCTCTCCGAAGTACACAAGGCTTTATCAGGCCTTCGGCTGGGAGGAGCCGAAGTATATCCACTGCCCGCTGATCACTGACATGAACCATGAGAAGCTTTCGAAGAGGAGCGGTGCAAGTTCATTCGAAGACCTTATCGAGCAGGGCTTTCTTACGGATACGGTCGTGAACTTTGTGGCCCTCCTTGGCTGGAGTCCGGAGGGCGAGAACGAGATAATGAGCCTTCCTGAACTTGTGGAGAAATTTGATTTCAACAGGATAAACAAGTCTCCCGCAGTTTTTGATATGACAAAACTCTCCTGGATGAACGGGGAGTATATCAAGAAACTTCCGGTTGACAGATTCTATGAGCTTGCAGAGCCGTATCTCCGGGAGGCGGTAAGGTCTGATATCGATCTGAAAAAGGTCGCTCAAATGGTCCAGACCAGGATAGAGAAGTTTACTGATATCGCATCCCTCACGGATTTCATGGATCAGGTACCCTCCTATGATGTGAGCCTTTATGCTCACAAAAAGATGAAGACTGATCCTGACAATTCCCTGTTGCTCCTGAAGGAGGTTCTGCCTGTTCTTTCAGAGCAGGAGGATTACAGCAATGACGCCCTCTTTGAAAGCCTCTCAGCTTTTGCAAAGGAGCATGAATACAAGACCGGCTTTGTGATGTGGCCGATCAGGACAGCGCTTTCCGGAAAGCCGACCACTCCGGCAGGCGCGACGGAGCTTCTTGAGCTCTTCGGAAAGGAAGAGTCACTTAAAAGGATCAAGGCAGCCATTGAAAAGCTTGAAAAGGAAAAATAATATCAATGCTTGATACTGACCAGAGAAAAGCGATCGAACACAACACCGGTCCCTGCCTCGTACTGGCGGGACCGGGCTCCGGGAAAACTACCGTGATAGTGGAGCGGCTCAAGTACATGATCAAAGAACGGGGTGTGCCGCCAAGCTGCATCATGGTAGTCACCTTCACCCGTGAGTCTGCCGTTGAGATGAGGGAACGCTTCTACAAAGCGCTTTTTGATTTGGACGATTACGTTAGACCCAAAGTCACATTCGGAACATTTCATTCAATCTTTTTTTCAATCTTAAGATCAGACAAAAATTTCAGGGATTTCAAAATTCTCACAGGAAAAAACAAACTGCTATTCATGAAGGAGGTCGCCTCCTCACTTTCATTACTCGAAAATGAGAGAGAGGATACCTTTGATTTTCTGTCGGGAGACATCTCAAAGAAGAAAAACTTCGGCGGAAGGGATTTCTCAGACAATGGTCTGAAATGCGGCATAAGTGCTGAGGATTTCAAAAGATATTTCGAGCTTTACGAAAAGAGAAAGAGCAGTTACGGTTTTCTTGATTTTGACGATATGCTGACGGTCTTTCTTGAAAAACTAAAAAATGACCAGGAGCTTCTTTCTTTGCTTCAAAAGAAGTATAAATATTTTCTCGTTGATGAAGCACAGGATATGAACCTTCTACAATATGAGTGCGTAAGACTTCTTTCCGGAATTGAAAGGAACTGCTTTCTTGTGGGGGATGACGATCAGTCGATCTATTCCTTCAGAGGCGCGGATCCCCTGATCCTGAAGAAGTTTACGGGTGACTTTGAGGACACAAGCGTTATCTCTATACATGGAAATTACCGCTGCGCAGGCAAGGTCGTAATGTTTTCATCAAAGCTCATAAAGGAAAACAAGAACAGGTTTGAAAAGACCCTTGAATCAAGGACCGGCATAGAGGGTGAGATCACGATGATAATGCATAAAGACGAGGCCGCTCAGGACAGCTTTGCGGTACGTCATATAAAGAAATCCTTGAGCGAAAGCCCTGACAAGACCATAGCAATTCTTGCCCGGAACAGGAGCGAGACCTATGTGATAATGGAATATCTCAAGAACGAGGGGATAGATTATTATTCTCCTTTCAATGAGGGTACAGGAAAGGGAGGGGAGCTTATTGACTTTATTTTTAAAGATATCATGGCTTACCTGAGGCTTTCGTGCGTTAAGGAGCAAAAGCCGTTTACAAGGCAGGATATCCTCTTTGTCATGAATAAGCCCGACCGGCGTATACCGCGATACGGACTTTCTGATGAAGAGGTATTTCCGGAAGAATGGGTCAATGCATTTCATGACGACCCGGCAACGAAGGAGAGGGTCTTTGAATTCATAAGACAGATAAACATGCTCCGCGGCTTTTCTCCGGAGACAACCCTTCGATATATACAAAATGCCATGGGATATTACGGCGTGATAGAAGACTTCCTGAAAAAGCATCCCGAAAAAGAGGCGGCGGTCAAAGCTGTTTTGAAGGATATGGAAGAGCTTTCAAGGAAGTGCAAAAGCAAGGAGGAGTTTCTTGATATGCTCGAAAGCTACCGGGAGAAGAGAAACGAAAAGGATATGTGCATCGAAGAGAAGAAGGCCGCTTCACGTGTATTCTTCTATACCTACCACGGGGCGAAGGGACTGCAGTTTGACGAGGTGCTGCTTTTGTCCGTAAACGAGACTGTCACGCCCTCAAAGAAGGCCGTGAGAGAGGAGGATATAGAGGAGGAAAGAAGGATGTTCTATGTCGCGATGACGAGGGCAAAGGAAAAGATAGTATTTTCAGTCGTAAAGAAGCATGGCAAGGATTATCTTCCGCCGTCGAGATTCCTCTTTGAGATGAAAAAATAGTCTGAACTTTCTTATCCTTTTCTTTTGTGGTATCATAGCGCGGATGTTTTTTTTGGAAAGATTTTTGGAAGGATTGTTTGAAATGAGTGGGAACAGAAAAAAGAAAAAGAGCTCGGCGGGGCTCTATATCATAATGATAGCCCTTGTGGCTGTGATCGCGGTGGCGGTGATCATGATCGTTCTTGCCCTTCGCCAGGGTAATGGTGCGTCTAAGGAAACAAAGCAGGAGAGTCAGTCGTCAGCGGTTTCGTCTTCGGCTTCAGATAGTGAAAACAGCTCTTCGTCATCGGAAATTGAAAGCGCCTCTTCATCATCTGCCTCTTTCTCATTCCCTGAAGACCCGGTGCAGGACAAGGACTACGCCCTTGATGTGGTGCCGGTGGAAACGGGCTCTATTTATGTCTACGGTGACACGGGCTATGAGAGGTTTTATTATACAGCAAAGGGCTGCGAAGAATACGCATCCATGGTAAATAACGTAAAGGCAAAGCTTCCTGAGAATACGGATGTCTATGCCATAGTCGTTCCCAATTCCGCAGGGATAATGCTCACAGAGAGCGCCCAGAAGAAGATGGGCTCCGATGACCAGAAGAAGGCTATTGATTATACCTATTCCCTGATGGACGATTCCGTAAAGACTGTTGAAACCTTTGATACCCTGAAGAATCATAACGGCGAATATCTATTCTTCAGGACAGACCATCACTGGACGCAGCTTGGAGCGTATTACGTTTACAGGCAGTTTTGTAAGGCAAAAGGGATAATGCCTCATGACAAGTCGGAATATGAGAGCCATTCCTATCCCGGCTTTGTGGGATCGCTCTATAACTATTCCGGAAAGGATGCAGCGCTTCAGAGCAATCCCGATACGGTAGAGGTCTTTGTGCCGCTTTCAACGAACGAGCTTACCTATGGTTCGGGCACCGGAAAGATAGTACCCTCAAATGCGAGCTACGGCTTTATTGCAGGCGACCAGCCCCTTGTCACGATAGACAATCCGAAGAATTCCGACGGAACCTCCTGCGTTCTCGTGAAGGAATCCTACGGAAATGCCTTTGCGCCCTTCCTTACGGATCATTATGACAAGGTCTATGTGGTCGATTACAGGGAATATGAGGGGGATCTCACCCAGTTTGTAAAAGACAACAAGGTAAATGATGTGATCTTTTTGAATAATGACGAGTTCCTTCTCGTGAAGAGTGCGCAGGAGATGGGGAGCATGTTCAAGTAAATCGAGTAGTGAAGAAATACACGCACCCTACTCGCCCGCGAGCCGCCGGTCAGCTTTAGCTGACATATTCCTTTCGGCGGCTCTGCGATAAAAAAAAGCAGGCGGGACTTTTACGATCCTGCCTGCTTCTTTTCCTCTATATCCTGTAATTCCTGGAACTTTTTTGCGACGCGTTCGTATTCCTCGTCATCCTTTATATTGTCAAGATAGGGTTCGCCGTCGTCTTTCTCAAAGTAGCGGTAGATCACGACATTCTCGTAATCGTAAGGCGTACCGTTCTCGTCAACCGGAAGCAGCACGATGTAGCTCTGCGAACCTATATCAAAGATCGTGAGGATCTCACAGTCGAGAGTAGTCCCGTCATCAAGGTCAAGGGTGACCATTACATCTGTATCATTTTCGTCAACGGGGAAGATTTCCCCGTCGCTTTTTTTCTTTTTCTCATCCATACGCGCGATTATAAGCGCTTTTTTTGCCGTCTGCAACTATTACGTTTTTTTTGAAAATAGGGATCGGAAATGTTATAATCATCCTGATTTTGTGTTTTTTACTTAAAAACAGCTACAGATAAGAGGTCAGCCTTTGGTTCCTACGATCACAAAAGGTGATTTTTCAGAATTCGGGACAAGAGTAGAAGGGCAGAAATGCACCTTTACTTTTTCCGTAAAGACTGATGCGATACCAGGCATCATCCTTTATGATACCGCGACGGGAAAAGAAGTCGCTTCATTTGACATCCCTCTTTCCATGAGCCTCGGACATGTCTTTTCCGTGACTGTTTCGGGATTTGACTTTTCAAAGCTTTATTATTCCATCAAAGCGGACGGGAAGCTGATGATCGACCCTTATGCAAGAAGGATATTCGGACGCGAAAAATGGAATGACATAAAGCGCTATGAAAACAATTATCAGATCTTTTCGGGTTTTTCTTCAAAAAAGTACGAATGGAAGAATGAAAATCCGCTGATACCTCCGGAAGAGCTCATTATGTACAAGCTCCATATGAGGGGCTTTTCCATGAAGTATCCAAAGCTTGCGGCTTCGCACAGGGGAAATTACAAGGGGCTTATTGATGTTCTTCCGACTCTCTGCGGATACGGCTTCAATTGTGTAGAGCTGATGCCTGTCTATGAATTTGAGGACATCAGATTCAGAAGTCATCTTGCTATGGACAAGGACGGAAACACGGTCATGGTCCATGAGGAGCCCTATGGGGTTAATTACTGGGGCTACGGTGACGGGTATTATTTTGCTCCGAAGGCTTCATATTTTGGAGGGAGCGATGATCCGGATTATCATTTAAAGGAACTCATAGATCTTTTGCACGGACTCTCGATGAAGGTCATCCTTGAATTTTCATTTGTGAACAGGCCGATAGATGATGTGATTCTTGATGCCCTGATCTTTTGGGTCAAGGAATACAGGGTTGACGGCTTCCACCTTTTGGGAGAAGCCCTTCCCATAAAGAGGATAGCCGAGAATCCCTATCTGAACGGGACAATGATCATATACAACAAGTTCCCTCTTGATGTGCTGATGAACGAAAAGCGTGAGAACAAGCATCTTTTCGTGACGGATGACGCGTTCCAGTATCCTCTCAGGCGGCTACAGAACCACATGGACGGGAACGCGGCCGAGTTTTCGGATATCCTGAGGCGTCAGGAAAAGGGCTATTCATATATCAATTACGCGGCATCAAATACCGGCATGACCCTCTATGATGTTTACTCCTTCGGAGAGAAGCATAATGAGGCAAACGGCGAGAATAACCGCGACGGGAACAATTACAATGCCTCATCAAACCAGGGCATTGAAGGCGAGACCAAGAACCGCGTAGCAAACAGGATAAGGCGGACAGCCGTTCGAACAGCCCTCCTTTCCGTGATGATGAGTACCTCAGTTCCCATGATATTTGAAGGGGACGGAAGTCTCAATTCACAATCAGGAAACAACAATCCTTACTGTCAGGACAATCCCATCGGTTGGGCGGACTTCGGGAAAAAGAAGATAAGCTCTGATATGAGGGATTATCTTAAAAAGCTGATAGCTTTCAGGAAGAAGCATACGGTAATCTCGAGCAGGGAACCATTTAGGCTTTCGGATTATCTTCACGTTGGACTTCCGGACATATCCTACCACGGAAGAGAGCCGTGGATCATGGGCATAGGAAACGAGAAAAAGGCCCTTGGCATCCTCTTTGCAGGCGCATACGGAAGAGAAGAAGAGGATGATGTGATGCTCCTTTTCAATTTTTATTACGGCGAGGAGACTTTCGCGCTGCCTGTGCTTCCACAGGGAAGAAAATGGTTCTTCGTAAACAATACCGGCGATCCCGATTTTACCTTCCATGAGGAGGGAGTAATGCTCGAAGACCAGAAAAGCGCAATAGTAAAAGGCGGAACCGCAACGATACTGATTGGAAAGAAAGAAGATAATGAGCTTTCAAAAGGCGCTGGCGCACTTTAATACCATAACAAGGCACAGGCAGCTTGTCCGCCATTACTGCTTTATGGCAGGGCTTTACTGGCAGGGACTGACGCACGATCTTTCAAAATACGCTCCGGTGGAGTTTCTTGTGGGAGCAAAATATTTTCAGGGCAACAAAAGCCCGAACAATGCAGAAAGAGAAGCGACGGGGCTTTCAAAGGCCTGGCTCCATCACAAAGGCCGGAACAAGCACCACTTCGAGTATTGGATCGATTATTCCATGAAGGATTTTCCTGAGTTTCCGCTGGCCGGGATGAAGATGCCAAAAAGGTATGTGGTAGAGATGTTCTGTGACAGGATCGCAGCCTGCAGGGTCTATCAGAAGGGGAAATATACGGACAAAAGCGCGCTTGAATACTACAACAAAGGAAAAGGGCATTATGTGATGCATAAAGACACAGCGGCGCTGCTTGAATTGATGCTGAAGATGCTCGCAAAAAAAGGGGAGCAGTACACATTTCGTTACATCAGGAGGAAGATACTCAAAAATGTCTGAAGAAGAAAAGAAAAAGATATCCTATTCGGGAATGCAGGCTACGGGAATGCTCCATCTTGGAAATTATCTTGGAGCTCTTAAGAACTGGATCCCGATGCACGATGAATATGAGTGCTTTTACGGAGTGATGGATCTTCATTCGCTGACAGTGCGGCAGGATCCGGCGCAGTTTCGGAAGAACGCAAAGTCCCTCTATGTCCAGTATGTGGCTGCCGGGCTTGATCCGGAGAAAAACTGCGTTTATTTTCAGTCGCATGTGGATGCTCATCCTTATCTTTCATGGATACTTTCCTGCTTCACCTATATGGGAGAGCTTTCAAGGATGACGCAGTACAAGGCAAAGTCCGAGCAGCACGCTGACAATGTGAACGCGGGGCTTTTCACCTATCCCGTGCTCATGGCGGCGGATATCCTTCTTTATCAGGCTTCTGTCGTTCCCGTCGGAAATGACCAGAAGCAGCATGTGGAGATCGCTCGCGACATAGCCCAGCGCTTCAATTCCATATACGGGGATGTTTTCACTGTTCCTGAGCCCGTTTTCGGAAAGAACGCGCGCCGCGTCATGAGCCTTGCCGATCCCGAGAAGAAGATGTCAAAGTCTGATGAGAACCAGAACGCTACCGTATATCTTCTCGATGACAGGGATACGATCATCAGGAAGTTCAAGAGGGCAAAGACCGACAGCGGTTCGGAAATCATATATTCTTCCGAAAAACCCGGTATAATGAACCTCATGGATATCTATGCCTCCGTCACGGGAAAGAGCAATGAGGACATAGAAAAGGAATTTGACGGGAAGGGCTACGGAGACTTCAAGATAGCGGTCGGAGAGGCAGTCAGTGACGCGCTTTCAGGCGTCAGGAAAAAATATGACGACCTTCTTAAGAATATGGATTATATAGAGCGCTGCATCAAAGAGAATAATGAGAAGGCGCGCCATGTGTCGGGAAGGACGCTTTCCAAGGTAAGAAGGAAGGTAGGGCTATCCGATATCCTTTGAATGTATGGTTGATAGGAAATTAATTTTTCACAGAGAGGAGAAAAAATGAAAAGATCGGGAGCATTGGTATTGGGGCTTATCATGGCATTGTCAGTAACGGTATCAGTGGCGGGCTGCGGTTCTTCGAATGGTACGAACAACCAGACAAACACGCCTGCTGTAAACAGCAATGCTGCTTCTGCGGGAACATCGGAAAGCGCGTCAAAGACATCTGCTATTGATCCGAAGACCGTGGATTACAGCAAGGTCGATAAGACCATAGCTTTCGGCGACACCAATTCAATAAATGAGATCGCTTCCAATATGTGGTTCGGAAACTACGACGGACAGGTTGTTAAGGTAGAAGGCTATGCCGAGCATCTTGGCAGTAGCTGGTCGATCATGGAAGATAATGGAGACGGATCCAAGATAGGCTTTAATTTTGTTCTGGTGGGAAGCGAGGACTACCCTGTGGACGGGAGCCACGTGGAGCTTCTCGGCGTGATCGCTCCCGGCGGGACGATGGAAGGCGCGCGCGTTCTTTATGTGCTTCCGGAGAATGTGAAGACTCTTTCCTGAGAATGTGATACCAAACTGCATTTGTACCCGGTTTCCAACGACTGAATCGGAAGCCGGGTTTTTTCTTTGAAATTCGTCCGTTTCTGATCTTTTCCTGTTGAAAAAAGCTTTTGGATAGCTTATATTCTTGAGTACATCTCAATCACAGGGAAGACCCTCGTCTTCCTTTTTTCCGTTTTGGTTTCGTTTCCTGCATTTTCAGTCAGGAAGTGAGATTATGGTAAAAAACATAAAGGCCGCGATGATACGCGGTTTGAAAAGCATACCCGTTCGCGTCGAAAGTGATGTTTCAAACGGGCTTCCCATGTTTGAACTGGTGGGTTATGTCTCTTCTGAAGTAAAGGAGGCAAAGGAGAGGGTGCGCTCAGCTCTGATGAGCTTTGATTTTTCCCTGCCCGTAAAAAGGATAACGGTGAATCTGTCCCCGGCTACTGAAAAAAAGTCGGGCACGACCTTTGACCTTTCGATAGCGCTTTCAATACTTCTTTCTGCCGGGGATATAAAAGAGCCTTCTTATGATCTCTTTGTCCTCGGGGAGCTTTCCCTCGACGGAAGGATCCTGCCATTAAAAGGAGTCCTTCCCATGATAGAGTGCGGGAAGAAAGAGGGCATAAGGCATTTCATCATCCCGAAGGAAAATGAAGAAGAGGCGCTCTTTGCCATAGAGGATGGAATAATGATCTATCCCGTAAAGACCCTGGGGGAAGCGGTAGAGGTGCTTGAAGGAAATGATCTTTCAAAAAGGATCGCTTTTGAGAGAAGGAATGAAGGTAATAAAGATTGTACTGGATCAGGCAGTGGGATTGATTTTTCGGATATCCGCGGACAGAAGCTTTTGAAAAGAGCCTGTGAGGTTGCGGTATCGGGAATGCACAACTTTCTCATGGTGGGTTCTCCCGGAGCGGGAAAGACCCTGACAGCGAGGGCGATACCCTCCATCCTTCCGCCTTTATCCCGGGAGGAGGAGCTGTCCATAGCATCTATCTACAGCATATGCGGGAAGTTTCAAGAGCTTTCTGTCTCCGGAGGGCGAAGGCCCTTTCGCGCTCCGCATCACAGCATAAGCGCAAGGCTTCTTTCCGGCGGGGGGAATGTCCCTTATCCCGGAGAGCTTACGCTTTCCCACAAGGGAGTTTTGTTCCTTGATGAGCTTACAGAGTTTAATGACAGGACTCTTGAGGTCCTTCGGCAGCCGCTGGAGGATGGGATCATAAAGGTGTATCACGACAAGGGCGAAGAAGAGTACCCCGCGGATTTCATGCTGGTGTGCGCGATGAATCCCTGTCGCTGCGGCTACTATCCGGACAGGAAGAGATGCAGATGCACGCTTTCCGAGATCCGGCAGTACATGCAGAGGATATCAAGACCCCTTCTTGACAGGATAGATATCTCCGTTGAGGTAAAGCCCCTGTCCTTCCTTGAGGCCGCGGAGGATATAAAGGAGGAGTCCT
>CAMVHB010000006.1 GCA_947167155.1 uncultured Lachnospiraceae bacterium | reverse complement strand
TCCGATGTCACCGAGATGCTGATGGGAAATGATGTGCCTCCGAGGAAGGCCTTCATCTATGATAATGCAAATAATGCGGAGCTTGATATTTAAATATGGCTGTTAAAGAAAAAGAAAAACCCGTTTCGGGAGAGATAATAGAGACTGAATATTCGTCTCTTATGAAAAAATCCTATATAGACTACGCTATGTCCGTGATAATAGCCCGCGCCCTTCCCGATGTGAGGGACGGGCTTAAGCCGGTTCAGAGGCGTACCCTCTATGACATGTATGAGCTTGGCATCAGGTGGGACAGACCCTATCGAAAGTCGGCCCGTATAGTCGGAGACACCATGGGTAAGTACCATCCCCACGGCGACAGCTCGATCTATGAAGCCCTTGTCAATATGGCGCAGGACTTCAAGAAGGGGCTTCCTCTTGTCGACGGCCACGGGAACTTCGGCTCAATAGAGGGTGACGGTGCCGCAGCTATGAGGTATACGGAGGCGCGTCTTCAGAAGATCACGGAGAAATATTATCTTGGAGACCTTGATAAGGCGGTTGTGGACTTTGGACCTAACTTTGACGAGACTGAAAAAGAGCCGACCGTCCTTCCTGTCAGGATACCGAACCTTCTTGTAAACGGAGCCGAGGGTATAGCAGTCGGAATGGCGACCTCGATCCCTCCTCACAATCTTTCAGAGGTAATTGACGGCTGCATAGCCTATATGAAAAATCCTGACATGAATACGCAGGATATGCTAAGACTCATTCAGGGACCCGATTTTCCCACGGGCGGGATAGTCTGCAACAAAGAGGAATTATTATCGATCTATTCCACAGGTGTCGGAAAGCTCCGTATCAGAGGAAAGGTTGAGGTAGAGAACGCGAAGAACGGCCACATCAATCTCGTTGTGACAGAGATCCCTTATACCATGATAGGAGCCGGTATAGGAAAGTTCTTAAATGATGTCGCCCATCTTGTGGAGACCCGCGAAACAAATGATATCACGGATATCTCAAACCAGTCCTCGAAGGAAGGCATAAGGATAGTAATAGAATTGAAGAGGGGAGCGGATGTTGAAGCCGTAAAGAACCTCCTTTTCAAGAAGACCAGGCTTGAGGACACCTTCGGCGTAAATATGCTGGCGGTCGCTGATGGAAAGCCCGAGACTCTCGGTCTTGTTCCTGTGATAAGAAAGAGCATAGACTTCCAGTTTGAGCTGATGACGAGGAAGTACACGACATTACTTTCAAAGGAGAGGGAAAAGAAGGAAATACAGGAGGGGCTGATCGCAGCCTGCGACTGCATAGACCTTATCATCGAGATACTTCGTGGGTCAAAGACGAGGGAGCAGGCGAAGATGTGCCTTGTCTCCGGTAATACGGAAGGGATCAGGTTCAAAAGCGACAATTCAAAGAAGGCGGCCTCAAAGCTTTCATTTACTGAAAGGCAGGCCGATGCCATCCTTGATATGAGGCTTTATCGTCTGATAGGGCTTGAGATCGATGCCCTCAGGGCACAGTTTCAGGAGACTATGAAGAATATCGCTGAATACTCCGATATCCTCTCGAACCGCGCCTCCATGGCGAAGGTCATAATAAATGACTTAAAGGCCATCAAAAAAGAGTTTGGCTATGAAAGAAGGACCGAGGTATCTGAAGTTGGTGAAGCGGTGATAGAAGAAAAGCCGCTTGAGGAAACTGAAGTTTACGCCGTGATCGACAGATTCTTCTATGCAAAGGCCATAGATACCGCAACCTATGAGAGGAACAAGGAAGCGATAGATTCGGAGTCACGCTATGTGATAAGGACTACAAATCTTTCGAGACTATTGATCTTTTCCTCCGGCGGGAATATGCATGTCCTTAAATGCATGGACCTTCCCCAGTCAAAGCTCAAGGACAAGGGAGTTCCGATCGACAATATCAGCACCTTTGATTCAAGTGTCGAGGACTGCCTCTATATAGAATCAATGGACGAGGTCATACCCGGGCAGCTTATCTTCCTGACAAAAGACGGAATGATAAAGAACGTACCCGGTAACGAATTTGATGTGATGAACCGAAGGACGGTCGCGTCCACGAAACTCCTTGAAGGAGACAGCCTCGTTGCCGTTCTCCCCTATGATAAGGACGGGAATGCTACGATAGTCATCACTTCTGAAAAGAATTATCGCCTTAGGTTTCTGCTTTCAGATATCCCCGAAAAGAAAAAGAATGCTGTCGGGGCAAAGGCAATGGCACTTTCAAAGGGCGACCGGGTAAAGAAGGCCGAGATACTTTCAGGTGATTCAAACAGCACCTTGAAGATCGCCGGACGCGCCACAAAGGGGACGAAGAAATAATATGGACGGACTTAAAAGATGGGCACTTCTCAATGTCCTTTTGGCTGTATGCCTTTATTTCGTGGTCTATACGATATCAGGGGTTGTAACAAGAGACTTTCTCCTTGAAAGCCATGGCTCTGCCTTCTGCAATCTGATCTCAGCCCTCGTGACCTTGCCATTCATTATCTTCTTTTTCTACCGCACTGCAAAGATGCTTCCCTTTACGGTACCGGGAGAGCTTTCTATCCGTGAAGGAGCAGCAAAGAAGTTTTTGATATGCTTACTTTATATAGCGATCATCGCTGCTTCATCGATAGCCTTGAATCTCCTCTTCACAAGATTTCTTCCCTTCCTTCAGACTGAGGGCTTTTCAGAGGCAAGAAACGACCTGTTGGGCGGGGAGCTTTTTGTTCTGATCATGTCAAATGTCGTGGTTTCGCCGGTCCTTGAGGAGCTTCTTTACAGGGGAGCAGTTCAGAGGAGCTTTGAAGCGGCGATCAATCCGACAGCAGCGATCTTTCTTTCCGCCGGGCTTTTCGGTCTTTTCCATTTCAACCTGTTGCAGTTTCTCTACGCATTGTGCTGTGGCATCATAATAGGTTTTTCCTACAAAAAGACCGGAAATATTCTGGTTCCCATCTTCGGTCATTCAATAGCGAATCTCGTAGTCGTCCTTCATTCTATTCTATAATTCTGCACAATAGTCCCACAGGTTTTTTGTGCACATTTTCGGTTGCAAATTGAACAACGGAAAACTATTATATCTTTTGTCGATTAGCACTCCGTTCGATTGAGTGCTAACAAAAATCAAGATCATAGAAGGAGGCTCTTAAATGAAATTAGTACCTTTATCCGACAGAGTTGTTCTTAAACAGCTCGAAGCGGAGGAAAAGACAAAGTCAGGCATTATCTTAGCGTCAGGTTCCCAGGAAAAGCCCCAGGAGGCAGAAGTTATAGCGGTCGGTCCCGGCGGTATGGTTGACGGCAAGGAAGTCACAATGCAGGTTAAGAAAGGTCAGAAGGTCATTTATTCAAAGTATGCAGGGACAGAGGTCAAGCTTGAGGACGAAACCTATATCGTAGTAAAGCAGAATGACATTCTCGCGATCGTAGAAAAGTAATAAAGAAAGGATAATCATCATGGCAAAGGAAATCAAATATGGCGCTGATGCCCGTGATTCACTCAAAAAGGGCGTTGATCAGCTTGCAAACACAGTTCGTGTGACTCTTGGACCGAAAGGAAGAAATGTTGTTCTTGACAAGTCCTATGGCTCGCCGCTCATCACAAACGACGGTGTGACCATCGCAAAGGAGATCGAGCTCAAGGATCCCTTTGAGAACATGGGTGCCCAGCTCGTAAAGGAAGTAGCTACAAAGACAAATGATGTTGCCGGTGACGGAACTACTACAGCAACAGTTCTTGCTCAGGCAATGGTTGACGAGGGTCTGAAGAATCTTGCCGCAGGTGCAAATCCCGTTGGATTGAGACGCGGAATGAAGAAGGCTACCGAGAAGGCTGTTGAAGCTCTCGTAAAGATGTCCCAGAAGGTAAAGGGCAAGGATCAGATCGCGCGTGTAGCTTCCATATCAGCAGGCTCTGACGAAGTAGGCGAGATGGTTTCCGACGCGATGGAAAAGGTCGGACATGACGGCGTCATTACCATCGAAGAGTCAAAGACGATGCAGACAGAGCTTGACCTTGTTGAAGGTATGCAGTTTGACAGGGGCTATATCAGCGCATATATGTGCACCGATATGGACAAGATGGAAGCAAATCTTGATGATCCCTATGTACTTATTACTGATAAGAAGATCTCAAATATCCAGGAGATCCTTCCCATACTTGAGGAGGTTGTAAAGCAGGGCGCAAGGCTCCTCATCATCGCTGAGGATGTTGAGGGCGAGGCTCTTACGACACTCATTTTGAACAAGCTCCGCGGAACCTTCAATGTAGTTGCAGTAAAGGCTCCCGGTTATGGCGACAGAAGGAAGGAAATGCTTCAGGATATCGCCATCCTTACAGGCGGGCAGGTCATCTCCTCTGAGATAGGTCTTGAGCTCAAGGACGCTACGATAGACCAGCTCGGTCGCGCAAAGTCAGTAAAGGTCGACAAGGAAAACACCACCATCGTTGAAGGCGCAGGCAAGAAGGCAGATATCGATGCCCGTGTTAAGCAGATCAAAAACCAGATCGAGGAGACGACATCTGACTTTGATAAAGAAAAGCTTCAGGAGAGGCTTGCAAAGCTCGCCGGCGGCGTAGCCGTGATAAGAGTCGGTGCTGCTACAGAGACGGAGATGAAGGAAGCAAAGCTTCGTATGGAGGATGCCCTTAATGCTACCCGTGCGGCAGTTGAGGAAGGTATCATCGCAGGCGGCGGTTCAGCCTTCATCCATGCTGAGAAGGAAGTTGCTGCTCTTGCAGAAACTCTTGAGGGCGATGAAAAGACAGGCGCGAATGTAGTATTGAAGGCTCTTGACGCTCCTCTTTACTACATCGTAGACAATGCCGGACTTGAAGGCGCTGTCGTTATAAACGAGGTTAAGGGCGGTAAGGCAGGCTTCGGCTTTGATGCCGCAAAGGAAGAGTACGGCGATATGATAAAGAACGGCATCCTTGATCCTGTAAAGGTTACAAGGACAGCTCTTCAGAATGCTACATCCGTATCCTCAACACTGCTCACGACCGAGTCAGTGGTTGCCGATATCAAGGAGCCCACACCTGCACCCGCAGCTCCCGGTCCTGAGATGTATTGATCAAAGGACTTACATAAATATTTGCTCAAAGTCCCCCGGAGATCATTTTCCGGGGGATTTTTCTATTGTTTTTTGGCAATATTTTCAAGTGATTCGGATTGATTTTTCAGTATTTTTCTGCAATAATCCTTAAAAGAAAAGGATTTTTATTTTTTCTCATATGAAGCATTCTGTCCAAAAATTCAGCGATTTTTCCCGGCGAGATCTTCTCGTCCTGATCTGGCCGCTCCTTATTGAGCAGCTTCTTTCTGTTGCCATGGGCTTCATGGATACCCTCATGGTCTCGGGAGTTGGAGAGGAGGCTGTTTCCGCCGTAGGTCTCGTTGATTCCCTGAATAACCTCTTGATCCAGCTTTTCTCGGCTCTTGCAGGAGGCGGAGCTGTGGTATGCAGCCAGTATCTTGGGAGAAAAGACAGGGAGAATGCAAGAAAGGCCGCAGGGCAGCTGTATTTCATTGTTATTGTTGCATCATCTATGATCGCGCTTTCAATGATCATCTTTCACCGTCCCATCCTTTCCCTTATTTTCGGGCGTATCGATCAGGGAGTGATGCAGTACTGCATACATTATCTTCTGATCACATCCATTTCGTTCCCCTTCCTCGGGATATACAATGCCGGTTCGGCACTTTTCAGGGCGCAGGGCAATTCTTTTGTTTCCATGCAGGCCGGGCTTGTGATGAACATAATGAATGTCGTCGGAAACGGGCTCCTCATCTATGTTTTCCATATGGAGGTAATAGGAGCAGCACTTGCGACCCTTATCGGGCGGGTGGTTGCCTCTGCCTTTGTTTCCATAAGGCTTCGTAGGAACAAGGGAGAGCTATCGGTAAGGCACATACGTGACTTAAAGCCTGAAAAGCAGATGGTAAAGAGGATACTCGGGATAGGCGTGCCATCAGGAATAGAAAATTCCATGTTCCAGATCGGAAAGCTCATCCTTTCAAGCCTTGTTTCGTCGCTCGGCACTGTTTCGATAGCTGCAAACGCGGTAGCAAATTCAATAACCGGTATTGCCAATATCCCCGGAAGCACGATCTCGCTTGCCATGATGCCCGTTGTCGGCCGGTTGATCGGAGCCGGGAAGCGAAATGCCGCAAAGCATTACGGAGCGCTGCTTACAGGAGTTGCCTGGATAGGACTTCTCGTGACAAATGCAGCCCTATTCTTTACGATCCCTTATATAGTCCCGGCATTTGGACTGAGTCAGGAGTCCGCAGCGATAGCCGTCAATGTCATAAGGTGGTTTGACATATTCTCAATTGCGGCCTGGGGCTTCTCATTTACGCTTCCAAATGCTCTTCGAGCCGGCGGTGATGCGAAGTTTACAATGATAGTGAGCTCTATTTCCATGTGGGCCTTCAGAGTCGTTTTGAGCTATATCTTCGTACTGGTATTCAATATGGGGCTGCTCGGAGTATGGATGGGGATGTTCATTGACTGGGTCTTTCGAAGCATCTGTTTCCTCATACGCTTCCGTTCCGGAAAGTGGCTCTATCGAAAGGTAATCTGAGCATTTTACAGAATCACTTTATTATGCTAATATAATTCCCGTTGCGGTTTTATGAATAATATCAATCCGGAGGCAGATATGGGAAAAACAGCGATAATAGCCGATACAAACAGCGGCATTTTGAAGGAGGAGTCAGAAAAGACAGGCATCTTCATCCAGCCGATGCCCTTTTATATCAACGACCAGCTTTTTTATGAAAGCGTAGACCTGACACATGATGAGTTTTATGAGAAGCAGGCTTCTGATTCAAAGATCACGACATCTATGCCCCTCGTTGGCGATGTGATGGACAAATGGAACGAGATACTTAAGACCTATGATGAGATAGTCTATATTCCAATGTCATCAGGTCTTTCAAGCTCCTGCGAGACAGCAGCGATGATAGCAGAGGACTTTGACGGCAGGGTCCAGGTGGTAAACAACAGAAGGATCTCAGTCACGCAGAAGCTTTCCGCCTATGAAGCCAAGAAAATGGCGGATGAGGGAAAAGGTGCAAAGGAAATCAAGGATTATCTTGAAAAGACTCAAGCAGAGTCCCATATCTACATCATGGTCGATACCATTGAATATCTGAAGAAGGGCGGAAGGATCACTCCCGCAGTCGCTGCGCTTGGCACTCTTTTCCATATCAAGCCGGTACTTCAGATCCAGGGAGACAAGCTTGATTCCTTCGCAAAAGTGAGGACCCTTGCCCAGGCAAAATCGGTAATGATGGACAGGATCGAAAAGGATCTCAGCGAATTTGGCGATAAGGAGGCAAAAAACTGCATCCTTTCCATTGCTCATACTCAGAACCGGAAAGAGGCAGAGATCTTCAGGGAAGAGGTTAAAGAACGGTTTTCCTATGACAGGCCGATAACAATTGATCCGCTTGCGCTTTCAATAGCCTGCCACATAGGTCCCGGAAGCCTTGCACTTACTGTTTCAAAGAGCTTCCTTTCAGAGATAGGAGAGTGCCCTGTTTAAGCGGGTTTTTATGATACTTTTGTAAGAATAAGATATCAGGAGAGTGAAAAAATGGTAAGAGCGGTAGTTGGAGCAAACTGGGGAGACGAAGGAAAAGGAAAGATCACGGATATGCTCGCTGAAAAGGCGGACATTGTCATCCGTTTTCAGGGCGGCGCAAATGCCGGTCACACTATAGTGAACAATTACGGCAAATTCGCGCTTCACACCCTCCCGTCCGGAGTATTCCACCAGAATATAATGAACATCATCGGAAACGGCATGGCTCTTGATATCCCGAAATTATTCAATGAAATAAAAGATATCGAGAAAGAGGGCGTTCCCGCACCAAACCTCATGATCTCAGACAGAGCGCAGGTCGTGATGCCTTACCATGTGCTTTTTGACGCATATGAGGAGGAGAGGCTCGGAAAGGCATCCTTTGGCTCCACAAAATCAGGGATAGCTCCTTTTTATTCAGACAAATATGCTAAAGTAGGTATTCAGGTCTGCGAGCTCTTTGATGATGATGTGCTGAATGAAAGGCTTGACAAGATAATAGTCCTTAAAAATTCGATTCTCAAAAACCTTTATGACAAGCCGCTTCTTGTGAAGGAAGAGCTTCTTTCGACTCTTCACGAATATCGTGATATGGTAAAGCCCTATGTGGGCGATGTTTCACTGTATCTTTATGATGCCTTGAAGGAAGGGAAGAACGTCCTTCTTGAGGGACAGCTTGGTACGATGAAGGATACCGACCACGGTATATATCCTATGGTGACTTCATCCTCCACGCTTGCGGCTTACGGTGCTGTGGGAGCAGGCATTCCGCCTTATGAGATCAAAGAGATAATTGCCGTTACGAAGGCTTATTCATCTGCCGTCGGTGCAGGTGATTTCGTAAGTGAGATACTTGATGAAACCGCTGCTGATGAGCTTCGCAGGAGAGGCGGAGACGGCGGCGAATACGGCGCGACTACCGGACGCCCGAGACGTATGGGCTGGTATGACTGCGTTGCTTCAAAATACGGCTGCCGCCTGCAGGGGGCTACTGAGGTGGTCCTTACAGTTCTTGATGTGCTTGGTTATCTTGATGAGATCCCCGTATGCACGGCTTATGAGATCGACGGGAAAGAGACTGTAAACTTCCCTGTTACGCCTCTCCTTCACAGGGCAAAGCCCGTATACGAGGTTCTTCCCGGCTGGAAATGCGATATACGCGGGATAAAGAGTTTTGACGAACTTCCCGAAAACTGCAGAAACTATATCAACTTTATCGAGGAGCATATCGGCTTCCCGATAAAGATGGTTTCAAACGGCCCGGGCAGAGAGGATATTATCGTAAGAAAATAAAATGAATCCTACCTGTGACAAGATACTTTCAGAAGTAAAAAAAGCGGTTTCCGGGAAGGATGAAGTTCTGGTTCTCTGCCTTTCAGCAATTCTGGCAAACGGCCACATCCTGATAGAGGATATCCCGGGAGTCGGAAAGACTACCATAGCGCTTGCCTTTTCAAAGGCGATGTCCCTTGACTACGGAAGAGTGCAGTTCAATCCTGACGTGCTCCCCTCCGACATCACCGGATTCTCTGTTTACAAAAAGGACACAGGCACCTTTGAATTCACCAAAGGTGCTGTTTTTGCAAACCTTTTCCTTGCTGACGAGCTGAACCGGGCTACATCACGTACCCAGGCCGCCCTTCTTGAAGCCATGGAGGAAGGACAGGTAACTGTCGACGGGATCACGCATCAGCTGCCTTCTCCCTTTATCGTCATTGCTACCCAGAATCCCACAGGTGCCGCCGGAACGCAGTTTCTTCCGGACTCTGAGGTTGACAGGTTTGCGATGCGTCTTACCATAGGTTACCCATCTCTTGAAGCAGAGAGAGAACTTCTGAAGAGAAGGCAGGGGGTAAATCCTCTTGATGACGTAAAGCCTGTCGTATCAAAGGATACTATCCTTCTGATGCAAAATGCAGTTTCGAATGTCTTTGTTCATCCGGATATCTCAAATTATATAATCTCGCTTGTCCGATCTACCCGGGAGCATGAAAACGTCATTCGCGGCGCATCGCCCCGGGCGACTCTTTCTCTTACCTCGCTTTCAAAGGCAGTTGCTTTCCTTTATGGCCGTGATTTTGTGGCACCCTCCGATGTCAGAAAGGTACTCATTCCCGCGGTCGCTCACAGGATCCTTCCCGATCATGCAGAGGATCGGATAAAGGCGGGCAGGAAGGTGATCGAGAGCGTGTTTGAGAGAGTTCCGGCTCCAAAGGTCTGACAGGCTATGCTTTTTCGAAGGGTAGCATATATCTTTATTATCATTCTGATACTCGTGTTGTATCTTGAGTATCCCGGCTGGCTTTCTCTTTTTCTTCTCATCATCATCATAGCGCTGCCATTTATAAGCCTTCTTTCATGTCTCCTGATCAAAAAAAGGATAGATGTGAGCTTTTCCTTTAAGTCCTTTATCTACCCCAAAGACAGTGAGGAAATAAGCATTCTAGTACGGTCAAGTGATGAGCTTTCATCTCTTTTTTCCGCTACGCTTTATGTGGTGGATATGGCATCAGGTGAAACTGTCGAAAAAAGCTTAAAAAACGGTCAGGATAGTCTTTTATATATTCCGAAGCACTGCGGAGCCTATGGTGTAATACTCTCAAAGCCCGGTGTTTTGGATCCGCTTTCTCTCTTTCGTTTGCCGGTGAAAGCTCCCCGGGCTGAATTCTTTTTTGCGTTTCCAAAAAAAAAGAAGATCGAAAAGCCCATGGATTTTTCAGAGATATTGAATTCGGCCTATGTGAAAAAGCCCGGGGGCGGGGCTGCAAGCGCCTATGAGATAAAAAATTACAAGCCCGGCGATCCTGTAACTGACATACACTGGAAGCTTTCCGCGAAATCAAAGGATGGCTCTCTTCTCGTAAAAGAAGCTCAGGAGAGGGCATTAAAGGAGATCGTGATCACCTTTGATATCGATGAGGACAGGGACAAGAGGGATCTCATGTTTTCACACCTTCTTTGGCTGCTTACCGATCTCAAGGAGAAGGGGCTTGTCTCTACCTGTATCTATTATTCGGATAATGAAAAGAATGAAAGGCATATTGAGACAGATGAAGATATAAGGAATTTTTTCTGCCTTATCCTTCGACTGCCATTTGTAGAAAACACTTCCTCGCTGGAGAACGCGGATTTTTCAGGAAGGGGGTGGCATTATCATGTCTCTTAATGATAATAAAATAACCGAAATGTTTTTCACCTTTCTTCGGGCGTTTTTGTTTACACTTTTTTTAGCACTCGGGGTTACTTTTTCATATCTCAAGAGCTTTCTTCCTGATATCAGACCTTTGATGATCCTTCCGGCTGCCATCATCTCTGCAGCGCTTTTTTCATTCTTTTTTCTGCTGAAAAAGAAAAAAATATTCTTCTGGCTTTCTCTTGCTGCACTCGTTCTTTTTGTGATCATCAGGCGAAAGGATTTTCTTGAGAGCGCCGGCAGTACCTTCCTGCCTCTTTATGCATCCTATATGGGAGACCCCTCTCTCATACAGAATTATGGCTTTTCGGTTTCACCGGATCTTTTTATTATCTGTTTTGTGATCTTTTTTTCAATGATCACTGCGGCGGTGATATTATTCGCTCTCCCTTCAATATTTTCGTTGATGTTTTCGATCGCGGTGCTTGCGGTTTCGATATGCTTTTCACCTGAGTTCATCGACCCGTTTTCCTTCATGCTTATGATAATGATGTCAGCAGTCCTTTTGATAGAAAGACGAGGGCTTATCCACGTAGGGTATGGAGCACCAAGACCTGCCATAATTTCCGCTTTGATATTTTTGGTATTGTCTTTGATCCTGAATGCAGTGATCAAGCCGACGACATATGTACAGAATGAGAATGTGAAGAAGGCCCGCCTTTCTCTTGAGGACTTTATCCTCGACCACACCGGCTTCTATGTGGATGTTAATACCGGAAATCTCATGTTCGGAGATGAATCCTCAAACATCTATGCCTGGGTAGGGGATGAAAAATATGCCGATGTCTCAGGTGGAGCGCTCCTTCGTAACAATAGTTCCGTTATGAAGATGGAACCGCCGGAAAGCTATCCTGCCTATATAAAGATAAATGAATATACCGACTATGACGGCAGGGGCTGGGCAAAAGCTCCTGAAACAGAGGACAGTATAAGCTATGACAGATTGATAAGTGTTTCTGATGTAACAGGTGATGCACTTTCAGACATATCAGACACTCTTACCGTAAGGATTAGAGAAAGAGTTCAAAGGAGACTGGAAGATGCTCTTTCAGATGGTACATACAGCTATCCAAGAGCCGGTGCACCCGGTGAAAGAGGTGATATTGAAAGGCTGATAGCCTTTTTGAACTCGAATGAGATCAACTCGAGTGAGATCGCTGCAAACACCGTAAAGGAATATGTATCAAAGGCAGCGGTCTATGATAAAGGGATTGAAAAGCCGCCGGTCGAAGCCGATATAGCTGACTATTTCCTCAATGTATCAAAGAGGGGCTACTGCATCCATTTCGCAACTGCAGCGACTCTTCTTCTTCGGATGCAGGGACTTCCCGCCCGCTTTGTCACGGGATATATGATCACGGAACGTGAGGCAGGAGCTGACGGAAAAATAGAGATCAAGGGCGACGATGGTCATGCGTGGTGTGAATATTATGATTTTGATTCCGATCTTTGGAGGATACTTGACGCAACACCTGCTGATCTATCCCGATCTTCTTCCACAGCAAGTGCTCAAAGCCCCGGACAATACGAAGATATAAATCCCTCGGGCGAGGTTGATGACTCCGATATGGATGATACTGAGGATGAGGAAGAGGATGATGAAGATGATGAGGAAACATCCTCTGATGAAAACAAGGACAAGGAGCCGGTATCAAACGGTCAGGCTGAATACGATCAAAGAATGGCAGAAAGAGGAAGGATAGCCTGGACAGTTATCATCGCCCTTGCTATAGCCATTACGGTTTTTCTTGTTTCTGTATTTCTCGGGATCAGGATATACAGGGGGAATCTTAAGAGAGGAAGTGCAAAGAAGAGGATCTTAAAGTATTACAGGGCAATAAAGCACCGGAGAAAATTCAGGGTGATAAAGACGAAGATCCCGGATGAGGTTCTGGATACGGTAATGAAGGCGCGCTTCTCAGAGCACGAGATGACAATTTCGGAATTAAAGATAGTAAAAGATTATTATGATTCCTTGCTTTCTGCCTCCGGCTGAACCTTTGTCATTGCCTTTTTTTCGATATCAATGTCAGGGGCATTTGTGGAATTTCTGTCATAGCCCTCTTCAACGCTGTGGTTCCTGAGGGATGCGGTGAGGACATCCTCTTTTCCGCCGCGAAGGAAGATAGAGAGAACATAGAGGATGATCGGGATGATGATCGTAAGCGCTATTGAGACCGCGAGGATCTTCATTGTCGCGGGATTGTCCATGATGGCTGCGATGACTGTGAATACATACATTCCGACGAGAACGATTATACCGATGAGAGCGACTATCCTTCTTACTTTTTCCTTCATTTTGTGAAATCCTTTGCTTTTTGTCTATCTATATGCTAATATGCAAAACCGCATTAGCCATTATGACTGAAGAATCTTCATGTGTCAAAGAAAATAGAAGAGTGAGGTATGATATGTCATTACTTTCCGAATGGACAGAGAAGGCCTATAACGAGAATGCTACAAAGGAGGAGCTGAATGCCCTCTGGAACGGTGAATACTTCCCGAAGGAAAAAGAGATTTACTCGCAGATACTGAAAGACCCGAATGAGGTTGTAAAGGGAACTGTGAAGGAGCTTGCACAGAAGTTTGATACATCGGTATTTTTAATGACAGGCTTTCTTGACGGAATAAATGAAAGCCTCAAGGAAAAAAATCCGATCGAGACCATGGATGAAAACACTGAGGTCGCCCTTTGTTTCGATACCGGAAAGCTTTACAAGAACATGGTAAAGGCGGGAGCCGAGTGGCTCTATACCCTCCCGGAATGGGACTCGATTTATGATGAGGATACCAGGAAGGAACTTTATCTTGAGGAGAAGAAGTCCCACACCTTAAGGAGAGAGGGAAAGAAGATAGGCAGAAACGATCCCTGCCCCTGCGGTTCCGGCAAAAAATACAAGAACTGCTGCATGAAAAAGGATCAGGAGGCGGAGAGACAGGCTATCGCGGCACTGAATGATTAATGGGAATTACACAGAGACGAGATATCATCAAAGAAGCCGGGATATGAAATATTGACGCAGTCCCTGTCGTCAAGTATGTTCATTTCATCAAGAGGGAGTGAAGCTGTATGGAAGGCCATCGCGATGCGGTGGTCTTTTTTTGTGCTGATACGGGTGCTATGGAGAGGTGTGCCGCCGTTTATCACCATGCCGTCAGAGGTCTCTTGCACATCACATCCCATAGCTCTTAGGTTTTCAGAGATTGAGACTATTCTGTCTGATTCCTTGACACGAAGCTCTGCGGCATCCTTTATCACGGTCTGCCCTTTTGCATATGACGCCATGACAGCTATCACCGGCAGCTCGTCAATGAGAGTAGGGATGATATCGCCGGAAATAGTTGTTCCGTGAAGAGAAGATGACTTTATCAGAAGGTCAGCCGTTTTTTCTCCCGAGAGCAGCCTTTCGTTTTCAACGGAAAGTGAAGCCCCCATATCGGAAAGGACCGTAAGGATCCCGGCTCTTGTGGGATTGATATTCACATTTTTGATGAGGATCTCACTGTTCTTTGTGATCGCGCCGGCGGCAAGGAAGAAGGCGGCAGAAGAGATGTCACCGGGAACTTCTATATCCTTCGCATATAGCTCCTTTCCCGGAGTGACCGTTACGGTATTTTTGTCTGAAACTATATCAGCACCAAAGGCTAAGAGCATGAGTTCGGTATGATCTCTGGATTTTACGGGTTCAGTGATGACAGTTTTTCCTTTTGCATAGAGAGAAGCCATAATGATAGCGGATTTCACCTGTGCTGAAGAAACGGGAGAACTGTAGCTGATACCGTGAAGGTGAGACGGACTTATGACAAGAGGGGCACAGCCATTATCGAAAAGCGACCTTAAATTCGCGCCCATCAGGGAGAGAGGCTCGATGATCCTCTTCATCGGGCGCTTTCTGATCGAAGAGTCGCCGTCAACGGTCGATCCAAAGGGCTGTGCTGAAAGAAGTCCTGATATTATCCTTGTTGTGGTTCCGCTGTTTCCTGTATAAAGGGTTTCCATTGGTGCCTTAAGTGAAAATAGACCGTTTCCCTTTACTGAAACCGTATGTGGATCGTCTTTTGAACAGTCTATAGAAACACCGAGCTTCCTCATACAGTCTATCGTCGAAAGGCAGTCTGCTCCGTTCAAAAAACCCTTTATCCTGGTAGTTCCTTTCGCAAGAGAGCCTATCATTACGGCACGGTGTGATATTGACTTGTCGCCGGGAACCTTTATCTCACCATTCAAAGAATGCATATTTTTTCACTTTCTCCTGTAGATAGTGCAGCCTTTTTGTTCGAGGAGTTCTACAGAAAATTCCATAGAAGGCGCATCATAGGTCTCTATCCGAAGAACGCCCTGTTCATATTCCCTGTTATGTACAATGCCGATGTTTTTGATGCTGATATTATGTGCGGAAAGGATAAGGGCAATGGTTGCAAGAGCACCGGGTTCATCTGCTATATCAACATAGAATTCAAAACATTCGGATAAAGCACCCTTTTTCTTTATCTGCATGGAATCCCGAAAATCACGGCTGCTTTCGTACATGTCATGCAGGGCTTTTCCGTCACAAGCCTCAAGTGCTTTTTTGTATTCGCCGGCCTCAACCAAAAATGCGTCAAGAAGCGAAAGTACCGCATCCCTGTTTTCAAGAAAGATAGTCTTCCAAAGATTTGGATCAGATGAGGCTATACGGGTGATATCGCGAAAGCCTCCGGCAGCTATCTGCTTCATGTGCTCTTTTTCATCGTCATTATTCATGAGGAGCCGAACGAGTGATGAAGCTATGATATGCGGAACATGCGATACTGCAGCGACTGAGCGGTCGTGGTTTTTGGTGTCCATTACGATCGTATTTGCGCCAAGGCTTTCTAAGAAAGAAGAAAACCGAAAGAGGAGGTCACAGCCAGAGCGTGAAGACTTCGTAAGAACATAATAGGCGTTTTCAAGGAGGAGGGGGTCTGAATTTGAGTAGCCGCCCTTTTCCTTTCCTGTCATGGGATGCCCGCCTATAAATGAGCAGGAGAGACCTGATTCCTCAAAAGCGCGGGTGATCGGGGTTTTTACCGAACCTACATCAGTGAGGAGACAGTTCTCTTTCAAAACAGGAGCCAGCTCCTTCATATATTTCTGATTCACATCCACCGGGGCGCAGAGGAATAAAAGATCGCAGGAAGCAAACTCACTTAAGGGAAGGAGTGTATCATTCTCGATGATCCCGTCGGAAAAAGCGGCAGAGACCGTGCGCTCAGACGAAGCATTTGCGATAAGCGCAATATCGGGATGATATTTTTTGATCGCCTTTGCTATGGAGCCTCCGATCAGTCCAAGACCGAGGAAGCCTGCTTTTTTGAATGTATTATTTTCCATAATGCGAAGTATAACTGTTTCTTGATGAAAAACTCAAAACTTATATCATATTTGTCATTTTTTACAACAATTGATTGTTTTCGGGGAGCATATTTAGTAAACTGTTACTGTTGTCTGAAAGGGCAGCTGAAGCAAAAGGCAAGAAAAGGGGGTTAGATCACATATGAAAGTTTACACAACAGACAAGATCAGGAACGTTGCTCTGCTTGGTCATTCAGGCTCGGGGAAGACTTCGCTCGCCGAGTCCATGGCTTTCCTTGCGGGAATTACGAAAAGAGTCGGGACAGTCGATGCCGGAAATACCATAAGCGACTACGACAAGCAGGAGATCAAGAGAAAGATATCGATACAGACTTCCGTGATCCCCATTCCCTGGGAGGATTCAAAGATCAATGTCCTCGATACTCCGGGGTCACTCGATTTCCTCGGTGAGGTTAATGAAGCCATGACGGCTGCTGATTCAGCCATCATTGTAGTTTCCGGAAAGAACGGCGTTGAATCCGGAACGAAGAGGGCATGGGAGCTTTGTGAAAAATATAATATGCCCCGTATGTTCTTTGTTACTGATATGGATATAGATGATGCTTCCTACAGGCAGGTCGTTGAGGATCTTCGCACACTTTACGGAAAAAAGATCGCGCCCTTCCACCTTCCGGTCAGGGAGAACGGTGAATTCACCGGCTATGTGAATGTGATCCAGAAGCAGGGGAAGAAGTGGACCAAGGACGGAAAAGTAGAGCATGCTGAGGTTCCGGACTACAGCAAGGAATACCTTGACACCTACCGCGAAGATCTCATGGAGTCCGTCGCCGAGACCTCAGAAGAGTTCATGGACCGCTATTTCAACGGTGAGGAATTCTCCGAGGATGAGATAAGACAAGCTCTTCGTAAGAGCGTAAATACCGGAGACATCGTTCCCGTGATGATGGGTTCAAACACCTTAAATCGCGGTCAGTTCACCATGATGGTCGATATAGTGAAGTATATGCCGTCTCCCGAGCAGAGGGAATGCGTCGGCATCAATGCTGATTCAAATGACGTCTTCAATGCAAATTACGATTTCTCACTTCCGAAGTCGGCTTATGTCTGGAAGACCATGGTCGATCCCTTCGTGGGGACTTATTCATTTATCAAAGTAAATTCCGGTGTTCTGAAGACTGATGACCTTATGTGGAATCAGAAGGCTGAGTCAGAGGAAAAGATCGGAAAGCTCTACATACTTACCGGTTCAAAGGCAGAGGAGGTATCAGAGCTTCACGCCGGCGACATCGGAGCCCTTTCAAAGCTTTCAAAGACCAGGACAACCGACACTCTTTCCACAAAGGCAAAGCCTGTGATCTTTGTAAAGAGCGGTCTTCCCGTACCTTATACCTGCATGAGATATATCGTAAAGAAGAAGGGGGAGGAAGACAAAGCTGCCCAGGCACTTGCGAAGATAGGACAGGAGTATCTGACCATCAAGACCGAGGTAGATGCCGCAAACCATCAGCTCCTTATCTACGGGCTTTCAGAGCAGCAGCTTGATATCATAAGGGATATACTGAAGGAAGACTACAAGGTGGAGATCGATCTTGAGAAGCCTCTCGTAGCCTTCAAGGAGACGATACTCGGAAAGGCCGACATCGACAACAAATACAAGAAACAGACCGGCGGTCACGGTCAGTACGGCCATGTAAAGATGACATTTGAGCCTTCGGGAGACCTTGAAGAAGCCTATGTCTTTACCGAATCCGTAGTCGGTGGAAACGTTCCGAAGAATTATTTCCCTGCAGTTGAGAAGGGAATCCAGGAGGGCGTTAAGGCAGGTCCTCTTGCGGGTTATCCCGTTGTCGGGATCAAGGCAAACCTCTATGACGGCTCCTATCATCCTGTCGATTCTTCGGAAATGGCTTTCAAGACCGCGTCAAATGTGGCACTGAAGAAAGGCATAATGGCAGCAAAGCCCATATTGCTTGAACCGATCGAGTCACTGTCTGTCGTATGTCCCGATGAATATACCGGAGACGTGATGGGCGATCTCAACAAGCGCCGCGCGAGAGTTCTTGGAATGGATGCAGGAGAGGGCGGAAAGACGACAGTCCGTGCCGAGATACCTTCCTCTGAGCTCTTCGGCTACGGCAAGGACCTTCGCTCCATAACCGGCGGTACCGGAGATTTCTCCTATGAATTCCTCCGTTATCAGCAGGCACCCTCCGATGTACAGCAGAAGGAGGTTGAGGCGAGAGCCGCTCTCCTTGCCGAGAATGCCGACCAGTGATCCAAACATCAAAAAGCCCTGCAGCACATGCAGGGCTTTTTTAATGTCCTTTAATTTTTATTTTCATTATGATAGAATCATTCCCGTTGCGATTTAATCACGATCCTTTATTTGGAGGAGCAGAAATTGAAGACTTATAATCCTTCCGAGATTGAAAGCAAATGGAACAGGATCTGGGAAGAAAAACCCGTAAACAAAGACGACGGAAAAAAAGAAAAGTTCTACTGTCTTGACATGTTTCCCTATCCTTCGGGAAACGGTCTTCATGTAGGTCACTGGAGAGGCTATGTGATCTCTGATGTGATAAGCCGTTATCATATCATGAAGGGGCAGTATGTCATACATCCCATGGGCTGGGATGCCTTCGGTCTTCCTGCTGAGAACTATGCCATCAAGGTCCATGAGCATCCCTCGATCTCGACGGAAAAGAATATCGACAATATCAGGGAACAGATCAAGCAGATCTCCGCGGTATATGATTGGGACATGGAGGTAAATACCACAGATCCCAAATTCTATAAATGGACCCAGTGGATCTTTGTCCAGATGTTCAAAAAGGGTCTCGCTTATGAGAAGCAGATGCCGATCAACTGGTGTCCTTCCTGCAAGACCGGACTTGCGAACGAAGAGGTTGTGGACGGAGCATGTGAGCGCTGCGGTTCTCCCGTTACAAAGAAGAATCTGAAGCAGTGGATGCTGAAGATCACAAATTATGCGGACAGGCTTCTTGACGATCTTCCAAATCTTGACTGGCCCGAGAAGGTCAAGAAGATGCAGACCGACTGGATAGGAAGGTCCTACGGCGCCGAGGTCGATTTCCCGATCGACGGCAGGAATGAAAAGATCACGGTCTATACGACCCGTCCCGATACGCTCTTTGGATGCACATTCATGGTACTTGCACCCGAGCACGAGATGGCAAAGTCTCTTGCCACGCCTGAAAATGAGAAGGCAGTAGATGATTATATATTCGAGACATCGAAAAAATCCTCCGTTGACAGGCTTCAGAACAAGGAAAAGACCGGAGTATTCACCGGAAGCTACGCCATAAACCCGATCAACGGGAAGCGTGTTCCTATCTGGCTTTCGGATTATGTTCTCGCGGATTACGGAACAGGAGCCGTAATGTGCGTTCCTGCTCATGATGACAGGGATTATGAGTTTGCAAAGAAATTTAATATCCCGATCATCCAGGTAATTTCAAAGAACGGAAAAGCGACAAGTGACGGACGTATCCCGATGGATGGCATCACGCCCGAGGACGGCAATGTCCTCCCCGAGAATGAGGGCGCTTATACCGCTGCCTCAGGAATAATGATAAATTCCGGAGAATGGGACAAAATGGAGTCTTCGGAACTCAAGGTGAAGGCGCCGGAGATCATCGAGAAAAAAGGTCTCGGAAAGAAAAAGAAAAATTACAAATTCCGTGACTGGGTCTTCTCCCGCCAGAGATACTGGGGAGAACCCATTCCCATTATCCACTGCGAAAAGTGCGGTCCCGTACCGGTTCCGGAGGAGGAACTTCCGCTGCTTCTTCCGGATGTGGATTCCTATGAGCCCACAGGTACCGGAGAATCGCCCCTTGCCGCCATGGAGGACTGGGTGAACTGCAAGTGCCCGAATTGCGGCGGTCCTGCTAAGAGGGAGACCAATACCATGCCTCAGTGGGCAGGCTCATCCTGGTACTTCCTTCGCTATGTCGACAACAAGAATGAAAGTGAACTTGTTTCAAAAGAGAGGGCGAAGAAATATCTTCCCGTAGATATGTATGTAGGCGGCGTTGAGCATGCGGTCCTTCATCTTCTCTACGCGAGATTCTATACAATGTTCCTCCATGATATAGGTGTCGTGGATTTTGACGAGCCCTTCAAAAAACTCTTCAATCAGGGGATGATCACGGGAAAGAACGGGATCAAGATGTCAAAGTCGAAGGGCAATGTGGTTTCGCCCGATGATCTGATCCGTGACTACGGCTGCGATTCGCTTCGACTCTATGAGCTTTTCGTCGGACCGCCGGAGCTTGATGCCGAGTGGGATGACAGAGGTATAGACGGGGTTTACCGCTTCCTTTCAAAGCTTTACCGCCTTGTGATGGAGGAAAAGGACAAGGATGTAAAGGAGACTCCGGAGCTCGTCAGGCTTCGTCATCAGCTTTCCTATACCATCACATCAAGAATGAAGAATTTCTCCTTAAATACCGTTGTATCAGCCTTCATGGAATTCAACAACAAGTTCCAGGAGCTTTCAAAGACGACAGGTGTCGACAAAGAGACACTCTGCACCTACGCAAGGCTGCTTGCTCCCTTCGCTCCCCATATCGCTGAGGAGCTCTGGGAGGCACTCGGAAACACAAATTCAGTATTTGAAGCCGGCTGGCCCGAATATGATGAGAAGCTGATGGAGGAGGATACGATAGAGATCCCCGTTCAGGTGAACGGAAAGACAAAGGTCGTTGTTACCCTTCCGAAGAATGTTTCAAAAGATGAAGCGATTGCGGCCGGTCACAGCGCAGTAGATTCAAAGCTTTCCGGGAATGTTGTAAAGGAGATCTTCGTCCCCGGCCGTATCATAAATTTTGTTGTGAAGTAAGAGGATAAGCTAAATGTCAAAGATCGAAATGAAGACTCCCCTTGTCGAGATGGACGGGGATGAAATGACAAGGATCATATGGCAGGAGATAAAGGATGAGCTCATTCGTCCCTTTATTGACTTAAAGAGTGAATATTACGACCTTGGTTTAAAAAAGCGTGATGAGACTGACGATCAGATCACGGTAGATGCAGCAGAAGCCACAAAAAAATACGGCGTGGCAGTCAAGTGCGCTACCATCACTCCAAACCAGGCAAGGGTGGAAGAGTACGGACTCAAAGAAATGTACAAGTCTCCAAACGGCACTATCAGGGCGATACTTGACGGGACCGTATTTCGGGCGCCCATCCTTGTAAAGGGGATCGAGCCCAATGTCAGAACCTGGGAGAAGCCTATTACCATAGCGCGTCACGCATATGGGGATGTATACAGGGATTCCGAGATGAAGATAGAAGGTCCCGGGAAGGCTGAGATAGTATTTACCGGCGCTGACGGGAAAGAAATAAGACAGACTGTATATGATTTCAAGGATGGCGAGTGCGGTATATTCAAAGGCGAATACAATCTTTCTCATTCGATAGAGAGTTTTGCGCGTTCCTGCTTTACCTATGCTCTCGACAAGAAAGAAGATCTCTGGTTTTCTGCCAAGGACACGATCTCCAAAAAATATGACCACACATTCAAGGATATCTTCGAAGAGATATATGAGAAGGAATATAAGGGAAGCTTTGAAAAGGAAGGCATCACCTACTTCTATACTCTGATAGATGATGCTGTTGCCCGTGTCATGAAATCAAAGGGCGGCTTCATCTGGGCATTAAAGAATTACGACGGCGATGTGATGAGTGATATGCTCTCCTCCGCCTTCGGTTCGCTTGCGATGATGACATCTGTCCTTGTGTCTCCCAATGGCTATTTTGAATACGAGGCTGCTCACGGAACCGTACAAAGGCATTATTACAAGCATCTCAAGGGTGAAGAGACATCAACCAATTCCGTTGCGACCATATTTGCCTGGTCGGGCGCACTTCGTAAGAGGGGTGAGCTTGACAATATAAACGCACTCTGCGATTTTGCTGAAAAGCTTGAGCATGCTACTCTTTCGACCATAGAGAGCGGAAAAATGACAGGCGATCTTACTCTTATTACTTCAATAAAGGATCCCGTAAAGCTTTCAACAGAAGCCTTCATCAAGGCTGTCGCAGAAAGGCTTTCAAAACTTTTGTAATGCTTCTTTCCGTATCACATATCAAAAAAAGCTTCGGTGACCTTTCGGTACTTTCGGATATCAGCTTTTCCATCGAGAGGGGCGATCATTTCGCACTTGTCGGGAGGAACGGCTCCGGAAAGACCACACTCCTTAATATAATTGCGGGCGCCCTTTCAAGTGATGACGGTGTAGTTGCACTCGAAAAGGATGCCCGGATAGGCTATCTTCCTCAGTATGTTGATACTGTCATGGAAGGGAGCCTTTTTGATTATGTTCTTCTTTCAAGAGAAGACATCCTTTCCGATGAAAAAAAGCTTTCGAAAATGGAAGACGAAATGAACAGTCTCTCCGGTGAAGAGCTGTCAAGACATATCGAGGAATACCAGACTCTTTCCCATCTTTTTGAATTAAAGGGCGGACCTTCATACAGAAGCGAGGTTGAAGGAGCACTTATCGGTCTTGGCTTTGAAAGGTCTGATTTTTCCAGGAGTACAAACACTCTTTCGGGCGGTCAGAAGACCAGGCTTTCCCTGGCAAGGATTTTGATGGGGAGTCCGGATCTTCTCATCCTTGATGAGCCCATAAATCATCTTGATCTAAAGAGCATCGAATGGCTTGAAGGCTTTCTTTCTTCATACAAGGGAGCTTATCTTCTCGTCGCCCACGACAGATACTTTCTGAACAGGGTAACGGATCATGTATTATCCTTGTATGATAAAGGCGGAAGGACCTACCGCGGAAATTACCAGTCCTTTGTCTCACAGAGAGAAACAGAACTTATCACAAATCAAAGGGCAGTCGAAAAGCAGCAGCATGAGATAGCTCATCAGGAAGCCGTCATCAAAAAGCTCCAACAGTTCAACAGGGAAAAATCCATAAAGAGAGCTGAGTCGAGAAAAAAGCTTCTTGACAAGGTCGAGATCATTACAAAGCTTCGAGAAGAGGGCGTGATGCGTCCCCTCTTTTCCTCACGTATCGAAAGCGGGAAGGATGTGCTTTCCGTAAATTCACTTCAAAAGGTCTTTGATGAGCACATTCTTTACGAAGGTCTTTCCTTTGAGGTCAAAAGAGGAGAGCGTGTTGCCCTGATCGGAGACAACGGGACCGGAAAGACTACGCTGATCAAGCAACTGCTTTCGTATCTTGATGACCCTGACAATTCTTTTGTACGCATTGGTACAAATGTCGAGATAGGCTATTTTGATCAGGAGCAGAAGCTTCTTTCACCGGAAAAAACGATAATGGATGAGGTTCACGACCGTTATCCTTCAATGACAGAACTATCCGTAAGACAGGCACTTTCAGCTTTCTCATTCACAGGAGACGATATAAATGAGAGGATAGGAAAGCTCTCAGGCGGTGAGAGAGCAAGGGTTTCATTAACCTCCCTAATGCTTTCCCACGACAATTTTCTGATACTTGACGAGCCCACTAATCACCTTGATATGGAGTCAAAGGAGGCACTTGAGGATGCATTATCGCTCTTTGACGGGACGATCCTCTTTGTTTCGCATGACAGGTATTTTGTAAACAGCGTGGCTACAAGGATACTTGAACTTTATAACGGAAGGCTCATTGAGTATCTTGGAGATTATGATTATTATCTTAAAAAGAGGGATGAGTTTCATGTCACCTTTGCTTCGGAGGCTGAAGCTGCTTTCCGGGAGAACACGAAGTATACGGCATCAAAGGAGGCTTTCTCAAAGAGCAAGGAGGAGAAGGCAAGAAAGCAGAAAAATGAAAGACTTCTTAAGAAGACGGAAGAGGAGATAGAGGCGCTTGAAAAAAGCTTAAAGGAAATCGAAAGTGAATTTGAAAAGCCTGAAAATATGACGAATTCACTTCTTCTTGCAGAACTTTCAAAAAAACAGGAGGATATAAGAATGACGCTTGAGGGTCTCTATCTTGAATGGGAAAGACTCTCTGAGGTTTGACAAAAGCGGGTATTATTTTTATACTTTTTGTTTATGGACAAAGACATTTCAAACGCTGTGATAAGGCGCCTTCCAAGATATTTAAGATACCTCGAAGAACTCATGAATGAGGGCTTTGAGCGCATATCCTCAAGCGAACTTTCGAAGAGGATGAATGTCACGGCGTCGCAGATAAGGCAGGACCTCAACAATTTCGGCGGTTTCGGGACTCAGGGCTACGGCTACAATGTGGATCATCTTCATGATGAGATTGCAAAGATACTCGGCTTAAATACCGTCCATCCCGTTATTATAATCGGTGCCGGAAATCTCGGGCAGGCGATCACGAGATACATCCGTTCCGGGAACATGAGTTTTGACATCATAGGTCTTTTTGACATCGACAGGAAGCTTTCAAACAAAAATGTAGCAGGCAGAAAGATAATGATGTATGAGGAAATGACGGCATTTCTTTCAAAGAACAGGGTCGATATAGCTGCGCTTACGATACCAAGAGAAGAGGCACTTCGGGTTGCTTCAGATGTCATCAGAAACGGAGTGAAGGCGATATGGAATTTCACTCATACGGATATTCCGGTTCCCGATGATGTGGTTGTTGAAAATGTGCATCTTTCAGACAGTCTGATGCAGCTTTCCTACAATCTTGCAGTAAGGACCTGCAGCGAATTGACTTAGCAATTGTGCTACAGTTCCTAAAAGAAGGGACAGGGGAAAACAAAAATGGATGAAGAAAGCTTTAAGGAAGCCATAAGGCACGCAAAGATTCCCATCCTTGTGCTCGATCAGAAATGGCACAGGCTTTTTGCCATAAGCGGGAAGCCCGAGGAGGTAAAGAACCTTGAGGTTGAATTGAACGAGCTTTTGCAGCTTCAGGGGAAATTGAATAATGAGCAGCGAGAGTTAAAAAAGCTGAAAAACCGCCTCATGAACAATATAGTCTCCAATATGGAAAATGCAGGCGATGGTTCAATGGAAACCGACAAGCGTCTCATCGACGAGACAAATGAAAAGATAAAGCAGAACGAGGACGAACTTCTCGACCTTCCAAACAGGATCAAGGAAACAGACGGCGTACTTATGATGGCGACTATGCGCTTCTGTTATGCAAAGCTTCGGACGAATGCAAAGGAAGCTTCAGAGATTGCCGACTGGATCAAGAACGTAAGGATCGAACTCAAAAAAAATATCATCAAAAAGCAGAACAGGGAGATAAACAACAAAGAGATATATTCCTATATGCATGATATCTTCGGGAAGGATGTCCTGAATCTCTTTGATGTCGCAGACCAGCAGGAACTCCTTGATGCTGCAGCATCTGTGCCTGCTCCTGCGCCTTCAAATAATGCTGCTTCTTCTGATGAAAAAAAGCCGAAGGAAAACATTACTGCAAACCTGAGTTCAAAAGATGATGATTAAAGGGATAAGAAATTGAAATTTGTTCTGACAGGAGAGGAAGCGCGTTCCCTCGATTGTATCACACGGGAAAGCTTTCATATGGATGACCTTGTCCTTATGGAGCGCGCGGCTCTTTCCCTTTCCGAAGAGATAAAAAAACGTTTTTCAAAGGATGAACGCATATTGATATTGTGCGGAACCGGAAATAACGGTGCCGACGGAGTCTGTGCGGGAAGGATCCTTTTCAATGAAGGCTATTTGAATATCAAAATCTGCCTTGCGCTCGGAAAAGAAAAGCTTTCAAAAGCAATGAAAAAACAGCTTTCAATCGCAGAAGCCTACAAGGTGCCGGTTTTATCCGAGCTTCCCGAAACAGACGATTTTTCCGTCATCGTGGATGCACTTTTCGGCACAGGTCTTAACAGGCCGATCGAAGGAAAGGCAGCATCAGTCGTTGACTTCATCAATTCAAACGATGCCTTTGTAATTGCCTGTGACAGCGCCAGCGGCATAGATCATACAAGTGGATCAGTTAACGGTCCCTGCGTGAAAGCGGATCTTACAGTAAGCTTCGCGTTTTTGAAACGCGGACAGATCCTTTTTCCCGGACGGGAATATTCGGGAGAGACCATTGTCAGGGATATCGGTATCTATCCCGACGAATCTTTGAATAATGCTCCCGGAACTGTAATGCTTGAAAAGGAAGATGTCAAAAGGCTTCTTCCAAGAAGAAGGAGAAATTCCCATAAAGGTACTTATGGAAAAGTCCTTTGTATCGCAGGAAGTGTTGGAATGGCGGGCGCAGCGTACTTCTCTGCAAAGGCAGCATATCTTTGTGGCGCAGGTCTTGTAAGGCTCTATTCTCCTGAAGAAAACAGGATCATACTTCAGGAAAGGGTGCCGGAGGCAGTGATGACCTCCTTCGTTGAAAAGCATGAAACTGAGCCGCTTTCCGACCTTATACTTGATCATGATGTCGTTCTCATAGGTCCCGGCATAGGAAAGGGAAAGGGAGCACGGGATATTCTTGATTATGTCCTTCTTAACGCTTCATGCCCCGTGGTTCTTGATGCCGATGCCCTGAATATAATCGCAGAAGACAAGAGCCTTCTCAATTGTCCCAATTCGGAGCTTATTCTGACTCCCCATATGGGAGAGCTGTCAAGGCTTCTCAATAAACCCGTTCCTTTTATAAGGGATAATTTCTTCGAACTTTGCAGTGCCTTTGCTTTGGAGCATCAGCTGTCACTTATCGCGAAAGACGCGGTATCGCTTGTTTTTTTGCCCGGTAAAAGCGCTATCATCAATCCGACCGGTGATGACAGTCTTTCAACTGCCGGAAGCGGTGATATATTATCCGGCATGATCGCAGGTCTTATCGCGTCCGGCGCTTCTCCCTCTGATGCCGCTTCCATTGCGCCCTTCATTCATGGGCTTTGCGGCGAAGAAGCGGGAAAAAGAAACTCTGCCACTTCCGTTACTGCACAGGATATACTGGCTGCGATCCCAACTGTTTTTTGTGAGGTGCTTTCCTGATGGACAGAAACCGCGTTCACGCCGACATAGATCTTGATGCTGTAGTATCAAATCTTGAAAATATGAAAAGTGTTCTCCCTGAAGGGGCGTTTATTGCCTGCGTTCTCAAGTCTGACGCCTATGGACACGGAGTTGTTCCCATAGCAAAGACCGTTGAACGGCTTCCCTTTGTATGGGGACACTGCGTCGCGACAGTTGATGAGGCCCTCGATCTTCGGGCATCCGGGATCAAAAAGCCGATCCTGATACTTGGCTACACCTTCCCGGATTCCTATGAGGATATTATCAAGAATGATCTTCGACCGGCGATCCTCTCATACGAAATGGCGCTTGACTATTCAACTGCTTCGGAAAGACTCTCAAAAAAGGTCAATTGTCATATCAAGCTTGATACCGGTATGGGGCGGATAGGCTTTTCGTGCGAAGAAACGGGACTATCAGAGATACAGAAGATATTCTCCCTAAAGAACCTCGTGCCCGAGGGAATCTTCACCCATTTTGCAAGAGCTGATGAGGCAGGGAGGGAGGCTACTGACAGGCAGTTTTCCCTTTTTACCCACGCGATAGAAGAACTTTCCAAAAAAGGATTGTCCTTTGATATCCGGCATTGCTCAAATTCAGCAGCCTGCATAAGTTATCCCGAGGACTCGCTTGACATGGTCCGTGCAGGTATTACAATGTACGGGCTCTGGCCTTCAGATGAGGTGGACCACAGCTTTCCGCTGAAACCCGCGCTGTCGCTATATTCTCGCGTATCCTTCATAAAGACAGTGGAAAAAGGCGCTGCCATTAGCTATGGAGGAACCTTTGTCGCGGAGAAAAAAATGATCGTCGCTACCATACCTGTAGGTTATGGTGACGGCTATGCAAGGAGCCTTTCAAACAAGGGCTTTGTACTTATCAGGGGAAAACGGGCCAATATTCTCGGCCGCGTCTGCATGGATCAGTTCATGGTGGATGTTACGGATATTCACGGGGTCATGGTAGGAGACAAGGCAACTCTCGTGGGGCGTGACGGAGATGATAAGATAACCCTTGAAGAACTTGGAGAACTCTCAGGGAGATTCAATTACGAATTTGCCTGCTGCCTTGGCAACCGCATACCGAGGCTCTATTACAAAGACGGCAGACTGGTTGATACGGTTGAATATTTATGATCTAAAAAAGGAGTGTGATCTATCTATGGACGACCCATCCGGCCGATCGCGAAACAGAAAAAAGAGTTTAAGAAAGATATTCGGAAGAAAGAATAAGGTGACCGAGGAGGATGTCATCTCCATGGTGCATGAGGGACACGAGAATGGCGTGTTCTTAAGTTCCGAAGCCAAGATGATCAAAAATGTCTTTGAATTTGACGAAAAGGATGCAAAAGACATAATGGTCCATCGGAACAATATCACAGCGCTTGACGGAGAGATCACTCTGAAAAGGGCCAAGGAGGTCTTCATGGAAAAGACCTTCTCCAGGCTTCCGGTGTATGTGGGGGACCTGGACAATATCATAGGCATACTCCATATAAGAGAGGTCCTTATTTTCTCCTCCCGGGAGGATGAACTCGAAAAGAAGATAAGGGATATAGACGGACTTCTCCAGAAGGCCGAGAGCGTTCCGGAGACTCATTCTATCAATACTCTTTTCACCCAGATGCAGATCGACAAGCTCCACATGGTCATAGTGACCGATGAATACGGGCAGACGAGCGGTCTTATATCAATGGAGGATATCCTTGAGGAGATCGTCGGAAACATTGAGGATGAGCATGACAAGGAACAGCCGGATGCTGTTACGGTATCCGGTGACGGCTATACGATGGACGGCATGACTCCTCTTTCGGAGGTTATGGAAAAGCTTTCGATAGACCTTGAGGATAGCGAGATAGAAACCTTAAACGGCTTTCTCACAAATGAGCTTGGAAGGATCCCCGAGGAGCATTCAACCTTTGATATCGAAACACATGGCTACAGCTTTCATGTCTGCGGTGTGAGAAACGGTGTTATAGGAAAGGTAAGAGTCAAGAAGATTGAATAAAACCGCATATAATGGTACAATCATAAGAGTGTGTGATCATTATTTTTAAAGGATAAAGAAAGCAGGAATTATGTCAGGACATTCAAAATTTGCGAACATCAAGCACAAGAAGGAAAAGAACGACGCTGCGCGCGGAAAGATATTTACGATGCTGGGCCGCGAGATCGCGGTTGCAGTGAAGGAGGGCGGTCCGGATCCGAACAACAACGGAAAGCTTCGGGATGTCATTGCCAAGGCAAAGGCTTCAAACATGCCCAATGACACCATAGAGCGCGGTATCAAGAAGGCTGCGGGCGATGTCAATTCCGTAAACTACGTAACAGTCACCTATGAGGGCTACGGTCCCGGAGGAACAGCGATCATAGTAAACGCCCTTACTGACAACAAGAACCGTACAGCAGCTAATGTCCGGAACTGCTTTTCAAAGGGACAGGGCTCCATCGGTGCCCAGGGCTGCGTCAGCTATATGTTTGACGAGAAAGGGCAGATCATTGTCGCAAAGGAGGACTACGATGCTGATCCCGATGACTTCATGATGGATGCGCTTGATATGGGGGCGGAGGATTTCTCGGATGAAGAGGACAGCTTTGTGATCACTACGACGCCTTCTGATTTTGAGACCGTAAGAGCTGCTTTTGAGGAAAAGAAGATTCCCATGGCAGATGCGAGGGTTACAATGATCCCTCAGAATTATGTGACTCTTTCAGATGAGGCTGACAAGACCAATATCAGACGTATACTTGATTTTCTCGATGAAGATGATGATGTTTCGGATGTATATACCAACTGGGACGAAGGAGATTGATGATGAGAAAGATCCTTTTTGCAGCGAGTGAATGTGTTCCCTTTGTGAAGACCGGCGGTCTTGCCGATGTTGTCGGAGCGCTTCCGAAGGAGTTCCCCAAGAGTGATTGGGACATCAGGGTCGTTGTTCCCAATTATACCTGTATACCTCCGTATTTCAGAGATCAGTTCAGGGATGTGTGTCATTTCAATATGGCCTGCGGTCCCTATATCGGCGAGAAATATGTCGGTGTCAAGGAATATGAATGGGAAGGCATTACTTATTATTTCATAGACAATCTCGAGTATTTCGAATGCTTCTATCCCTATGGAGATACGAGATATGACATGGAAAAGTTTACCTTTTTTGATAAGGCTGTTCTTTCCATGCTTCCCGTCATTGATTTCAGACCGGATCTGATCCACTGCCATGACTGGCAGACCGGACTTATTCCTGTCTATCTCAAAAACGAATTTCAGGGTAATCCCTTCTTCTGGAACATCAAGTCCATGATGACGATACACAACCTGAAATTCCAGGGAATCTGGGATATAAAGACATTGAAAGGGCTTTCCGGTCTTTCCGAGGATCTCTTCACTCCCGACAAGCTCGAGTTCAATAAGCAGGGCAATATGATGAAGGGGGGGCTTGTATACGCTGACTATATCACTACCGTGAGTGACAGCTATGCGGCTGAGATACAGACTCCTTATTACGGAGAGGGACTTGACGGACTTCTTTCATCCAGACACTTTGATATGAAGGGTATAGTGAACGGAATTGATTATATTTCCTATGATCCCTCCACCGATGAAAAGCTTTATCAGAATTATGATGTGAATACCTTCAGAAAGAACAAAAAAATCAACAAGCAGCGTCTCCAGGAGGACATGGATCTGGCCGTTGATCCCAACAAATATATGATAGGTCTCGTTTCAAGACTTACTGATCAAAAGGGGCTCGACCTCATAAACTACTGTATAGAGGGTATAGTTGATGACAATACCCAGCTTGTTGTCATAGGTACCGGCGAGAGCCGATATGAGAATATGTTCCGTCACTATGCATGGAAATATCCTGACAGGGTGTCCGCAAATATCTGTTATTCAGACGACCTTGCAAGGAAGCTCTATGGTGCTGCGGATGCATTTTTAATGCCCAGCCGTTTTGAACCTTGCGGACTTACACAGCTCATTTCCTTCAGATACGGCACTGTTCCTATCGTGAGGGAAACAGGCGGATTAAAGGATACCGTAGAACCCTATAATGAATACGAGCACACCGGAGATGGTTTCTCCTTCAGGAATTACAACGGTGACGAGCTCTTAAATACAGTCAATTATTCAAAATATGTTTATTTCGTAAAGAAGGTTCAGTGGAACAAGATAGTTGAGCGTGGGATGAAGAAAGATTATTCCTGGGCACATTCGAAAGGAAGCTACCAGGCTCTTTACGAATATCTGATCGGTTGATGTTCTTCTGATGGCTGAGAAAAAAAAGTCTGCACCTAAAAAAAACAACAAAAACAATGATATTGATGTCAGGGCGAAGGAGAGCCTTCGCTATGACATCATTATTATTGTATCCATAGCAGTATCGATCGTACTTTTCATCGGAAACCTGGGTTTTTCAGGTCAGGTGCTCGATACGATCTCAAGATTCTTTTTCGGCCTTACAGGCCTTATTTCTTATGCCCTGCCTTTTATCATTATCTTTTTCACTCTTTTTCTGATCGCGAACAGGACAAAATTGGGATTTGTCCGTTCAAAGGTCATTTTTCTGCTCCTTATCCTTCTTTGTTTTTGTATTTTCTTTGAGCTTGTGAAGTCCGGCGGAGATATCGAAAATCCGGGAGCTGCCTACCTTTCTTCCTTCAGCGAAAAAAACGGCGGAGGGCTTTTCGGAGGTCTTATCGCCTTTCTTCTGTTCAAGGGCTTTGGAACCGCAGCCGCCTTCATAATCACGATAGCCTTGATTATCCTTTGTTTACTTTTCTTCATGGGGCGTTCTGTCTTCTCGCGTGCTGAGAGAAAGACTGATCTTTTGAAGAAAAAGATGGAACTTCAAAGGCAGGAGAAGCAGAAGCGAAGAGAGCTTGAAGAGGAAAAAAGAAGAATTTACGGGATTTCGGAGGATCAGGAGAGAAGATCCGAAAGACACTCGAGAGGAGTCAGCCTTCAGACCGCCTTTTCAGAAGAAAAAGCAAGGAAAGAGTCTGGTTCCGATGAAATGCATGAGGTTCCATTTGAGACTGCAGATTCTGTGCCATTAATGTCCTTTGGTGAAAGACCGCTAAGAGAAAGGGGGCTTTCCGATGAGATGCATGAATTAAAGTCGTCCCCGGAGAGCGAAAATTACCATGAAACTGTCTTAAAGGATGAGAGAAAGCCTCTGATCAGGGACGAGGAGGAGGAAAAAATTCAGGAAGAGGAAAATATTACTGTAAGTGAGAATGAAAAGGCTGCTTTGGAGAAAGAAAAGCCGTTCAGAAAGAAAAGACCAGAGGCTTCTCCTTCTCGTTCTCCTGCTCCTCTTCCCGAAGAAAAGAGATCTGTTACGGAAAATAATATAAGTGAAGAAAATGCCTTTGAAATGAAGAGTAAGGCCGGTTCAAAAGAATATGTCTATCCTGTAATAGACCTTTTAAATAAGCCAAAAAGCTCTTCGGGCAAAGGAAAGGATTCTTCAGAAGTGCTGTTTCAGACACTGCAGAAGACACTCGACAATTTCGGCGTTGACGCGCGTGTCACAGACTATGTCACGGGACCTGCTGTTACAAGGTTTGAGATAGCTCTCAAGACCGGCGTAAAGGTCGCAAAGATCACAAATCTCGAGAACGATATCAAGCTGAATCTCGCAGTTTCAGATATAAGGATCGAAGCACCGATACCCGGAAAGGCAGCGGTGGGCATCGAGGTTCCAAACAAGGAATCCCGTCCGGTAACCTTCCGGGAGCTTATGGAATGCAGGGAGTTTAAGGAGCACAAGTCAAAGATCGCTTTTGCGGCAGGGCGGGATATAGCAGGAAACGCGATAATATCAGACATCGCGAAAATGCCGCACCTTCTCATCGCCGGTGCAACAGGATCAGGAAAATCAGTCTGTATCAATACGATAATAATGTCGATCCTTTACAAGGCAGCCCCTTCCGAGGTCAAATTCATAATGATAGACCCGAAGGTGGTTGAGCTTTCAATATACAGAGGGATCCCTCATCTTCTCTCTGACGTTGTGACTGATCCGAAGAAGGCCGCAGCGGCCTTAAACTGGGCAGTCGCCGAGATGACAAAAAGGTACAAGCAGTTTGCGGATGCCGCTGTCCGTGATATGAAAGGCTATAATGAAAAGGTCGAAAAAGGCGAGGTTTTCGAGGAGGGGATAAAGGTAGAGGAAAAGCTCCCGCAGATAGTCGTCATCGTAGACGAGCTTACTGACCTTATGATGGTGGCGGGGAAGGAGGTAGAGACTTCGATCTGCCGCCTGGCACAGCTCGCCCGGGCTGCCGGAATTCACCTTATAATCGCGACCCAGCGTCCTTCAGCTGATGTCATCACCGGACTCATCAAAGCCAATATTCCTTCCCGTATAGCCTTTATGGTATCATCGGGAATAGATTCACGTGTCATCCTTGACATGAACGGCGCTGAAAAGCTTCTCGGAAAGGGCGACATGCTCTATGCTCCGCAGGGACTGAACAAGCCGCTACGTGTTCAGGGCTGCTTTGTCTCTGATGATGAGGTTTCAAATGTTGTCAACTTTATCAAGGATAATAATTCAAATGTCATTGAAGAGGCAGCGCTTGAACGCGAGCAACGCGAGAGCGAGATAGAAGCCCACATCAAAGAGAACGGCCAGTCACAGGGCAGCAGCGGAACTATCGATAATGACCCCGACAGCGGTTTTTCAAACGGAAGAGACTCCTTCTTTGCTGAAGCCGGAAGGTTCATTACCGAGAAGGGCAAGGGCTCGATCGGAATGCTTCAGAGAAAATTCAGGATAGGCTTTAACAGGGCTGCAAGGATAGTCGATCAGCTTGAGGAGGCAGGGATCATAGGCCCTGAAATGGGAACGAAACCGAGGACAGCACTTATGAAGCTCCCCGAATTTGAGGAGTGGTTGAAAAACGAGGAGGTAAAAGATGAAAACTGACATCGAAATTGCACAGGAAAGTACCCTGGAACCGATCATTGATATCGCAAAAAAGGTCGGGCTCTACGAAGATGATATTGAGATGTATGGAAAGTACAAGGCAAAGCTTACGGAGGAAGCTCTCTCGAAGCTTGAAAAGCGCTCTGACGGAAAGCTGATCCTGGTTACAGCCATAAATCCTACTCCTGCGGGAGAAGGCAAGACAACAACCTCAATAGGGCTTGCCGAAGCGATGGGAAAAAGAGGCTTAAATGCCGTTCTTGCCCTTCGCGAGCCCTCCCTTGGTCCCTGCTTTGGAATCAAGGGCGGTGCGGCAGGCGGAGGTTATGCGCAGGTGGTCCCGATGGAAGATCTCAACCTTCATTTCACCGGGGATTTCCATGCTATGACTAGCGCAAACAACCTGCTATCAGCTCTTATAGATAATGAACTTTCACATGGAAATCCTCACAGGATCGATTCAAGAAGGGTTGTATGGAAGCGCTGCGAGGATATGAATGACAGGGCTCTTCGAAATATTGTCGTGGGACTGGGAGCTCCCTCTGACGGCTTTGCAAGGCAGGAGCATTTCTGTATCACCGTGGCATCAGAGATCATGGCGATCTTCTGTCTTTCGGAAAATATGAAGGACCTTAAGAGAAGGCTTTCAAACATAATAGCAGCCTACGATCTTGACGGGAATCCCGTATATGCAAGCGACCTTCAGGCAGTAGGCTCAATGGCTGCTCTTCTTAAGGACGCCATAAAGCCAAATCTCATACAGACTCTTGAGCATACTCCTGCAATAGTGCATGGAGGACCTTTTGCAAACATTGCCCATGGCTGCAACAGCATAAGGGCAACAAGATGCGCATTGAAGCTCGGTGATTACTGTATCACAGAGGCAGGCTTCGGAGCAGATCTCGGAGCGGAAAAATTCTTTGATATCAAATGCAGGAGCACGGGGCTTGCACCTGACTGTGTGGTCCTCGTGGCTACCGTCCGCGCATTAAAGTATAATGGCGGTGTCAAAAAGGATGAGCTTTCAGCTGAAAACCTTGATGCCCTGAAAAAAGGCATAGTCAATCTCGAAAAGCATATTGAGAACCTGAAACTATATAAGGTTCCTGTTGTTGTGACACTGAACAGATTTGAATCAGACACAAAAGCTGAACTTGATTTCGTGGAAAACTTTGTCAGGGAAAGAGGCTGTGAATTTGCTCTTTCCGAAGTATGGGCAAAGGGCGGAGAGGGCGGACTTGACCTCGTGGATTCGGTCCTTAAGAAGCTTGAGACGGAGAAATCCGAATTTGCTCCTCTTTATCCCGATTCCATGCCGCTCAGGGAAAAGATCGAAACTGTGGCAAAGAAGATATACGGAGCCAGCGGGGTTACATATTCTTCAGCTGCCGAAAAGGAACTTAAACATCTGACTGACCTTGGGATGGGATATTTCCCGGTCTGCCTTGCAAAGACGCAGTATTCTCTGTCTGACGATCCGAAAAAGCTTGGAAGACCTGAAAACTACGAGATCAATGTAAGAGAGGTCTATCCTTCGGCCGGAGCCGGCTTCGTGGTAGCGATACTCGGTACAATGCTTACTATGCCGGGCCTTCCGAAAACTCCGGCTGCTTATTCGATCGATGTTGACGAGAATACAGGAAAAATAACAGGGCTTTTCTAAATATAATGATCGGGAGAAAAAGATGAACCTTATCGATGGAAAGAAAATATCACAGGATATCAAGGATGAAGTAAAGGAAGAAGTATCATCCTTTAAGGAAGCGAATAACAGGGATGTTTCGCTTGCCGTGATACTTGTAGGGGACGACAGCGCATCAAAGGTCTATGTCAGAAACAAAAAGAAGGCCTGCGAATATACAGGCATAAGGTCGGTCTCATATGAGCTTCCCGCTGAAACAAAGGAGGAGGAACTTCTTTCGCTCATAGATGAACTTAATGAGCGCTCTGACATCGATGGCATCCTTGTACAGCTGCCTCTTCCCAAACATATGGATGAAAACAAAGTTACTTTACGAATAAGCCCTGAAAAGGACGTTGACGGCTTTCATCCCGTAAATGTGGGAAATCTTCTGATAGGAAATCCCGGCTTTCTTCCCTGTACTCCCGCAGGGATAATAGAGCTTTTGATAAGGAGCGGCGTATCGATCGACGGAAAGAACTGTGTGATAGCGGGGCGGAGTAATATAGTCGGAAAGCCAATGGCGCTCCTCATGCTTCGGGAGAACGCCACAGTCACGATCTGCCATTCGCATACTAACGATCTTAAGGAGATATGCAAAGGGGCTGATATACTGATAGCAGCGATCGGAAAGCCCAGATTTTTCACACGGGACTATATCAAAGAAGGTGCCGTTGTGATAGATGTAGGTATGGACAGGGACAGTGAAGGAAAACTCTGCGGAGACTGTGATTTTGAGGATATAAAGGAGCTGTGCGCTTATCTTACGCCTGTTCCCGGAGGAGTAGGTCCGATGACCATAGCGATGCTTATGAAAAACTGTCTCTTTTCTGCAAAAATGCGTGTGAAAAAATAATTATCCATGAAATGCCAAAACTGTGGAAATGAATTGCCTGACGGAAAGCTTTACTGCGAAAAATGCGGTAAGGCTGTTCGTTTGGTGCCTGATTATGATGAGTTTTCCGATGACATCATACCCTCCATGGTCGCGAATCCTGACGCGAAGGAGTTTTTCAGGCCTATTGAGAAAAAGGCAGATGAAGAAGAGCTTAAGGAAACAAAGAAGAGGAAGAAACCCTATTCAAAGATAGTAACGGCTGCGACCCTTGTTTCCATCTGTATCTGCGCGCTTATAATCTTTTTTGCCTCAAGATATCTGATGAGCTATGAATATACGAAGGGAAGGGCGCAGGACGCATTTTTAAGCGGTGATTACGAAGGCTCTATAGCACTTTACCTTGATGCGGTAGCCCTCTATGAAAATGAAGACAATGAAGAGCTGAAGAGAGACTATCTGCAAATTGCGGAAGCATACAGACTTCTTTCACAAAAGGATCAGGCCTATGATTATTATTCAAGGGTGCTGGAGCTTGACGCAGAAAATGACGAAGCCTTTTTTGCAATTACCGATATGATGGTGGAGGATGAGGATTATGACGGTCTTTTGTCTCTTTTTGAAAAGGCAAAGTCGGACGCTCAGAAAAAAAAGATAGAGGATGCCTGGGCAGGTGAGGTTATATTCTCCGAGGACGAGGGGGAGTATAATGATGACCTTTCGCTTTCTCTTTCATCTCCTAAAAACTATCAGATTTATTTTACGATCAACGGAGAAGATCCGTCCACAGGCGGGACACTTTTCAACGAACCGATACTTTTGGGTGACGGAGAAAGCGTGATCCGAGCCAGAGCTATATCTCAAACCGGGGTATGGGGACCGATTGTTACAAAGACCTATACTATAAAGTATCAGGCGCCTGAACTTCCGGTGATAGTCCCGTCGGGCGGAAATTATTCCGCTCCGGTAACAGTAGAAATAATGAGTTTTGCAGAAGATGCTACGATCTATTATACATGGGACAGTTCAAGGCCGGACGCAAACTCACTCCGATATGACGGTCCCATACAGGTTCCGGAGGGAAACAATGTCCTTTCGGTACTGGTCATCGATAAGCACGGTCTTTTGAGTGAGATAGAAAGAGCAAATTTTGTATATATCCCTGTGATCACTTCGGGACAATAGTCTGATTTTTACAAGAATACTATCATTAGTGCAATTAAAGTGTTATTATACAATCTGTTGTGGTGGATGCATTGGAAGAAAAAGAATTATATATACCGGACGAGCATCTGAAAAATATTTTCGGTGAGTTTGACAAAAACCTCTCCATACTTGAAAAGAAGCTTTCCGTTTCTGTTGTGATAAGGGACGGGAAGGTAAGGCTTTTAGGATCGAAGGAGAGCTTAGAAAGAGCCGAGAATGTATTTTCAGAGTTGAAGCGGCTCTCAGAAAACCATACTCTCCTTACACCCGAGAATGTGTCCTACGCACTTACACTTACGGAAAAAAATCTTTTGGAGCATGACCTTCTGAAGATGGATGGCGACATAATAGCTCATACCGTCTCAGGAAAGCCGATCAAGCCCAAGACTATAGGACAGAAGGAATATGTGGATCTCATCCGGCAAAACATGATCACCTTTGGTGTTGGGCCCGCCGGAACGGGAAAGACTTATCTTGCAATGGCGCTTGCCTGCCTGTATTTCGGGAGAGGAGAGGTTGACCGGATAATTCTGACGAGGCCTGCGATAGAAGCGGGAGAAAAGCTCGGCTTTCTTCCCGGGGATCTTCAGAGCAAAGTTGATCCCTATCTGCGGCCGCTTTATGACGCTCTTTACCAGATAATGGGGCAGGAGGCCTTTCAGAGAAATACCGAAAAAGGGCTTATAGAGGTTGCACCTCTTGCCTATATGAGAGGAAGGACGCTCGACAGCTCATTTATAATACTTGATGAGGCTCAAAATACTACGCCCGCGCAGATGAAGATGTTCCTGACAAGGATAGGCTTTGGCTCAAAGGCAGTGATAACAGGCGATCTGACACAAAGGGATCTTCCCAAAGGGCAGACAAGCGGGCTTTCCGTTTCACTTTCAGTCCTTACAGGGATTGAAGGCATAGGTGTTTGCCATCTTTCGAAGGAAGATGTTGTAAGACACCCTCTTGTTCAGAAGATCGTTGAAGCATATGAAGAATACGAAAAAAAGCAGCATAAGACAAAGACAAAAGCAAAGAGGTCTGAAGGCTGAGAGGGCTGAGGAAGGCAGGATATCAAAAAGGCGGCTTTTTGCTTTCATTATGATCGCGGCAGTTTTTCTGACAGGTACCTTTCTCCTTTGCATGAGAAAAAATATCCTTATGGATGAGATGGTAGCTGTTCTCGCAGTGGCTGTCACCTTTCTTCTTGTCTTTTTTCTTGTCCTTCGAAACGAAAGGCGAAAAAACCGGCTTTCATACAACGCCACAGACTATCTGAAGATGGTCATCGTTTTCATTATCTGCTTTGTCATTGTATTCTTCGGTACTTTCTTTGACGATTTCTTCTTCCCCATAATGCCGATCGCTTTCATCCTGACCGTCGTGATGAACGGCAAGTTGTCCCTTTCGATGACGATCTTTTTTGCGGCGCTGTTTTCGCTGATATCAGGCTCGGGGCTCCTTGTTCTTCTGTGTTACATCCTGCTTGGAACAATGGGGGCTATGATGGCTGATTATCTTCGGGATGAGAAGCTGACGGTGTTTACGGGGCTCATTATTTTTGGTAGTAATGCTTTTGTTCCCTGCATGTTCATGTATCTCTCCGGCAGAGCTCTTTCTTACGACATGCTCCCGGGAGCTTTAGCACTTTCACTTGTCAGTGTTCTCTTTGCATGGATACTGTTTCCAAAGCTGGTGGAGGCAGATAAGAGAGAACCTTTAAGTGCCTATGATATTATACTTGATGATGATTATTCCCTTGCGCAGGATATCAGGCTGTTTTCGATGGAGGAATATGTTCATGCGAGCAGGGTGAGAAGGGCGGCTGAAAACTGTGCCATTATAATCCGGGCAAAGGACAGGACTGCTGCTTGCGGCGGCTTCTATTACAGGCTTGGAGTGATGGAGGGTGAGCCCTTCATGGAAAACGCAGTAAGGATCGCAGAGGATCATTGCTTTCCGCACGATGTGATCCGGATACTTTCCGAATATCCCGGTGAAGGAAGACTTCCGACCACTATCGAGTCTGCGATCGTACACATGGCAAGCACCTGCGTTACAAGACTTGAGGAAGAAATAAATGCGGCCGGAAGGAGCGAGTGGAACCAGAGCATGATAATCTATCAGGCGATGAATGAGCTTTCTGCAAACGGAACCTATGACAGATCCGGTATGTCTATAAACCAGTTTTTGAGGATAAGAGATTATCTCGCAAAGTCAGATATCTTATGAGGGGACAAAACTTATTGAGGTGATTATATGACTCTTATAATACAAGACGAAAATGTGCCTGAATTTGATTTTGATATTTTTGAAACGGCAGAAAGCACGGTGAAAAAGACCCTGTTAATCGCCGGATTTGACATGGAAGCGGAGGTTTCCCTTTCCTTCGTGAGCAGTGAAGAGATAAGAGAACTCAATAAGGACTACAGGGGTGTTGACAGCGTGACAGACGTGCTTTCCTTCCCGCTTGTCGGGTTTGATCATTCAAGACCTTTCGCTGAATTCATTTCCGAAAATGAGACTGATTCTATAAATCCGGACACAGGAGAGGTAGTGCTCGGTGATATAGTTCTCTGTGAGGAAAAGGTGAGATCACAGGCAAAAGATTATGGGCATTCCGAAAAAAGAGAATTTGCCTTTCTAATATGTCACAGTACTCTTCATCTTCTCGGTTACGATCATATAGTTGATGAAGAACGCCTGGTCATGGAGGAAATGCAAAAAAAAGTAATGGAAGCGCTTTCGATCAACAGGTAAAAGGCAGAACAGTAAGATGTCAAAAAAGAAAAAAACGATAATACTTATAGTTGTCCTTTGCGCAGTCCTGTTGCTTTTGATCGGGCTTCTGATCTTTGTATCAGGTTCACAGAAAAAGAAGGCAGAGGAGGAAAGAAGACAGAGCGCATCATTAAGTATGAGAGAGAGTAGTATCTCGCTTTCAAAAAAAGCTGCTTCTTTAGCAGCACTTTCTTCTGAAAAAAAGACTTCGTCAGCTTCTTCATCTTCAGCTTCATCTGCTGAAGAAACAAAGCCGACAGGACCGAAGAGCCCTCTTACGGGTGAGGTTCTTTTGGATCCTTCCCTTCTTACAAAGAGAAACGTGGCTTTCATGATAGAAAACTCATCACCTGCACTTCCGCATTACGGGATCAACTCTGCCGGGGTCATATACGAATGCCCCATGGAAGGCGGGATGACAAGGTATATGGCTGTATTTGAGGATTACGCGGGTCTTGACCGTATAGGGAACTTAAGATCGTGCAGGCCCTATTTTGCTTATATTGCTTCGGAATATGACGCTGTATATGTGCATTTCGGACAGTCAGTCCATGGAGAGGAGCTGCTTGCGACAGGAATTGTCGCTGATCTGAACGGTACTGACGGAAGCCTAAACGATATATGGTTCCGCTCCTCAGACAGGAAATCTCCTCACAATGCCTATACCACGGGAGCGGGTGTTGACGAAGGGATCGCCAAAAAGGGTTATCGGACTACGAAGAAGGAAGGACTTCGGGACCATTTTATCTTCTCGGAAAAAGAGAATACCCTTCCTTCAGGTGAACCCTGCGAAGCGCTTTCACTCTATCTCTACAACAACCAGCCTTATTTCATATATGACAAGAGCACGGGTCTTTACAAACGCTTCGAGTATGATGAGCCTGAGATCGATGCAGTTGACGGAAAGCAGATCATGGTCAAAAATATCATCCTTCAGGATGTTCCCTGCTCCATATACGAGGGAACGACTTATCTTAATATCCCGCTAAAGGGTACGGGAAAGGGAAAATTCATTACTGAAGGAAAGGTGATAGACATCACCTGGGAAAAGAAGTCTGACACAGGGATTACAAGTTATTATATGCCGGATGGGAGCGAGATAGAACTCAATCCCGGAAAGACCTGGGTCAGCCTCATAGAGAAGTATCACAGTGATGAAAACAACTTTTATTCTACGATAGAGGAATTCAACGCAAGATGACGAAGGAACGCTCAAACAGTGATTCCCAGCTTATAGTCCAAGGGTCGATCCTGGCAGGGGCTTCGATCATAAGCCGGATCATAGGTCTTGTTTACAGGATCCCCCTCACTGCCATTATAGGGAAGACCGGGAACGACTACTACGGAACTGCTTATGAGATATATAATATTCTGCTCATAATATCTTCATACTCTATCCCCCTTGCGGTTTCAAAGCTTGTCGCGGCCCGGGCTGCGAAGTCAGAGCCGAAGAACGTGATGAGGGTGCTTAAGGGCTCGCTTCTTTTTGCAAGTATTACAGGAAGCGCAGCGATGCTTATCATTTTGTTTTTCAATGAGGAGCTATGCGGCTTTTTGAAGACTCCTTTCGCGGCTCCGGCTCTCACGGTGCTTGGTCCTGTGATCCTCATTGTCGCTATTCTTGGTGTTTTCAGAGGTTTCTTCCAGGGCCTTTCCACCATGGTCCCTACAGCTATCTCGCAGATCATCGAGCAGATCACAAATGCCGTGATATCAATAGTCTGCGCATATGCGCTCTTTTCCTATGGTCAGAAGGCAGGAAAGATCCTTGTCAATGCGGAAAATACCGCAGCCTCCTACGGGGCGGCAGGCGGTACCATGGGTACTGCAGCGGGTGCCATGGCTGCGCTCCTTTTCATATTCTTTTTGTTCCTCGGTTTTTACGCAAAGTTCAAAAAGAAGGTAAAGAAAAGCACCATTGAAAAACAGGAATCATATGCGTCCCTCATAAAGATACTCGTCCTGACCATAGTTCCTGTTCTTCTTTCAACCACTATATACAATATCAGCTCAATAGTAGACCAGACGCTTTTCAAGAATATAGCGGTGACACAGGGCTATGATGCAAAGCAGATATCCGAATGGTGGGGTGTTTATGCGGGACAGTTTCGGGTCCTCATCAATGTGCCCATATCTATAGCCTCAGCTATGGCTTCATCAGCTGTTGTAAGTCTTACAAAGGCTTTTATGCTTGGGAAAAGAGCTTCCGTAAAACGCCAGATCACATCTGCAACGCGCTTTACCATGCTTATCGCCTTCCCATGCACCGCCGGTCTTATGGCGCTTTCAGGCCCACTTATGATGCTGCTTTTCTCGGATACGGATCAATCTTCCTCAATGATGATGCTGACAGGAGCTATTTCCGTAGTGTTCTTTTCTTTGTCCACTCTTTCGAACGGACTTCTCCAGGGGGTAGACCGGCTTCGTATCCCGGTCATAAATGCCGCCATATCATTGGGGCTTCAGGCACTTCTCCTTATACTTCTGATGAGGGTATTCAACCTCAACATCTACGCTGTGATAATAGCAAATGCATTCTATGCCCTTTTGATGTGTGTTTTAAATAATATCGCACTGACCCGGCATGCCAACGTCCGGCTCAATTTCGTAACGACCTTTGTACAGCCTGCCGCGGCCTCAGCTGCCATGGGCGTATTGACATTTTTGTTCTACAGAGCCATGCACTATATCACGCATTCAAACACATTTTCGACCATCATCTCTATCATATTCGGGGTGATAGTCTATGCACTCATCCTCCTGCTTACAAGGACGATCTCAAGAGAAGAGGTCGAAAGATTCCCGAAAGGCAGAAAAATAGCGATGCTTTTGACAAAAATGAGGCTGCTTCCCGATGAAAAGAGAAGATAATTATGATATCATTATAATAGGAGCCGGGGCTTCAGGGCTTGTTGCGGCGATCGGTGCAAAAGAAGCCTCACCAAAAAAAAGCGTTCTCGTCCTTGAAAAAAATCAAATCCCCGGAAAAAAGCTTTCCCGTACGGGAAACGGTAGATGTAATTTCACAAATCGCGCTATTTCTGTGGATCATTACAATTCTCCCGACAAAGAAAGTCTTGAGCAGATATTGTCTTCCTTCACACTTGAAGACTCCCTGTCTTTTTTTTCAAAAAAAGGGATTGTTCCTTATGAAAGGAATGGCTGCTTTTACCCTTACAGTGGGGAGGCGAAATCTTTCAGGGACATCCTGCTTTTGAGAGCGAAGGAAAGAGGAGTGATTTTTTCAGTTGAAGAAAGTGGTGTTTCGCTCGAAAGGGAAGACGGGTATTTCAGGATAAAGACGGATAAAAACATTTTTTTTGCAAAAAAGTATATCCTTTCGACCGGTGGGCTTGCTGCTCCAGATACAGGAGCTATGGGAGATGGCTATAAGTTGCTTTCTTCTCTCGGACTTGATGTTAACAAGCCTCTTCCGGCTCTTTCTCCTTTGAAATGTGAGGGTGCATTTTCTGAAGATTTTGCCGGAATAAGAGTTTACGGGCGGATTAATATAGCGCATAAGAGTGACGTTATTGCCTCTGATTTTGGTGAACTACAATTCAACAAGGGCAGCATTTCAGGAATTCCTGTTTTGAATGTTAGCTCTTCTGCAATCCGCCTTTTTGATGAGAACGAGAGGGTGAGGATCTGCCTTGATCTTCTTCCAAAGAGCTTTGACTATTCTGCCTTTATCCGGAATCTGATGGGCGATATCAAGGTCAAGGATGCACTGCTCTCCATATTGAACTACAAAATGATCCCTTTTTTCTTAAAGAAGGCAGGAATTTCCCTTTCGGATCGTCTTTCAGATATTTCATCAAAAAAGCTTAAGCTTCTTTTTGATATCCTCTCATCCTTCTCCTTTGATATGACAGGATACGCTGGATTTGAAAAGGCGCAGACAAGCTCCGGCGGGCTTTCACTTTCCGAAGTAGATCCTCATACTATGGAGCTTCGTAAGTTTCCCGGGCTTTTTGTGACCGGTGAACTTTTGGACTGTGACGGGATATGCGGAGGCTACAATCTCCATTTTGCCTTTGCTACCGGACTGCTGGCAGGGAAAGCTTCAGCGGGAGGCAAGTGATGCTTAAGATATCAAATATCAAACTCCCTCTTTCCTTTTTTTCAAAGGACAGCGAAATCCCGGAAGAGCGCATATTAACACGATATCTTTCAAAGGAGCTTCGGGAAAGGGAAGAAGATATACGAAAACTCTATATCCAAAGAAAGTCAATTGACGCCAGGAAAAAGCCGGATATATTTATCCTTTACTCGGTAACTGCAAGATTTCCGAATGAGGACGTACTCCTAAAAAAATATAAGGGCCGGCTTTTGCTTGAAAGATATTCAGAGAAAAAATATGAAGTCACGCCATTCCTGAAAAAAGCCGGGCAAAAAAGACCTCTCATTATAGGAGACGGTCCGGCAGGGCTTTTTGCCGCATATATACTGGCACTTGCCGGTCTTGATCCTATTGTCTTTGAAAGGGGCGCGGAAGCAGAAGAGAGAGAAGCAATAGTAAAGGACTTCTTTTCGGGAAAAGAACTTTCAAAAAATACCAATGTCTGCTTCGGAGAGGGCGGAGCCGGTACCTTTTCGGACGGGAAATTGAATACGCTTACGAAGGACAGGGACGGAAAGCAGGTTTTCGTTCTCGAAACATTTCAAAAGTTCGGGGCGGACAAAAACGTACTTTATGATGCGAAGCCCCACATCGGGACTGACAGGCTGCTGCTCATACTTCCTGCGATGAGGAAGGCCATAGAAGCGCTTGGCGGTGAGTTTCACTTCAATACTCCGGTCACAGACCTCCTCTTTTCAGAGGATGATGGCATAAGGCGCTTTATTGGTCTTGTCACGGAAAATAATGAGCGTTTCAATTCGGATACATGCATCCTTTCGATAGGACATTCGGCAAGAGATACCATGAGGATGCTTTATTCAAAGTCCGTTCTGATGACGGAAAAAGACTTTGCCGTCGGGCTTCGGATAGAGCATCCGCAAAAGCTCATAAACGAAAGTCAGTATGGCATTTTGAACAGCATATTGCCGCCGGCTTCCTACAAGCTCACGGGAAAAGGGGGTTCTCAAAGAAATATCTGGACTTTTTGCATGTGTCCCGGCGGGAAGGTGATCAATTCCTCATCCGAAAAGGGAATGCTTTCGATAAACGGGATGAGCAATGCTGCAAGAGAGGGAGAAAACGCAAATTCCGCGCTTATTGTATCAGTTTCGAGAAACGATTTTGGAGGGGATGGTCCCCTCTCAGGCATTGCTTTTCAGGAGGAGCTTGAAAAAGGAGCTTATTCTCTTTCAAATGGATTCATCCCTCAGCAGCTTTTTTCCGATTTCAGGGACAAAAGAGCCTCATCCTCCTTTGGAAAATACAAAAGCGATACCCTTGGGAAAGCCGGCTTTGGACGGCTTGATACATTATTTTCAAATGAGATATATGAGACTATCGTCTTTGGGATAAACGACTTTGGAAAAAAGATAAAAGGCTTTTCAAGGGAGGACGCCATCCTTTCCGGGGTGGAATCAAGGACATCTTCTCCTCTGCGGATCGAAAGAGATGACAGTCTACAGTCGGTTTCCGTAAAGGGGCTTTTCCCCTGCGGCGAGGGAGCAGGCTATGCCGGAGGGATAATGTCAGCCGCGGTTGACGGGATCAGGTGCGCAGAAAAACTGATGGAATTTTTGTGATATGACAAAAGAACTTGATAAAAAAGAATATTCAAACAATCTCACGGTGGTGGACGAGAATGCCGTTACCCCGATGATGCAGCAGTATCTTCTGACAAAGGCGGATTACAAGGACTGTATCCTTTTTTATCGTCTGGGTGATTTCTACGAGATGTTCTTTGATGATGCAAAGATCGCTTCAAAAGAGCTTGAGCTTACCCTTACCGGGAAAAGCTGCGGCCTGCCGGAAAGAGCTCCGATGTGCGGCGTCCCCTGGCATAGCGCGGGGGGCTTTATCAACCGTCTCGTAAAAAGAGGCTACAAGGTAGCGATCTGTGAGCAGCTTGAGGATCCGAAGGAAGCAAAGGGGATAGTAAAGCGTGATGTGATCCGCGTCATCACGCCGGGAACGAATATAGATGATTCCCTGGACGGGACGAAGAACAATTACATAGCTTCTGTCTTTTTTGGAGAAGGCCATTTCGGCGTGTCATGCGCTGATGTTTCAACCGGTGAATTCTTTGTATCCGAGGAGGAGAGCAGCGAGTCGCTGCTTGATCTTTTGGAGGAGGCTGACCCTTCCGAGATAGTTGTAAACGAAGCCTTTCTAATGAGTCCCTTTGACAGGGATTCATACATTGCCCGCCATCAGATCGTTTTTTCACCCTTGAAGAGTATATATTATGACTTGAGAGAGGCAGAGCGGACAGTGCTTAAGCAATTCAATGCAAAAGACCTTTCGGCGCTCGGGATCTCAAAGGATGAGCTTTGCCTTCTTTCCTCGGGAGCACTCATCAATTATCTTTCTGAAACTCAAAAGATATTCCTTTCCCAGATATCAAAGCTGAGGCGGTTCTCAAACGGGAAATATATGATCCTTGATTATCAGACCAGAAGGAACCTTGAGCTTGTTGAGACGATGCGTGAAAAGAAGCATCAGGGCTCGCTTCTCTGGGTGCTCGACCACACGAAGACCGCTATGGGAGCCAGGGCGCTTCGCCATGCGATAGAGATGCCCCTCCTTTTGAAGGAGGATATTGAAAAAAGGCTTGACGCAGTTTGTGAACTGAAAAACGATATCGCGACAAGCGATGAGCTCCGTGAATACCTTTCCGGAGTCTATGATCTTGAAAGGCTTCTTACGAGAGTGACCTACAAGACCGCAAATCCCCGCGACCTTATAGCGCTGAAAAACTCCCTTTCCGTGATACCGGGCATCAAGAGGCTTCTTTCAGATGCAAGGAGCGCCTTGCTTTCAGAGATATCGCGTGAGATAGATGAGCTTTCGGATATTACTCTTCTTCTTGAAAATTCGATAGAGCCGGAGCCTCCCGCAGTGATCTATGACGGCGGCTTCATAAGAAAGGGCTACTCTGAGGAAGCTGACAGATTAAGGAGCGCAAAGACGGAGGGGAAAAAGTGGCTCTCCGATATTGAAGCGAAGGAGAGGGAAAAGACCGATATCAAAAACCTGAAAGTCAAATACAACAAGGTTTTCGGTTATTTCCTCGAGGTTTCAAATTCCTTCAGGGACAAGGTGCCGGATTATTTCATCAGAAAGCAGACACTTGTTAATGCTGAAAGATATTATACTCCGGAGCTCAAGGAGCTTGAGAACACTCTGCTTGGTTCCGAAGAAAAGCTTCTTGCTCTTGAAAAGGAGCTGTACCTCGACATCCTTGAAAAGATAAAAAATGAGACGGAAAGACTGCAGAAAACAGCCCGTCTTCTGAGCAATCTCGATCTTCTTCAGTCCCTTGCCTATACGGCTGATCGGAACAGATATGTCCGCCCTTCGATCAATGAAGAGGGGAAAATAGAAATAAGGGGAGGAAGACATCCGGTAATTGAAAAGATAAGGTCGGACGAGCTCTTTGTCGAAAATGACACTGTCCTTGACAATGACAAAAAGAGGGTCACCATAATCACCGGTCCCAACATGGCCGGAAAATCAACCTATATGAGACAGACTGCCCTTATCGTATTGATGGCGCATATTGGCTCCTTCGTGCCTGCAAACAGTGCAGACATATCTATATGCGACCGGATATTTACGCGTGTCGGAGCTTCTGACGATCTTTCCAGCGGACAGTCCACATTTATGGTCGAGATGAACGAGGTCGCAAATATCCTCCGGAATGCAACAAAGGATTCACTCATTATCCTTGATGAGATAGGGCGGGGAACAAGTACCTATGACGGGCTTTCGATCGCCTGGGCTGTCGTTGAGTACATAGCAAACAAAAAAAATATCGGGGCGAAAACACTTTTTGCGACACATTACCACGAACTCACAGAGCTTGAGGGCATGATCGACGGAGTGAACAATTACTGCGTGGCGGTGAGGGAAAACGGTCACGATATAGTCTTTCTTCGAAAGATAGTTCGCGGCGGCGCAGACAAGAGCTACGGTGTTGCGGTCGCCCGTATAGCAGGGCTTCCAGATGAAGTACTTAAAAGAGCGGAAAGCATCTCGACAAAGCTTTCCGACAATGATATCTCAAGAAATGAAAACAGGATCGAAAAAAAGAGTGTTCTTCCCGCTGATGATGGACAGCTTTCTCTGTTTTCTCTTGATAAAAATCAGGACTATATCATGACTGAAAACGAAAAGCGGTCTATCGATATGATAAAGGCATTAAAGGTAGAGGAGATGACTCCCATTGAAGCCATGAACAGGCTTTTTGAGCTGAAAAAGCTGATCGATCGAGGATAGCATGGAAGATAAAAGAAAAATAAGGCTCCTTTCAAAGGAGACCATAGACAAGATAGCTGCCGGAGAAGTTGTAGAGCGCCCGGCCTCCGTGGTAAAGGAGTTGGTGGAAAATTCCATAGATTCCGGAGCCAAGAATATCACGGTTGAATGGAAGGACGGCGGTATCAGCTATATCCGTGTGACTGATGACGGCTGCGGCATCGATAAAAGTGAACTCCAAAACGCTTTTTTACGCCATTCGACATCAAAACTCGTTACAGTGGAGGATCTTTCATCCATAAGCACTCTCGGCTTTCGCGGAGAGGCTCTTTCCTCTATTGCCGCAGTCTCAAAGACAGAAGTTTTTTCAAAGACGAGGGACATTATCTTAGGAGCACATTACATAATCGAGGGTTCAGAAGAGATCACATGTGAGGACTCAGCCTGTCCTGACGGCACAAGCGTTTTTGTCCGTCAGCTTTTTTACAATACTCCGGCAAGGCGTAAGTTCCTGAAATCCCCTATGACAGAGGGGAATTATATTAATGAGATCGTCTCAAGGATAGCTCTGTCACATCCAAAGATATCCTTCTCCTTAAAGGCCGGGGGCACAGACAGGTTTTTTACTTCAGGAAACGGAAGTCTTCTTGATGCGATCTATCGGATAGAGGGGCGTAGCGTCGCCGCAGATCTGATCGAGATATCCCACCGGGAAAATGAGGTCGGCTGCTTTGGCTTTCTTGGAAGGGAACCATTGGAGCGCGCCAACAGGGCAAAGGAGCTATTCTTTGTAAACAAGCGCTCCATCAGTTCAAAGCTGCTTTCAAAAGCGGCAGAAGATGCCTGCCAGGGTTATCTCATGCTCCATCGTTATCCATATATCATACTTTTCATAGATATAGATGAAGCATTGGTTGACGTGAATGTGCATCCGCGAAAGGCTGAGGTACGCTTCTCTGAAGAAGAAAGGGTTTATAATGCTGTATATTCCGCGGTAAGAGAGGCAATAAGGTCGATAGAGGACATCTCTCCGATAAGACTTTCCGGAATAGAGGAAGCGTCTCAAAAAGAGGTTAAAGAACTTCCTGTTCATCCCGAAAAGGAGGAGAGGCCTCACTCTGAAGTAATTCCGGGCGAACAGGAAGTTCTCCCCGAAAAGATTCCTGAAGATATCCCGGAGAAGACCCCGGAGGTCTTTGAAGAGAGACGTTTTGCAAAATACAAGGAACGACTTGAAACTATGGAAAAACCTCTGTCCTTTTCTGAGAGCGAAAAGAACGGACAGATATCCTTTGTTTCCTTTGAGGCAAAAAAGTCCCACCGGATAATAGGGCAGATATTCAAAACCTACTGGATAGTAGAGTATGACAATGATGTCTATCTCCTTGACCAGCACGCTGCACATGAAAAGGTGCTATACGAAAGGACGATCAAACTGCTTGAAAAAAGGGAGGTCTCTTCGCAAAACTTAAATCCCCCGATCGTCATATCTCTTTCTCCTGCAGAGGAGGATACTCTTTTGAAATATCAGGCTGCTTTTGAAAGGATCGGCTTTCTTATTGAACCCTTCGGAGGCGCTGAGGTAAGGCTCTGTGCCGTCCCTTCAAATATGTTTGAGGTGGATCCGAAGGAGCTTTTCATGAGCACTCTTTCCGGCCTTTCCGAGACCGAAGGAAAGGCGCTCGACGAGACTGTACTGATAAGGGTTGCGACAATGTCATGTAAAGCCGCGATCAAGGGCAATACCATTATCTCGGAAACCGAGGCAAGGGCGCTGATCGACGAACTCCTTCTTCTCGACAATCCCTACCATTGTCCGCACGGGAGACCTGTTATGATCAAGCTCTCAAAGGAGGAACTTGACAAACGCTTTAACAGGATAGTGAACATATGAAGGACAACAGCCTCATAGTGATATGCGGTCCCACGGGGATAGGGAAGAGCGCACTTTCCATAAGACTCTGCAGGAAGATAAACGGTGCCGTGATATCAGCCGACTCAATGCAGGTTTACAAAGGTCTTGATATCGGAACCGCAAAGATCAAAGAAGATGAAAAAGATGGCATTCTCCACTTCATGATAGATGTAGCAGAGCCGGGCGAAGAATATTCAGCGGCACGCTATAAGGAGGAGGCAAAAAAGTGCATCTCTTACTGCAGAGAGAATGCACTTGTACCTGTTCTCTGCGGCGGGACCGGGTTTTACATAAACGCAGTCCTCTATGACACTGATTTTCCTGATGAGGAACCTGACAGTGCTTATTCCAAATATCTTGACGATTTTCTTTCAGAGCACGGAAAAGCGGCCTTCCATGAACTTCTTAAAAAATGCGACGAACGATCCTTTGAGACCATTCATGAAAATAATGTCAAACGCGTGAAAAGAGCGCTTATGTTCTACCATGAAAACGGCATTCCGATCTCGTCTCATAATGATCTGGAGCGTTCGAGCAGAAAAAGCCCTTATGATTATTCATTTTTCATAATGAGGGACGACAGGGAAAGGATGTATGAAAGGATCGATGAGCGCGTCGATAAAATGATGGAGGATGGACTGTTTTCCGAAGTGAAACGACTTTATGACAAGGGCTTAAGGCAGAAAGACAATTCAATGCTTGCGCTTTCCTACAGGCAGCTCATGGATGTTATCGAGGAAAAATGCTCTTTGGAGGAAGCGGTAGAGAGGATCAAGAAGGAGACCCGGCATTATGCAAAACGGCAGGTGACCTGGTTTTCAAGACAGTCGCCGAAGGACTCGATCATAATAGATGCAGAGCATTTCTCCTATGATGTGGAGAGGGAAGCTGATTTTATTCTTGAATGCATACAAAAAAAAGAAGGTTAAAAATGGATATCAAAGAAGAAATATTTGGCTACGAAAACTTTGGGATCGAAAGACCTGTCCTTTCCTTTGGAGAGAGGGTGGAAGAGGCGCTTTCTGAGCGCTTCAAAAGCATAGAAAAGATCGCGGAGATCAATTCCCTTAAAGTACTTCATTCCCTTCAGAAAAACCGCGTAAGTACGGAATGCTTTTCCATGAGTACAGGCTACGGATACAACGACTATGGGAGAGACACGCTTGAACAGGTCTATCGGGATTACTTTTCCGAATTTATGGATCCGGACAACGAAAAATATGACGCCCTCGTTCGTCCACAGATCACCTGCGGGACCCACGCCCTCGCCCTTGCGCTCCTCTCAAACCTGCGCCCCGGCGATGAGCTTTTCTCACCTGTTGGGCAGCCCTATGATACGCTTCTTGATGTTATAGGGATCAATCCCACAAAGGGATCATTGATGGAGTACGGGATCAGCTATGCCGAGTCACCCCTTATCGACGGGAGATACTTTGACTTTGACGACATCAAAAAGAAGCTTAATGATAGAACAGCCCTTGTCACGATCCAGCGATCGCGAGGCTATGGCGCAAGAAAGACACTGACTGTTGCCGAGATAGGAGAGCTTATCTCCTTTATCAGGGGCATAAAGCCTGATGTAAGGATAATGATCGACAACTGCTACGGAGAGTTCACTGAGCTTCACGAGCCCCTTTTCGTCGGGGCTGATCTTCTTGTCGGTTCCCTTATCAAAAACCCCGGCGGCGGCCTTGCACCGGTTGGCGGTTATCTTGTAGGCAGGAAGGATATGATCGAAAATGCCGCTTTCAGGCTTACTTCCCCGGGGCTTGGTAAGGAGGTCGGCGCTTCCCTTGATATGACAAGACCTTTTATGCAGGGCTTTTTCCTCGCCCCCGAGATCACGAAGAACGCTATGAAGACAGCGGTATTTGCAGGAGAGTGCTTTTCACGTCTTGGTTTTCTCGTTTCTCCGTCACAGGATGAGCCAAGGAGCGATATCATAGAATCGATAGACCTCTTGACACGGGAGACTCTGATAGCCTTCTGCGAAGGCATCCAGGCGGCTGCCCCGGTGGATTCCTTCGTCGTTCCCGAGCCCTCCTATATGCCCGGCTATGCGGATGATGTGATAATGGCCGCCGGAGCCTTTGTTCAGGGTTCTTCCATTGAGCTTTCCGCAGACGGGCCTTTGAGAGAACCCTTCAGGGTATTTCTTCAGGGCGGTCTTACATGGCCAAGCGGTCGTCTTGGAGTGCTTATGGCGCTTCAAAAAATGTATGAGCGCAACCTTTACGATAAGTCGCTATTGTGCTAAACTGCACTATGTTTGTTCAAAAATAATGATGTTGAGGAGCAAAAATGCAAAATGGCTTTGGCATAGACATGGGCACCGGAAATCTGAAGATATTCGACAGATCAAAAGGCACAGTCATCTCTGAAAAAAACACGATCGCCATAGTTGGCAAGAACCGTATGTATGCTTATGGAGACGAGGCTTATTCCATGTATGAAAAAGCCCCCGAGACGATTAATGTCTCGTTTCCCATAGTAAATGGTGTCATTGCCGATTTTGACAATATGCAGACCATGCTTCTTTCAATGCTTGACGAAAAGCTCTCGGCTCATGTAAAGGGATCTGACATAGTCATTGCGGTACCTACCGATATCACCGAGGTTGAAAAAAAGGCCTTCTACGACATCTTCGCCAAGACGAAGATCAAGGCAAGGAGTATCCTTCTGTGCGAAAAGCCTCTTGCGGATGCGCTTGGGATAGGACTTGACATATCAAAGCCCACCGGGATCATGACGGTAGATATGGGTGCGGATACCACAGAGATATCAGTCATTTCACTCGGCGGGATAGTTCTTTCGAACCTCATTCCTTTCGGCGGGAACAAGCTTGACGATTCGATCGTTACTTACTTAAAGAGAAAGTTCAACCTTGTCATCGGGATGAAGACAGCGAAAGAACTGAAGGAAAATATAGGGAGTGCTCTGCCTGAGCGAAAGGAAGAGATGAAGGTCGTCGGGCGTGATGTTGTTTCCGGTCTCCCCATAGAGATGTCATTAAACTCCGATATCGTCTATGAGGCAATAAAGGATGACCTCACATCCATCTCGAATTCAATCCGGATGATACTTGAAAAGGTGCCGCCGGAACTTGCGAAGGATATAGTCAGATCCGGGATCTATCTTACGGGCGGAAGCTCAAGCATTGACAGGGTTTCGGAGTTTGTGCGCTCGATCACAAACATCGCGGTAAATGTAGCGGAAGACGGAAGTCTTACTGCTGCAAAAGGTCTCGGCAAGGTCGTCTCCGAGGAGGAATGCAGGAGATACGGTTATGGTATCAGCTCAAGGATATTCCGCTGAAAAGGGTTATAAAGATGCCGGTTAAGAAAAAGAATCCTATTCCCATTCAATACATACTTTTTATCCTGACGAGTATATGTATATTGCTTCTTTTCTTTTCATATGCCACAGGGTTTTCGGGCGGAGTCCTCACAGAGGCTGCCGCTCGTATTTTCGTGCCTATGGAAAAGGGGCTTACCTACGTTGCCGACGGAATAAAGGAGAGCGTCAGCGAGAGAAGATCGAAGGAAGAGCTTCAGGCAGAAAATGATGCGCTCCGACTGGAAGCTTCAGCGCTTAGGGAGGAACTTTCAAAAGAACAGCTCGATCAGGCAGAGCTTGAGCGTTTAAGGAGTCTTCTTGCGCTCAAGGATACCTATTCCAATTATGAGACTACCGGAGCCCATGTGATCGCAAAGGGGCAGGGGAACTGGTTCTCCTCGTTTACGATCGACAAGGGAAAAGCAGATGGGATAGAGGTTGATATGAACGTGCTCTCGTCAAAGGGATTGTGCGGGATCGTGACGGAAACAGGCGATCATTTTGCTACGGTGAGGACTATCGTGGATGATACCTCAAATGTCAGCGGAATGGTCGCGAGTACACAGGCTAACCTCATAGTTTCGGGGAATCTGAAGTCGATGAATGAAGGACAGATGATCAACTTTTCCGGCCTTGTTGATATGGGAGATGCTGTAAAACAGGGCGATCCGGTTGTTACAAGCAGTATTTCGGACAAGTTCGTTCCCGGTCTTCTGGTGGGGTACCTCACCGAGATCAATGAGGACCAGAACAGGCTCACAAAATCAGGAAAACTGACTCCTGTATCTGATTTCAGGCATATTTCAGAGGTTCTGGTGATCCTTCAAAAAAAGGAGATACCGCTCCAGGGTGAGCTGAAATGAGTTCCTTTCGACACATTTTAAAAAGAGTACTGATTACAGCAGGGCTTATAGCACTGATATTTCTCCTTCAGGAGTCGGTATTTCCGCATCTTGCTCTTGGAGGTATCACTCCAAACTGTGTCATTATCCTGGTCTGTTTTGCGGGTTTTTCAAACGGAGCGCTCGAAGGCATGCTCGTCGGCTTCTTTTCCGGAATACTCCTTGACCTCATGCATGGACAGTATTTTGGGATGTATGCCCTACTTTATCTTTACATAGGCTTTTTGAACGGTTCCTTCAGGAAATTCTTCTTTGGTGAGGATCTGAAACTGCCCCTGCTCTTTACGGGACTTTCAGATATCATATATGGCTTTGTGATCTATTTTTTCCTGTTTTTCACAAGGCAAAAGACAGATGTTCTTTTTTATATCAAGAGTATCATCCTTCCGGAGGCTGTATATACAATGCTTGTAATGGTTGCTTTGTATGTGCCGCTTCTCTTGATATACAATTTCATGGGAAAACAGAAGCAAAGGGAGACAAAGATAATTGTCTGAGTTTTTTACACTAATTAAAGAAAAGTTTTTTCAAAAAAGAGGCCTCGTGATCCTCGTGGTCTTTCTGTTGTTTACTGCCGTCCTGATAGGAAGACTATATTATCTTCAGATAATGAACGGGGAAAAATATCAGAGCAGCTATAATCTTCTGACGGAAAGGACTGAAAGCCTTCCCGCAACACGAGGGAACATATATGACAGAAATGGAGTATTGCTTGCCTACAATAGGCTTTCTTATTCTGTAACCATAGTGGACTCCGGTTCGTACGAGTCAACGAAGAAAAAGAACGCTCTTCTGAACGAGGAACTCTATCAGATCATATCGAATCTTGAGAGATGCGGGGACGAGATAGACAATGATTTCGGGATTTCAATGATATCCGACGGAAATTACCGTTTCAATTCATCCAGTACTTCACTCCTCAGGTTCAGGGCAGACGTGTTCGGGCACTCCCTGGCACATGACCTTTCATACAACAAGACCGGCGGCTTTGATGAGAAGACCGTATCAGCCGATGATATCATGAAATATCTTTACGATAAGCGTTACAGTATATCCGATCAGTATGAGGAATCGATGCGGTACAAGATATGCGTTGTCCGTTATGCTATGTGGCTGCATCAGTTCCAGAAATACATAGATACCGTGATCGCAACTGATGTCAATGAGCGTTCAGTAGCATATATCAAGGAGAATCAGGCAACCCTCACCGGAGTTAATGTCCGGGAGGATTCCATGCGCCAGTATGATTACGCAGAGTGTATGTCAAATCTCATCGGTTATACCGGAACGATATCCGCAGAGGAGTATAACGACCTGATCGAAGCTGACCCCAACAACAAAAACATCTATTCTCTTACTGATGTGGTTGGAAAGAGCGGAATAGAGCAGTATCTGAACGAACAGCTTTCGGGAAGGAAAGGAAATGAGACTGTATATGTCGACTATGTGGGAAATGAGATAGAAAAGGCTTCCTACAACGCTCCTGTCCCCGGGAACTCGGCTTATATGTCGATCGATGTCAAACTCCAGTCCGATGTATATGATCTGCTCGAACAGGAGGTCGCCGGAATAGTATGCTCCAAACTGAAGGACATAAGAGAGTACAAGCTCGACCCCGAGAAGGATGCATCTGATATCCTGATCCCTGTATATGATGCGTATGTTTCATTCCTGAAGAACGGTCTGATTTCAGTAAGAAAGATGGGAAATGAAGATGCATCAGAGCTTGAAAAGGAGGTCTACAACAAGCTGGCACGAAAAAAGGACGAAACCCTTTCAAAATTAAAGGATGACCTTCTGAACGAAGAACCCGAGGTTTACGGCGAGCTTACCGACGAATACCAGAACTATTCCACCTACATCATAAAAGACCTGAAAGCCAAGAATGTCCTTGTCTCAGAGGCTATAGACGAGTCGGACGAGACTCAGAAAGCCTGGCAGGATCAGAAACTCTCGGTGGGAGAGTACCTTAAATACTGCATCAGCAAAGACTGGATAGATATCAATGCCTATGAGACAGGAAAAAAATACGCAGACTCGAACGAGATGTACTTAAACCTCGTTGATTATATAATCCAATCCCTTACCGATGACAGAGATTTTGACAGGCTTATGAATGAATATGCAGTAAGAGGGGATATCGTAACAGGAAATGAACTTTGCGCCATCCTCTACGATCAGGGTATACTTGAGTATAATGAAGAGGACCGACAGGACGTCCTTTCAGGAAAAGTCAGTTCCTATGATTTCATAAAGGATAAACTCAAGTCTCTGGAGATCACTCCGGGGCAGCTTGCATTGGACCCCTGCTCAGCCTCCTGTGTCATCATAGATCCGAGGGACGGAAGCCTTCTGGCTTGCGTCTCATATCCCGGTTACGACACGAACAAGCTCGCAAACAAGGTTCAGAGTGATTATTATAATTATCTTGTAACAAGCGGAGCCTCGCCTCTTTACAATCACGCAACCCAGCAGTCAACAGCTCCCGGCTCTACCTTCAAGCTTGTTACCGCGACGGCCGGGCTTTCAGAGCATGTGATAGATACAGAGACAGTCATTGAGGACGAGGGCATATTTGAAAAGGTGTCAAACAGACCCCGGTGCTGGATCTATCCCAGTAATCATGAAGAGGAAAAGCTTTCCGACGCAATAAAGGATTCCTGCAATTATTTCTTCTATGAGGTGGGCTGGAGACTTGCCGGATCGGAAAACTACAATGACAGGAACGGTATCGCCAAGATCCAGGAATATGCATCGCTATTTGGACTTGACAGAAAGACCGGAATAGAGACCGATGAAAAGACACCTCATATTGCAACCCAATACCCTGTCATGGCGGCTATCGGACAGTCAGACAACAACTTCACGACAATCTCACTGGCGAGATATGTGACGGCTCTTTCGACCTCGGGGGATGTATACAGGCTTTCCCTCCTTCGGAGCATCACGAGTCCTGACGGCAGCGTGCTTCAAAACTTTGGTTCGGAAAAGGAATCCCATGTGGATGTGCTTGATCAGACAGGGTGGGACGCCATACATATTGGTATGCGGCAGGTTGTTGAAGATCTGAATACCTTTGACAATTTCCCCGTGGAATGCTCCGGAAAGACAGGAACTGCTCAGGAATCAAGGACCAGACCGAATCATTCGCTTTTCATCGGTTACGCTCCGTCACAATCGCCTTCATTAAGTCTTGCGGTAAGGATTCCCTTCGGTTACACTTCTCACAACGCCGCAGACTGCGCAAAAAGAATATTCGGTGTCGCCTTTGGTTATGAAGAGTACAAAAATCAGGTTGGCACCGAGGCCTTCGACCTCTCGACAAACAACAGGACAGAAGACTGATCATTTTTACAAAGGAATGTGCTATGGCAAACAATGATTACTGTGTCATAAAAAGCATGAAAGACGGGATCAACCTTTATCTTGATCCTAATGCTCCCTTTGATGACCTTTGCAGAAGCGTCTGCAGAAGATTCGCGGAATCAAGCGATTTCTTCGGCGATGTAGCTCTTCCCGTTATGTTTTCCGGAAGGGTCATTTCCGAAGAAGAGATGAGAGGGATCTGTGAATGCATAGAATTAAACTCCTTGATAAGGATTACCCTTGTCATAGATGAAGACTTAAACCTTGTTAAGGACAAGCGTATGCTTGAACTTTCCGACAGGTTCTTTTCCGAGAATATCCTTGAGAACGCAAAAGTGGTAACCGGCTCTGTCAAACCCGGCCGTGATGTACAAAGCGATTCCTCCGTAGTGATCCTCGGAGATGTGAAAGAAGACGCCAAAGTTGAAGCAGCCGGAAACATCATAGTGATGGGCGGGGTAAAAGGAAGCTGTCATGCGGGTGTGAGAGGAGAAAAGAAAGCTTTTGTTTCAGCGCTTTTCTTTGATTCCGATGATATTTCGATAGCAGACAAAAAAGAAGCGTTTCATGAGGTTCAAAAGAAAAAACTGTTTTCAAAGGATGAGCCTCTGCAACCCAAGGCTGTTTTCCTGCTTGAAAATGAGCTTATGATCGAGCCTTTAAAAAACGGGGCTTTGTCCGGTAGAAAATAATGTTTCGAAACTACAAATTCAGATATATCAATATAAGGCTGATTGTATACTGCATACTCATCACAATTATCGGTGTTCTGGTCATTGGCTCCGCAGGAGGTGAGGACTACAAGAACAAGCAGATAATCGGAATGATCGTCGGCGTCATCATAATGACTGTGGTCGCTCTTATCGATTATTCTCTGGTGATCAGGTTCTCGTGGGTATACTACATCATAGCCGGAATATTGCTCCTTGCGGTTTTCACCCCATACGGCTACAATGCAGGAACCGGTGCCACCAGATGGCTTAGGATAGGCGGCTTTACCTTTCAGCCTTCCGAATTTGCAAAGCTTCTTCTCATATTATTTTTTGCTTTCTATTTCATGAAGCATGAGGAGGATATCAACAAACCAAAGACCCTGCTTAAGACAGCCATCCTTGCAGCCATACCTCTCGTTCTCATAATAAGGGAGCCTGATCTTTCGACTACGATCGTGACATTTCTCACTATCGCGATGATGTTTTTTGCGGCTGGTCTTACATACAAGATAGTGGTTGCGGTTCTTGGAGTGACAGTTCCTGCGATCGTTCTCTTTCTGGTTCTTGAGCTTCAGGGAAAATCCCTTCTGAAGAGCTATCAGGACAGACGTATACTTGCATGGCTTCATCCCGCCGAATATCCCGGTGACGCCTATCAGCAGCAGAATTCCATCATGGCGATAGGTTCAGGACAGATGCTTGGAAAGGGGCTTTACAATACCTCTGCCTATTCAGTGAAAAACGGGAATTTCATTCCCGAGCCACATACGGATTTTATTTTTGCGGTAGCGGGTGAAGAACTTGGCTTCATAGGAGCTGTAGCGATCATCATACTACTGTTCCTCATCTCCTTTGAGATACTTCGGATGACAAAGAAGGCAAAGGATATGGCCGGAAAGATAATATGCGTCGGAGTCGCGTCACTTATAGCCATACAAAGCTTCGTAAACATTTCAGTCGTTACGGGGTTGTTACCGAACACAGGGCTTCCGCTTCCATTTGTAAGCTATGGCCTGACCTCGCTCATCACCCTTTACATAGGGATAGGACTTGTGCTGAATGTGGGGATACAGCCGAAAAAGACCTATATAGATGAGATGAAGCCATTGAAGTTCTGACACTTCTTCAGGGGGAATTAGAAGGAGGTATCATGAATATAGGACTTGTTGCTCACGATTCGAAAAAGAAACTTATGCAGAATTTCTGCATAGCCTACAGCAGCATCCTCGCAAAGCACAATCTCTTTGCGACGGGAACAACCGGACGGCTTATAGAGGAGGTCACTTCCTTAAAGCTACACCGTTTCCTTCCGGGACATCTCGGAGGAACCCAGCAGCTTGGTAGCCAGATTGAGCACAACAACATTGACCTTGTGATCTTTCTTCGTGACCCCCTGAAGCAGAAGTCCCAGGAGCCTGATGTGAACTCTATCGTAAAGCTCTGCGATGCTCACAACATACCGCTCGCAACGAACCTTGCGACGGCTGAGCTTCTTATCAAATCATTAGACAGAGGAGATCTTGAGTGGCGTGAAATGTATAAGTAAAAAAATAAAGGTCGTTGTTCTCTCGGCAGGGATATTGTTTTCATCCCTGTTTCTTCCGGGTTGCGGGACAAATACGAGTGTTCCCGATTCTTTTGACAGCGCCTCTGCCCTTACCGGATACGGGATAGTAAGAAGACCCGAGGAAGAGAGCATATTCTTTGCTGACAATCTCTGTGTCACCGACGGAGAAAATCTGCATGATGACAAGGTTCATGCATATGTCGCCATGGCCGCCGGAGTCTTTGATGCAACCACAAAGGAGACTCTTTACAAACAGGATATCTTCAAGAAGGTCTATCCTGCCTCCACTACAAAGATAATGACTCTCCTTTGCGCGATAAAGCATGGTGATCTTTCAAAGACAGTGACTGTCAGTGAGAACATCCAGAATATTGATTCAGACTCATCTGTTGCCGGGCTTCATGTCGGCGATCAGCTTACCATCAGACAGCTTTCTTACGGACTAATGCTTCCAAGTGGAAATGACGCTGCCATAGCAATAGCAGAGGGTGTCAGCGGCTCCGTAGAGGCCTTCGCTGAGCTCATGAACAAGGAGGCTCAGTCTCTTGGCGCTACACATTCGCACTTCGTAAATCCTCACGGTCTTCAGGATACGAACCACTTCGTGACTGTATATGATATGTATCTTATCTTTAATGAAGCTCTGCGGTATCAGGATTTTACCGATGTCATACAGTCACCGAGTTATCTTTGCAAATATACGGACAAGGACGGAAATAAGGTTGAAAAGACCTGGAGAAATACTGTCCGCTATGTAAGCGGAAGTGAGGATGATCCGGCAGGGATTGATGTAATAGGTGGAAAGTCTGGAACTACGGGCGCTGCCAAATACTGCCTGGTGATCTACTCAAAGAACGAAGCAGGTCATGACATCATCTCAATGGTTTACGGAGCTGATGCCAGGGTAAATCTTTATCTGCTGATGCGTGAGATACTTTATTACGCGAAAACACCATCCACTTGAAAAAAGCTAAAAGACATTGTTTTTTGCTTTCATATAGTCTAAAATCAAATTCTGTAAGGGTTTTTCCATTAAAGAAAAATGCTTTTGAAGGAGGGCAGTTATGGTTGAAATTATCACCGGTGAGAAGGGAAAAGGGAAAACAAGGGTACTTCTTGACAAGGTTCACGAGGATCTTAAGAAATGCGGCGGCAGCCTGATCTTCATCGACAAGAACAATCATCATATGTTCGATCTTGATTCCAGGGTGCGTCTCATAAACATGGAAGATTTTGATATGTCGACGACGGGCGAGTTTTTGGGCTTTGTTTCAGGCATCATCTCATCAAACAGGGATATTGAAAAGATATATCTCGACAGCTTTCTTACAACGGCTTTTGTTGATGATGCAGACAGCCTCGCAGATGCTGTTGAAAAGCTGAAAGCACTGTCAGAAAAGTTCGAAACGGATTTTCTCCTCTCTGTCTCGAAAAAATGTGAAGATCTTCCCGAATCAGTCAAGTCTGCTGTTATTGCGGCTTTATGAATCTTCTTTGAATCTGATCTGAAATGATAATTATTTTGGCGCCTGACAGAAAGAAAATCCTTTCTGCCGGGCGCTTCTTAAAGGAAGGCAATTCTTGAAGGAAACAGCAAACATAGTTAAATTTCATAGAAAGGTCCAGCTGAACATAGGTCTCATTATCGCACTTTTTGTACTTGCCTATGTTGTATTTCACATCTTTTCATATTTTTCAAAAAGCTCCGTGAAATACTACGAAGTAACTGAAGGGAGCATTACACAGGACAACTTCTACCGTGCCGTCGCCTTGAGGCAGGAACTTATTGTGAATTCCGATGAGGACGGTCGCTGTATTTATTTTTCCGGGAACAGGAGCAGGGCAGGAGTAAAATCCCTTATCTGTGCCGTTGATTCCGTGGGCAGTCTTGCCGATACCCTTTCCGCAAAGAGCAGCGGTTATACCTTAAGCGCATCAGAACTATCCGTTGCAAAGGATACGATCTTTGATTTTGTTTCATCCTTCTCAGACAAGAGCTTCCATGAAATCTATCCATTCATGACGAAGCTCTCCGAAAATCTTTCTACTGCCTACGGAAGAAAAGCCGCTCTGGAAAACGAAGGTGCCATACAATCTGCAGAGGCAAGCGGTTCCTTTCATTCTTATTATGCAATAAGGCCAGGCCTTCTTTCATTATCCTATGACGGGATGGAGAACCTCAATGAAGAAGGACTTACCCTTGATATACTCAAGGATAATACCTACAAAAGCTCTTCTTTCGGAAATGACAGGGATATAAAAACCGGGGATCCTTTGTATCGACTTATCACAAATGATGACTGGTCGATAGCAATGCAGATCTCCGAAGAAACATATGAGACGATAAAGGACTCGTCCTACCTCACGGTAAGGTTTTCTGCTGACGGAAATGATGCAACCGGACAGGTAAAGCTTATCCGGATAGACGAGCAGCCCGTGCTCATACTGACATTCGATGATTCGATGGATCGTTACGCGGATTACCGTTATCTTTATGTGACTCTGATGCTTGATGAGAAGAAGGGGCTTAAGATACCTAATTCTTCGATCACGAAGAAGACCTTCTTCGCAATTCCGAAGGATTTCTTTACTTCGGGAGGGGATACAAATGAAAGCGGGGTCATAGTAAAAAATGATCCTGAAACAGGTGATCCGTTGTTTGTGACGCCCACCATTTATTATGACGATGAAGAATACTGCTATACTGATGATTCAAAGCTGAAAAATGGAGATATTCTTATCAAAGACGGCACAACACAGACTTTCTCCGTGGGCTCCAGAAATGACGAAAAGGAAGGCGTGTTCAATGTAAACAAGGGCTATGCTGTTTTCAAGATCATCAAAGTCCTGTTTTCCAATGAGGATTACAGCATAGTGGAATCCGGAACAAATTACGGCATAGCGCTTTATGACCATATAGCGCTGAATGCCAAAAACATAAAAGATGGAAGCATAATATATTGAGGATGAACCATGCGAAGCATGATCTTCAGATGTAGGAGGAAAAAATGTTAAAAGACAATTATTCAAACGTTCTTGAAAAAGTGGCAGCAGCAGCGATACGTTCCGGCAGAAAGCCAACGGACGTTACATTGATAGCAGTGGGGAAGATGCATGAACCAAAAGAACTTCAGGAGGTTTATGATGCAGGCTGCAGGGACTTCGGAGAGAATAAGGTCCAGGAGCTTACAGGAAAGATCGAAGTTCTTCCAAAGGATATCAAATGGCATCTCATAGGTCATCTTCAGAGAAATAAGGTCAAATATATTGCAGGCAAAACCACTCTCATACATTCGGTTGACAGTTTAAGGCTTGCAGAGGAAATTGAAGTTCAAACCAACAAGCTGAAAGGAGGCTCTTGCGTTTCAGACATACTTTTAGAGATCAATGCCTCCGGCGAAATATCCAAATTCGGGATAAGACCAGAGGAGACTCTGCAGCTTTGTCAGGAGATATCCGCTCTGCGTCATG
>CAMVHB010000005.1 GCA_947167155.1 uncultured Lachnospiraceae bacterium | reverse complement strand
CGGGATCACTACTGACCGGATTTTTTTGTTCGTAAAAGAATTAAGAAAGACGATTTCTATACCTCTTGTCTTTATGACCTATTCAAATGTGGTATTTTCCTATGATCCGAAGCGCTTCATCTCGCGCTGCAATGATGTGGGGATAGACGGCCTGATACTTCCGGATCTTCCATTCGAGGAGAAGGATGAGTTTCAGCCAATCTGCAGGGAGTATGGAGTTGATCTTATCTCTCTTATCGCCCCTACCTCGGAAAACAGGATATCGATGATAGCAAAAGAGGCAGAGGGCTTTATCTACGTGGTTTCAAGCCTCGGAGTCACCGGGGTGAGGAGCGAGATCACGACCGACCTTCCATCAATCGTAAAGGTGATAAGGGAAAATACCTCTCTTCCCTGCGCCATAGGCTTCGGGATATCGACTCCGGAGCAGGCAAAAAAGATGGCGGATATCTCTGACGGCGCGATAGTAGGATCTGCTATAATAAAGCTTCTGGAAAAATATGGAAAGGAAGCGCCGAAACGCATTGGCGAATATGTGAAGTCAATGAAGGACGCGATCAGATGAGATGCAGAAAAATAATGTTTTTAATCCCTTTCTCCCGATAGATGAATATATACCGGATGGAGAGCCCCATGTCTTTGACGGCAGGGTCTATCTCTTCGGCTCCCATGACAGGGAAGGGGGATATACGTTCTGTATGGAGGATTATGTGGCTTATTCGGCTCCCATTGATGATCTTTCAGATTGGAGAAGGGAGGGCGTGATTTACAGGGCTACCCAGGACCCCGCCTATCCAAACCCGAAATATATGTATGCTCCGGATGTGGTACGGGGAAATGACGGGAGATATTATCTCTATTACTGCATGGGAGGAGATTACGGAGTCGGTGGCTACAGCGGGTGTATCAGCGTTGCCGTATGCGATACTCCCGGGGGAAAGTATGAATATCTTGGAGCAGTAAGGGAGCCGGACGGGACACCTCTTAAAAAATATATCTGTTTTGATCCCGCAGTAATGAATGATGACGGAGTCATAAGGATCTACTACGGGACGCAGTACGGTGACGAAGAAAAATACGGTCTCACGGAAGAAGTCATAAAAAAAGAGATGGATATGTTCGGCAGGAGCAGGGAGGAGATCCTTTCCTATCCTGACAGCATAAACGGACCTGTAATGGCCGTTCTTTCAGACGACATGCTGACCGTAAAGGAGGAGCCAAAGCATATCATCCCATACAAGGTGGCTGGCACCGGCTTTGAAGGACATCCCTTCTTTGAGGGCTCGTCGATAAGGAAGGTCGGGAAGAAATATTATTTTATCTATTCTTCATGGCAGAATCATGAGCTTTGCTATGCTGTATCTGACTATCCCGACCGCGGCTTCGTTTTTGGCGGCACGATAGTTTCAAATGGCGATATAGGACTTGATGGCAGGACGGAAAAAGACAAGCTCAATATGACGGGGACTACCCACGGCAGTATCTGTGAGATAGCGGGGCAGTGGTATGTATTCTATCACAGGCTCACCCACAAGTCTGATTACAGCCGACAGGCCTGCGCTGAGAAGATAAATATCCTTCCTGACGGAAGCATCCCCCAGGTTCCTGTTACAAGCTGCGGGCTGAATGACGGTGCGCTTTTGGCAAAAGGGCGTTTTCCTTCTGTCATATGCTGTAATCTCACAAACGGTAATATGCCGCACGGCTCAAACTGCGTATTTTCGCACTCATTCCCGAATGTCACGCATTTTGACAATGAGAGATTTGTCGGGGAAATAGAAAATGGTACACTTATCGGCTATAAATATTTTGAATTAACCAATGCCAGACGGATAGGCGTTTGCGTAAGATATGAAGAAGAGGACAACCGCTTTCATTTTGACGGCCCGATAAGGATCGATGAGAGAAGCGAAAATTACGAGAAGCTTCTTTCTGAAAATGTTCCGGATGAAGAGGGTTCTTGTAAAGATGAATCCTGTTTCTTTGAGGTTTCATTTTCAGATGAAAAAAAGAGTATAGGAAAGATTATGATAGAGCAGGATGAAGATAATGACCATCTTCAGTGGCACGACTTTTTCCTTGATATTGATGTAGATGACGGGGTATATCCTCTTTATCTTTTGTACCACGGCAAAAGAAAGATCCAGCTTAAAGAGATCATTTTCTGAAACAGATAGACAGGCAAAACCATAAAATAAAGTACAATAAATTTCCCACAATATAATGAAACGCCCCCTTTGTTATGGTATGATCGGATAGTGATATTCCGATTCCATAATAAAGGGGGCTTTTCCATGCCAAAGGGAACAAATCAGAAATTCAAGCTTTATTATCTCGCTCGTATCATGGTTGAAAAGACCGACGACGAGCATATGATCACCATGCCGGAGATAAAGGCGGCACTTGAAGCCTATGGCTGTACCGCCGATCGAAAGAGCCTTTACGATGATCTGGAGGCTCTGAGGGTTCTCGGGATAGATGTGGTCGGCGAAAAGGTCGGCCGGAATTTCTATTATCATGTCGGCAGAAAGCAGTTTGAGGTAGCGGAACTGAAGCTCCTTGTGGATGCGATCCAGTCTTCAAAATTCATCACGGAAAAGAAATCAAATGAACTCATCAAAAAGCTGACCGGTATGGCAAGTACTTATGAGGCAAGCCAGCTCAAGCGGCAAGTAGTTGTACAGGGCAGGGTCAAGACCATGAACGAGTCCATTTATTATTTTGTGGACGACGTGCACCGAGCTATTGCTGAGAACAAAAAGATTTCATTTGAATATATGAAATGGAACGAGGAAAAGAAGCTCATTCCACGAAAAGAAGGCTCCTATGTGGTAAGCCCCTGGGCACTCACCTGGGATGATGAGAATTATTACCTCATAGCATATGATGAGGAAGCGGAAAAGATCAAACATTTCCGTGTGGAAAAGCTGAGAAGAGTGAAGATTCTTGAGGCAAAACGTTCCGGGAAAGAAAAATTCAAGAAATTTGATCTTGCAAAATATTCCAAAATGAGCTTCGGAATGTATGGCGGAGAGCCTATAAAGGTGAAGATCGCCTTTGAAAATGACATGGCAGGGGTCTTCATTGACAGATTCGGGCGGGATATAGCCATACATCCTTCAAAGAAAAAGGGATGGTCTGAGACAGCGGTTGATGTCGCTGTAAGCGACCAGTTTTTCGGGTGGATATTTGCGCTTGGAACAAGCGTGAAGATAGTTGGCCCCAAGGAAGTGCTAAAGAGGTTCAAGACTGAACTTAAGGAAAGAAGCAGGATATATGAATAATATAAATACAGTGATCTTTGATATGGACGGGACCGTCCTTAATACACTTGATGATCTGACAAATGCGGTGAATCACGTTTTTTCGCAGTTTGATCTTCCGCCCAGAAGCCATGACGATTACAGGAGATTCTTTGGAAACGGGGTCAGATATTCGATGAAATGCGCAGCCCCGGAAGGCACGCCGGAGTCACTTCTTGATGAGATGCTGCCGGTTTTTACAGAGTATTATGACAAACACTGCCTTGACAATACAAGGCCCTATGAAGGGATATTGCCTTTGATGAAAGCTCTCAAAGACAGGGGCTATAAGATGGCTATAGTATCAAACAAGATAGATTCCGCGGTAAAGGAATTGAATGAACGGTTCTTCTGCGAATATGTCACTGTAGCCATTGGCGAAAAAACCGGGATAAAGAGAAAGCCTGCACCCGATACAGTCCTTGCAGCGCTTGAAGAACTGCACTCTTCACGGGATGAAGCCGTTTATATTGGGGATTCCGAGGTTGACCTTTTGACCGCGCAAAACTCAGGGCTCCCCTGCATCAATGTGCTTTGGGGATTTCGAGACAGGGATTTTCTTTTAAAGACCGGCGCAACGGTATTTGCAGAGCGTCCGGAGGATGTTATAGCTATACTTGATCATAAAAGCGGATTCGAAAATTACGGCAAAACGGATGATGTTGCTGTTTAAAATCTTAACAAAAAGGATATTATTTCGTTATGGATTATCAGGATATAAATGCAAAAACCATCGATCGCTGGATCGAAGAGGGCTGGGAGTGGGGAAGACCGATTAGCCATGAAGATTATTTAAAGGCCACGCAGGGGATCTGGGATGTTTTGCTGACTCCCACAAAAAAAGTTCCGCGCGATTGGTTTGGCGACCTGAAAGGAAAGAAAATTCTTGGACTTGCAAGCGGAGGCGGACAGCAAATGCCTGTCTTTGCTGCTCTTGGCGCGGATTGCACAGTTCTCGACTATTCAGAGAAGCAGCTTGAAAGCGAAAGGTATGTTTCTGACCGGGAAGGATACAAGATCAATATTATCCGCGCGGATATGACAAAGAGACTGCCTTTTGAGGACGGGGCATTTGATCTGGTCTTTCACCCGGTTTCAAATTGTTATGTAAAAGATGTAAGAGCAATTTGGAGGGAATGCTATCGTATCCTGAAAAAAGGAGGGTTTCTTCTATCCGGAGTGGATCATTATATCAATTATATTGTTGATGAAAATGAGAAGGAGATAATCAACAGCCTTCCGTTCGATCCCACGGAGAATGAAGAATACAGAAAGCAGCTTGAGAGAGATGATGCCGGGATGCAGTTTTCACATACTCTTGAGGAACAGATCGGCGGACAGCTTGAGGCAGGATTCACTCTTCTTGATCTCTACGAGGATACAAACGGGGAGGGGCGCCTTCATGAGATGAACATTCCGACTTTTATAGCGATGAGGTCGAAAAAATGAGTACAAAACATTCTAACAGGCACTTTCGCCTGACTATATTTATTATGCTGGGAGTATGTTTTATGTTTTCATTATTTGGCTGTGGAAAACCATTTCATAAGATCGATGGCGACGGCATGGTCTACAAACCTTCGTATGCCGAGATCTCGCAGGATCTGGCAAAAAATATGATGCAGGATGATGACGGTCATGTCATTGTCGATGTCCGAAGGGCTGATGAATACGAAAAGGGACATATCCCGGAAGCAATACTGATCCCGAATGAGAGTATTACCGATACTCCGCCCAAAGAACTGCCGGACAAATATCAGATCATACTTGTATATTGCCGTACCGGCAGACGAAGCAAGGAAGCAGCACAAAAGCTTGTGGACATGGGATATAGGAATGTTTATGAGTTTGGCGGTATCGAAGACTGGAAGGGAGAAATTGTTACCGATTGATCAAAGGAGTGCTGCACTGTTAATAAATATGTTTATTTGATTTATAATGAATCCCTGCTGTCAGAAGAAAATTTGAATGGTTTCATATATCAAATGTTAGGAGGACATAAAAATGAAAAAGCTGGAAGAATATGTAAGAAGTATTCCTGATTTCCCGAAGGAAGGCATTATTTTCAGGGATATCACTACCGTACTGCAGGATGCAGACGGCTTTCATCTTGCAATAGACGAGATGATAAAGGTCTTGAATGGCGTGGATTTCGATGTGATCGTCGGAGCCGAATCAAGGGGCTTTATCTTCGGGGCTCCCATAGCATATGCACTTCACAAACCCTTCGTGCTTATACGCAAAAAAGGTAAGCTTCCGTTTGAAACTATTTCGCAGGATTATTCTCTTGAATATGGCACAGCCACTCTTGAGATGCACAAAGACTCGATAAAAGAGGGACAAAAGGCAGTAATAGTTGACGATCTGATAGCTACCGGTGGAACCATTCAGTGTGCTGCGCATCTTGTCGAGGCGCTTGGAGGCAAGGTGGTAAAGATAATCTGTCTCATGGAACTCAAGGGCTTGAAGGGACGGGAACTGTTAAAAGACTACGATGTATCCTCGATGATAGCATACGAAGGCAAATAAACCAATGAGGTTTGCGGTATAGATTACTTGACATTAGGTATTTTTTTCAGCTGAAAATGGTCCCTCGACTCCGTCCCCTGGGGTCATCCCCTGGGGTCAGCCTTGCGCCCCGTATCAGGAATGGGCTTTTTGAAATTTTTCGTCTTCGAAAGTTTAGTTTACTTTCAGGGGACATCAGTACGAGGCTTTCAAAAGCTTTTCAAGAAAGGCTACGATCTCGTTTTTCACGCCGACTCTTTCGGCATCAGCGAGAATTATCGAAAGGCGGTGGTTGAAGGTATCCGTTTCGAGGTAGTCCTTTTTGTATTTTGAGAGGATGAGGCAGCTTGCTATAAGATAATTTTTCGGACTTCCGGAGACTCCTGTTGTGGAATAGGATGATTCAAGGAGAATCTCGTTTGTAAACGCCGCTCTTGCCGCTTTCGAAAGCCTTATCGCAAGATCATAGTCCTCGAGGGCGGGGAGGGTTTCGTCAAAGAGCCCTGTTTTTTCAAGGAGATCTTTTCTGACCAGCAGCGAGGGGCAGTCAACAAGGTTGTCGTTGAGAAGCTCTCGCATGATATCGCCGCTCTTTTTTTCGAGAGGAACCCTTTCATCAGGGAGTATGGCAGAAAAGCCTCCTCCCATATCGTATCTGATCTTGTGGTAGCAGAACTGCGCTTTTTTGTCTTTTGAAAGTGAAAGAAACTGCTTTTCAAGCTTGTCACTGTGCCATATATCATCCGAGTCCTCAAAGGCTATCCATTCCGAAGAGGGGGAAGCCTTTGATATCCCGAAATTTCTTGCGGCGGCTGCACCGCCGTTTTTTTCGCACCGAAAATAATGTATCCTTTCATCAGGGATAGCACTTATTACAGCCTCCGTATCGTCATTTGAGGCGTCATCTGCAATGATGAGCTCAAGATCCGTAAAGGTCTGCGTCAGGACGCTGTCTATTGCATTTTTTATCATATGTGCCCTGTTGTAGGTGGGCAGGATCACGCTGACAAGCGGCATAGGGATTATCCTCAAACAATTTCAAAAACTGCTTTATTATGTTATCATATTGGTCCAAGGAGGCAAGTGACATTTGAGAAGATTTAATTCCCTGATAACTGCATTTATCATAGCTCTTGTCCTTATTCATGTGATCTACGGAAGCCTTGTCCTTTTCGGGGCTTCCCCCGGCGGAAACCGGATCATGGAAGTGCTGACCATAGTGATGTTTGTACTGGTAGTACTTCATATCGTAATCGGACTGAAGCTCACAGCAGACACAATAAAGGCTGTCAGGCGCTCAGGTGTTTCCTATCCGAAGGAAAACAGACTTTTCTGGACACGGAGGATCAGCGGGTTTGCGCTTCTTGTCTTTCTGATACTACATGTGCATATCCTTTCGGGCAGGCATGAAGGTGGGGTCTATCGGCTTTCATATTTCGGAATTTTGCAGCTTCTTGTAAGTCTCCTTTTTGTGATCTCACTTCTCATTCATCTTACAACAAACATAAGACCTCTCAAGATAGCCCTCGGGCTTTCTGACAGGAGGAATATAAAAGGCGACATACTCTTTTTTGTCTCAATAATACTTCTTCTCGCCGGGATAGCCTTTTTCATTTATTATCTGAAATGGCAGGCGACCTGAAGGGAAACATATTATATACGGGAGTGCTTTTAAGTGTCAGTTGATCAAAGGATAAATATAATAGGCGCAGGTCTCTCGGGTCTTTCTGCTGCATATGAGATCGCGCGTGAGGGCTTTTTCGTTCGCCTCATAAGTGTGCAGCCCTCCGAAAGAGCGCAGTCAAATCTTGCCGAGGGTGGAATAAATGCGGCGCTTGATGTGAGCGGGGAAGATGATGACCCGGGGCAGCATATGGAAGATACAATGGAGTGCGGCTGTGATCTTTCAGATCCTTTGATGGTGAAGGGGCTTTGCGAGAAGGCGCCTTCTATCATAAGGGAGCTTGAAAAACTCGGTATGCCCTTTCACAGAAATAATGGTGTGATAGTCCAGAGATTTTTCGGAGGACAGAAAAAAAAGAGAGCAACCTATTCAGGAAGTATCACCGGAAAGGCACTTACCTCCACTATGATAGATGCCGTGAGAAGGTTTGAAGCCGAGGGCAGGATAGAAAGGCTATGCAGTCACTTCCTTATCGATATTGATGTGAGGGAGGATGTTTTGCACAGCGTTTTTGTGCGCAACGATTATACGAATGAGATACATGAATTCTTCGGCCCCGTGATCTTCTGCTTTGGCGGGATGAACGGGCTCTTTCCCGGTATGACTACCGGGACATACGCAAATACAGGGTCTGCGGCCGCGCTCTTGTTTTCAAGCGGTTTTTCTTTTTCAAATCTCGAATTCATCCAATATCACCCAACTACCATAAAGATATCGGGAAAGAGGCTTCTCGTATCTGAAGCCGCAAGGGGCGAGGGCGGAAGACTCTTTTATTTTGAAGGTAATGAGAAAAAGTATTTCCTTGAGGAGAAATATGGAGAGAGAGGAAATCTGATGCCCAGGGATGTGGTATCAAGGGAGATCGCATTTTCAAAAAAAGAGGTATTTCTTGATATGACCGGGGTTTCGCCTTCAAAATGGGGTTATGAGCTGAAAGAGCTTCGCGAGGAGCTTATATATTATCTTTCAAAAGATCCGAAAACAGAATATATACCTGTAGCGCCCGGTATTCACTTTTTCATGGGAGGCCTCTCAGTAGACAGGGGGCACAGGACTTTTGTAAAGGGCTGCTATGCGGCGGGCGAATGCGCCTCGGCTTATCACGGGGCAAACAGGATGGGAGGAAATTCTCTTCTTGCAGCCATATACAGCGGGATTGTTGCGGCAAAAACAATAAAAGAAGATATCAAAAACGGGCTTTCACTTGTCGAAGGAAATGATCCCGAAAACCACCCGGTCTCCCATGAATACAGGATGATGAATGTGAGTGAAATATCTCTGGATCAGAAAAGAGCGGCGATCCTTTCGGAGGCGATGGGAGTGATAAGGGATAAGGGCAGCCTAGAGGACGGCGGTAAAAAGCTTTTTGAACTTCGAAGCAGTCTTCCCGGGGATATTTCAAAAGAACTCATTCAAAGGTTCATCCTGTCCGAAGCTATGATAAAAAGCGCTCTTCAAAGGAAGGAATCAAGGGGAGCGCACTTCAGGTCAGATCATCCGGAGAGAAAAGAAGAATATAAAAAAACAAGCATCGCGCGTATTACTGATCATAATATCATTACTTCCTTTGAAGAAATAGGGAGGTTGTGATGGAAAAGACTCTTCGCATAAGAAGGCAGGAAAATCCGTTTTCCGAAGCATATTTTGAAGAATATTCCGTGCCGTATGACGACAATATGACAATAGCGGTCGCCCTTTTAAATCTCTCTGAGGGGCAGCTGAAAAAGAAGGACGAAGCTCATCCATTCAGGCCGGTGGCTTTTGACCACAGCTGTCATCAGAAACGATGCGGCGCATGCGCAATGGTAATAAACGATCGACCATCACTTGCCTGTGACACAAGGCTTTCGTCCTTTTCAGAGGATCTGATAAAAATAGAGCCGCTGAAAAAATTTCCGGTCATCCTCGACCTGCTTTGTGACAGGAGCAGTGTTTTTGAAAGGCTGAAGGACTTGAAGGTCTGGATCGAGGGCGAAAGCGGGCTTCAGGGCGAGGAGATATCCTATGAAGCCACAAGATGCATCAAATGCGGACTCTGCCTTGAGATATGTCCCAATTTTTACAGAGAAGGCAGATTCGGCGGGATGGCAGCAATGGCGGAGCAGGCGGCACTGCTTGCAAAGATCGGACCGGCGCAAAGGAAGAAGGCAGCTGACAATTACAAAAGATCAGTTTATGAAGGCTGCGGCAAGTCTCTTGCCTGCCGGGATATATGCCCTGCAAAGCTTGACATAGAAGAACTTCTTGTAAGAAGCAATGCGGCGGCACTTTGGAAGAGGTGGCTTAAGTTTCAGGAAATAGAGTGATGATTTTTTGTTTTGCAAGGAGGGTGCTATGGGACTTTTTGACAAGATGATGAGTTCAGTAAAGGACGGGATCAATTCTGTGGTGAGCGGAAATGCTTTTGCACTTCCAGGGGAGTGGAAGAAAGAAAGGAAGATAGTTTTAAAGGATCCTTCTCCCGAAAACCTGGATGAGCTGAAAGCAGCGGTTGATGTGTCTGACCCCGGCAGCGTTGCGGCTTATTATGTTTATGCTGTCATGGCGCTTACAGCAGACTATGACACCGGGATATCCATGATGAAGTATCTTTACGCTGATCTTGAACCCTACGGACGCGGCTTTACTGAAGGCGGCGTTTCGGGACGCGGCGGCTATGATCCTTACATGAATGAAAGGCTGAAGGATGATGATTACAGGTGGCTTCCGAGAGCTTATTTTGACGGGGCGGCTGCTGCAAACGGTTTTCATCCGCAAACGCCCCTTTCGGTTACGCTTCATTACAATTCACCCAACACCGATACACTTAATTCCCAAAGCCTTCAGCAGCTCGGGCGGCTGAACATAGTATACTTTGTTCAGAGCAATGCTGCCGGAAACAAGGTAAATATTGAACTCAGCCGTTTTGACGGAAGTGACAGGTGGTATGTGACAAAGGGCTCAGTTTCATCTGCTCTATTCTATGATCAGCGTGCTGCGCTTACGGCTGAAGCACGCTCAAAGCTCTGGTCATGAGACTTTATCATGCAGGTTTTTTTGAGATAAAAAAACCCGATATCCATTTTGGAAGAAAAAACGCAGATTTCGGTCAGGGCTTTTATCTTTCGCCGGATCCTGATTTTTCGCGCCGGTGGGCAAGGACTGAGAAGGGGAAGGATACTTATATCAACACTTACGAGCTTGATACAGAAGGGCTGAAGATAAAGGTGCTGAAAAGGAATGAGGAGTGGTTTTCCTATATCTCAAAAAACAGGAATGAAGTAAAAGATGCATTTTCTGAATTTGACGTGATAGAAGGACCTATCGCAAATGACATAATCTATGATCTTCTCGGTATCACGACAAGCGGCTGCCTCAAGAGTGAACTGTCACTAAAGATACTTTCGATGGGACCGGAGTATACACAGGTTGTAATAAAGACTGAGAAGGCAAAAGACGCGCTTACCTTTATTTCATCTGAGATTCTTGAACCAAAGGAAATGGAAAAGAATCGGGAAGAAGTAAAGAGGGAAGAAGAAAAATTCCAATCGGTGGTATCGGAATTATTGGCTGAATAAGAAAACTGCCGGGATCTTTGGCTGATCCCGGCAGTTCTTTTTCATTTGAGCTGATTATCCGACAATCTTCTTTGCGAAGTCAGCCGCTGCCGCGAGGTCTTTTTCATTCGGGCGGCCTTTGTGCATGGGACCAAAGGAACCCCGGCAATAGAATTCCTCCTTTGCCTGGGGAATGTTCTTCTTTGACAGGAGCTTCCCGACCTGCTTGTAGGTCGATTTCACAAGGGCTGCAGTGCTTACGTTTACGACCTTTCCGATCTTCACATTGATATTTGAAACGAATTCCTTCACATGATCATCCACTCCATAGGCATAGACAGAACTTCCGAGGAAAAGGATGTCAACGTCTTCTGTAAGGGGACTGTCTGTTGTTAATGCCTCAACGCCGAGTGCCTTTGCTATGGCTTCGGCAAGCTTCTTTACGTTTCCGCCTCTTGAATAATATCTTACTGCGACTTTCATTTAAATAACCTCCAAAAAACATCAGAAACCAAGAGTGTCATTTACAAGGATTACATGTATCCTGTCCTTGTGGCGGGAAAATCGCGTGATCAAAAACTGACAGCAGATGGTGTCAGGCGATTTGCAGTCCATGCATGTACCGGTCTTTGAGCAGGGTGTATCAAGTCCGAAGCGCTGTGCGTTGATGGGGGCTGCAACATTCCTTGCTCTTTTCATCGCGCCGTCAAGATCATCGCATATCTTATTCATCCCTACAATGAATATTACTTTTTTTGGACCCTGGGCTATGTATGAAACCCTGTTTGAATTGCCGTCGATATTTACTATGATGCCGTCCTGTGTCATCGCATTTGCGCTTGCAAGAAAGACGTCAGCGCCATAACCCTTGAGAAGCGCTTCGCGTTTGTCCTCGAAAGCATCGCGATCCAGAAAAACATAGTCTCCTTCTTTGACGGCGTCCACAAGCCCTATCTCTCGGGCACTCATAGCGCCACCCATTGTAACGGACGAGCCCTTTGGAATCAGGGAGAGAGCTGTCTTTAAGGCTTCCTCCCGGTCCTTTGCGTAATATCCCGTCATGTTTCTCGACTCAAGCCCCTTGATGACGGTTGATGCAAGAAGCTCGTTTCTTTTTTGAATAAACTCATCCATTTCAAAATCCTTTCACCTGAATCTGATCAGGATTTCCCGGTCGAACCGAAGCCGCCGTTTCCCCTCTCTGTTTCCGAAAGCTCATCTGTCTCCTCAAATTCAACGGAGAGGAAGGGCAGTATCACAAGCTGAGCTATCCGTTCACCGGCGGTGATCGTCCTTTCCTCCTTTGAATCATTGTGAAGCGGGACCATAAGCTCTCCTCTGTAATCCGAATCTATTACTGCAACGCAGTTTGCAGGGCGTATGCCTTCCTTTACGGCAAGACCGGATCGCGCAAATACGCCCCCGAAGTAGTTTTCGGGTATCTCCATTGAAAGCCCGGTCTTTATCAGCCTTGTCTCACCTTGTGGTATTATGGTCTCCTCGATCGAATAGATATCATACCCTGCAGCAGAGGCGCTCCCCCTTTTTGGTATCACAGCCCTCTCATCAAGCCGTTTGATCTTCATAGCCTTATTCCTTTCATTGAGATATCATGTGGTAAATGATAGCATTTTTCTACTTCAAAAAGTATCAAAAAAACGCTTGACATAAAAAAAAATCAGTAGTAACATTTCGCCATTGAAAGACAAAGGCGTCTTGGAGACATGGTCTCCGAGACGCCTTTTTTCGTGCCTGAAACGAAAGAATCGCATTGGCACAGCCTTTCAGAAGAACAGCGAAAAGAGGTGTAAAAAAATGTGCTCGATCTTGGGATACTGCAAAAAAGGGACAGAAAAAGGGATCGGATTTGATCTTATCAAGGAAGCCCTGGCAAAGACCAATTCCAGAGGACCGGATGACAGCAGGATTGAGAAGCTCCTGTCACGTGAAAATGAGGAGAGAGGGTATTTCGGGTTCAACCGTCTCTCGATCATGGGACCTGAGCCCACAGGCATGCAGCCTTTTTCAAATGATGGGACAGTGCTTGTCTGCAACGGTGAGATCTATGGCTTTAGAAAGATCAAAGAGGAGCTCATAAAAAAGGGCTATGTCTTTGCCGGAGATTCGGACTGCGAGATATTGCCGGTGCTGTATGAGCTTTACGGGGAAGAAATGTTTTCGATGCTGGATGCGGAATTTGCCCTGGTGCTCTATGACAAAAAAAAGGATTCCTTTCTCGCGGCACGGGATCCGATCGGCATACGCCCTCTTTATTACGGCATAGATGATGAAGGAGATTTCATATTCGCCTCGGAACCAAAGAATCTTACTTCTCTGGTAAAGGAGATAAAGCCCTTCCCGCCCGGACATTATTTCAAGGACAAGAGCTTTGTGGAATACAAGGATATGTCTTTTGTGAAAGCCTTTCACAATGACGACATGGATTCAATAAAGAAGAACATCAGGGAACTATTGATAAAAGGTGTAAAGAAGCGGCTTGATTCTGATACTCCCGTTGGTTTCCTTCTTTCCGGAGGGCTTGACTCTTCTCTTGTCTGCGGGATAGCCGCAAAAGAATCGGAAAAACCCCTTGAGACCTGGGCCATCGGAATGGACATAGATGCGATCGACCTCAAATATGCAAGAGAGGTGGCTGATTTCATCCATTCAAACCATCATGAAGTGATCATAAACAAAGATGATGTGATAAATGCAGTAGAGCCTGTGATCGAGGCACTTGGAACATATGATATCACAACCATCCGGGCCTCTATCGGAATGTATCTCCTCTGCAAAGCGATCCATGAAAAGTCTGATCTTCGGGTGATTTTAACGGGAGAGATATCGGATGAGATCTTTGGATATAAATATACGGATTTTGCCCCTGATGCTCTTGCCTTCCAGAAGGAATCGGAAAAAAGGATAAGAGAGATCCATATGTATGATGTACTTCGGGCGGACCGCTGCATCAGCGTAAACTCACTGGAGGCCAGGGTACCCTTTGGAGACCTTGATTTTGTGGATTACTGTATGGCGATCGATCCTGAAATGAAACTCAATAAGTACGGGAAAGGAAAGTATTTGTTGAGAAGCGCTTTTGAAGATGAACATCTGATACCGGACAGTATCCTGTGGAGGGAAAAAGCAGCATTTTCAGACGCCGTCGGACATTCCCTGAAGGACGACCTTACTGAATTTGCAGAGCTGCAGTATTCGGACAGCGAATTTGAAGAAGGGATAAGGAAATATGAGCACGCCAGACCCTTTACGAAGGAATCCCTTCTGTATCGGGATATTTTTGAAAAGTATTATCCCGGTGAGTCAGAGATGGTCAAGGATTTTTGGATGCCAAACAAAGAGTGGGAGGGCTGCAATGTAAACGACCCTTCCGCCAGGGTACTGTCAAATTATGGAGCAAGCGGAGAATGATTCAATGAAGGAAATGGAGGATCTCATCATGAAAAAACAAAATGTACCTGAACTTTTCGGAACCAATGTATTTGATGACAGGGTAATGCGTTCCCGCCTTTCAGACAGGATCTATCAGTCTCTGAGAAAGACCATAGATGAAAATTCGAAGCTTGAGGAAGAGGTGGCAGAAGCGGTAGCTCAGGAAATGCGGGATTGGGCGGTTGAAAAAGGCGCCACCCATTTTACGCACTGGTTTCAGCCACTGACAGGAGTGACAGCGGAAAAGCATGACAGCTTTATTACACCTTCTCCTGACGGCGGTGTGATCATGGAGTTTTCCGGGAAGGAGCTCATCAAAGGTGAACCGGATGCATCCTCATTTCCATCAGGCGGTCTTCGCGCGACCTTTGAGGCAAGGGGCTACACAGCCTGGGATCCCACATCCTATGCCTTCATCAAGGATCACACCCTTTGTATTCCCACAGCATTTTGTTCCTATGCCGGAGATGCACTTGACAAAAAGACTCCCCTGCTCCGTTCCATGCAGGCTTTGAACCGGCAGGCAAAAAGGATATTAAAGCTGTTCGGAAAAGAAGTGAAATATGTACGCACAAGTGTTGGCCCCGAACAGGAATATTTTCTGGTGGATAAGGAAATGTTTGAAAAACGCCCTGATCTTGTATATACGGGTCGGACGCTCTTTGGCGCTATGCCGCCGAAGGGACAGGAGCTGGACGATCATTATTTTGGAGTGATAAAGCCAAGAGTCACCGCTTTCATGGAGGAATTGAACGAGGAATTATGGAAGCTTGGGATATTGGCAAAAACGGAGCACAACGAAGTGGCTCCGGCCCAGCATGAGCTTGCACCGATCTTTTCCACAACGAATGTGGCCACGGACAACAATCAGCTGACCATGGAGATCATGCAGAAAGTAGCACGGAAACATGGCATGGTGTGTCTGCTTCACGAAAAGCCCTTTGCAGGCGTGAACGGCAGCGGAAAGCACAACAACTGGTCCATGGCAACAGATACCGGTGTAAACCTCTTGTCACCGGGAGAGACCCCCTATGAAAACGCACAGTTTCTGCTGTTCTTATGTGCGGTTATAAAGGCTGTTGATGATTACCAGGATCTGTTGCGTCTCTCTGTAGCAACAGCCGGAAACGATCACCGGCTTGGAGCAAATGAAGCTCCGCCTGCCATTATTTCCGTGTTTCTGGGAGATGAACTGACGGCCATCCTTGAGGCCATCAAAACAGATACACCATATGAAGGAGCGGAAAAGGTGACCATGAAGCTTGGCGTACATTCCCTGCCCCGCTTCTCAAGAGATACCACGGACAGAAACCGTACATCGCCCTTTGCCTTTACCGGAAACAAATTTGAATTCCGCTCCCTTGGTTCGTCAAACAGCATCGCATGCTGCAACATCATGCTGAATGCAGCTGTGGCGGAAAGCCTGAAACAGTATGCAGACCGGCTCGAGGGCGCAAAGGATTTCGAGACAAAGCTTCATGAGCTTATCAAGGAAACTATAAAGGATCATGAACGCATCCTCTTCAACGGAAACGGATACGGAGAAGAATGGATCAAAGAAGCCACAGAGGTCAGAGGCCTTTCGAACCTTAAAACAACGGCGGACGCCATGCCTCACCTCCTCGATGAAAAGAACAAAAATATGCTGATCGGGCAGAAGGTCTTCACGGAGACAGAGCTTCATTCAAGGCTTGAGATCATGCTTGAAAACTACTGCAAGACCGTGAACATAGAAGGAAATACCATGGTGGATATGGTGAGGAAGAATTATCTTCCCGCTATTGAAGGGTATCTGGGACAGCTTGCAAAGACCACATCTATCATGAGATCGGTCAGCGACAAGGTGAAATGTAATTACGAGATCTCAACAATGGAGCGGCTTTCAGAGCTTACCGATGAGATACTTTCCCATGTTGAGCTTCTGGAAGGAGCGCTTGAAAAACTAAAAACATGTGAAGATATCATAAAGACTTCCGAGGCAGTCAGGGATGATGTGCTTCCGAAGATGGAAGAGCTGAGAAAGTATGTTGATGAGGCTGAGATGCTGACAAGCGAGAAGTGCTGGCCCTTCCCGAGTTATGGAAAGCTTTTGTTCTCCGTATACTAAGAGTGGGGAGAAAGGAGAATACCTATGTTAGAAGAATTGAAGAGTGTATTGGACGGAGAAGTATTTTCCGTATGGTTTCTGATCGGCGCGGCTTTTGTATTCTGGATGCAGGCAGGCTTTGCTATGTGCGAGGCCGGCTTCACCAGAGCAAAGAATGCCGGCAACATCATAATGAAGAACCTTATGGATTTCTGTATCGGCACAGTAATGTGGTTTCTGATCGGGGCTTCCCTGATGCTTGGACAGAATGTCCTGAACGGTTTTTCCGGCGGTGTGAACTTTGATGTATTTACAAACTATCAGAATTTTGATTATTCAGCCTTTGTATTCAACCTCGTATTCTGCGCTACCACAGCCACCATCGTATCAGGGGCCATGGCGGAGAGGACAAAGTTTTCAAGCTACTGCATTTATTCAGCCGTGATCTCCGCAGTGATCTATCCGATCGAAGCTCACTGGACCTGGGGCGGCGGATTCCTCTCAGAGTGGGGCTTCCATGATTATGCGGGGTCAAACTGCATCCATATGGTAGGCGGCATATGCGCTCTGATCGGTGCATGGATGCTTGGACCGAGGATCGGGAAATTTGAACGCGACAAGTCCGGAAAGGTAAAAAAGATAAACGCATTTCCGGGTCATAACCTGGTCATCGCATCTCTCGGTGTTTTCATCCTCTGGCTTGGCTGGTATGGTTTCAACGGCGCGGCTGCAACAGACGTACCCACACTTGGCTCCGTATTTCTGACAACCACAACCGCGCCGGCTGTTGCGACTGTGGTCTGCCTGATCTTCACCTGGGCAAAATTCGGAAAGCCCGATGTTTCAATGTGTCTCAATGCGGCATTGGCAGGGCTTGTTGCGATCACAGCTCCCTGTGACGTGACCGACTGTGCCGGGGCAGCCATCATAGGAGGTGTGGCCGGACTTCTGGTGGTGTTTGGCGTATGGTTCTGCGATCACGTGATACATGTGGATGATCCTGTTGGTGCTGTTGCGGTGCATATGATAAACGGTATCTGGGGAACTGTTGCCGTTGGACTCTTTGCAACTGAAACGGCTCCGGGGTTTGCAGCGGCCGGGATAAACGAAGGTCTTTTCTATGGCGGAGGATTCGACCAGCTTGGAAAGCAGTTTGGAGGAATGTTCGTTACGGCAGCATGGACTGCTGTGACCATCACACTCACATTCTTTATCATCAAAAAAACGGTCGGTCTTCGGGTTACGGAAGAAGAGGAGATCACCGGTCTTGATGCCACAGAGCACGGTCTTTCCTCGGCCTATGCAGGCTTTTCGATCATGGATATAGGCAGCGGCGCGTTTCTTGCAAATGAGAATACCGATCTTGGAAACAGTGATTATGAGAGCGCAAGCGAGGCAAAGAGGAATGCGGCAGTGCCGGTCGAGAATATCTCAAAGGTTGTTACCGGGACATCTCTTTCCTCTACGATGAACAAGGTGGTCATCATCACAAAGCTGTCACAGTATGACAAGATAAAGAAGGCTTTGAACGATCTTGGTATCTCGGGTATCACCGTAACGCAGGTGACGGGATGCGGCATCCAGAAGGGCGCCGGGCAGATGTATCGAGGTGTTGAGATGGATATGATCCTGCTTCCGAAGATCAAGATAGAGGTAGTGGTGAGTCATATTCCGGTGGAGAGCGTCATCGAGACCGCGAAGAAATCACTCTATACCGGAAAGATAGGCGATGGAAAGATCTTTGTTTATCCTGTGAGCAGAGTAGTAAAGATCCGTACCGGAGAGGAGAACGAGGCGGCTCTTGCAGATGTGGAATAGGATGGCATGAGGACACGAAAGGAGTGACCGTCATGACGGTTCAAAAAGAACAGCAGAATAATAACAAATCTGAGATGAATGGATTATACGATCCATCCTTCGAGCATGATAACTGCGGTATCGGCGCTGTGATAGATATAAAGGGTCAAGCTTCTCACAGCCTGGTGTGCGATGCTCTCTCCATCGTCGAGAACCTGGAGCATCGTGCAGGGAAGGATGCTGAAGGAAAAACAGGAGACGGCGTGGGGATCTTAACACAGATCCCCCATGCTTTTTTTGTTAAAAAGATGAAGGAAGAGGGTGTGGAGCTTCCGGGGAGAAGGGAGTATGGCGTTGGTATGTTCTTCTTTCCGAAGGAGGATCTTTGTCTAAGGCAGGCAAAATCCCTCTTTACGATCATCACAAAAAAAGCAGGACTTGAAATATTAGGCTGGAGAAGAGTCCCCACATCCCCTGATGTCCTTGGAAACAAGGCAAGAGAATGCATGCCGAATATCTATCAGGTCTTTATCAGGCGGCCGAAGGAGGTTACAGAGGATCTTGACTTTGACAGGATGCTTTATATGATACGCCGTGAGTTTGAGCAGAGCAGCGTGGACACATATATCCCCTCCCTTTCCTGCAGGACCATTGTATATAAGGGCATGTTTCTTGTGGGGCAGCTTCGGACCTTCTTTACGGATCTAACGGATAGCGATTTTGAATCCGCCATCGCAATGGTCCATTCCCGTTTTTCGACCAATACCGAGCCCAGCTGGAACCGGGCGCATCCCAATCGTCTGCTGGTTCATAACGGAGAGATCAATACAATAAAGGGGAACGCCGACAAAATGCTCGCGCGTGAAGAGACCATGCATACCGTGGCTTTCTCGGAAGAGGATATGACGAAGGTCCTTCCGGTGATCTCACAGAGCGGATCGGATTCCGCAATGCTTGATAATACCCTTGAATTTCTGATGATGAGCGGTATGGATCTGGCTCTTTCGGCTATGATCCTGATCCCTGAGCCCTGGGCGCATAATGATACTCTTTCTGAGGAGGAGAGGGATTTTTATCAATATTATGCCACAATGATGGAGCCCTGGGACGGTCCCGCCTCAATCCTCTTTTCGGATGGTGACGTCATGGGCGCCATACTGGACCGAAACGGACTTCGTCCTTCCAGGTATATGGTGACGGATGATGACAGGCTCATTCTTTCATCCGAGGTAGGAGTGATACCGATCGAGGAAAAACATATCATAAAAAAAGAAAGGCTTCATCCCGGAAAGATATTGCTTGTGGATACAAAACAGAAGAAGGTTTTCTATGATGAAGAGATAAAGGAAAAATATGCCCTGAAGGAGCCCTTTGGAGAATGGCTTGACTCAAACCTTCTTTCACTTTCGTCTCTTAAGATACCGAACCAAAAAGTGCCGTCCCTGTCGGAGAAGTACCAAAAGCAGCTGCAGAAGACTTTTGGTTATTCCTGGGAGGATTATCATGACAGTATTCTGAACATGGCGTTGAACGGAAAAGAGCCTATCGGCTCCATGGGGGTTGATACTCCCATTGCTGCATTATCAAAGCAGTATCAGCCTCTGTTTTATTATTTCAAGCAGCAGTTTGCACAGGTCACGAATCCTCCTATCGATGCGGAGAGAGAGAAGATAGTAACATCGAGGACAGTATATGTCGGGAAGAACGGAAACCTTCTTGCGGAGGATCCGAAAAACTGTCATGTTCTGAAGATCAATAACCCTATCCTTTCAGACCTTGATCTTTTGAAGATAGAAAGCATGGACCGTGAAGGCTTCCATGTGGCGAAGGTCTCTACGCTTTATTACAAACGGACACCAATGAAGAGAGTAATGCAGCAGCTTTTTGTGAAGGTGGACAAGGCTTATCGGGAAGGCGCAAACATCCTCATCCTCTCCGATCGCGGTGTGGATGAGAATCATGTGCCTGTCCCTTCACTTCTTGCAGTGGCTGCGGTGCATAAGCATCTGGTTGATACGAAAAAGTGCACGGCCATGTCACTTATCCTGGAATCAGGGGAGCCGCGGGAAGTTCATCATTTTGCAACCCTTCTCGGTTACGGGGCTTCGGCAGTGAATCCTTATCTTGTTCATGCGACCATTAAGGATCTGTGTGAGAAGGAGCTTTTGAACAAAGATTATTATGCCGCAGTTGAGGACTATGACAGCGCTGTTATATCCGGCATAGTGAAGATCGCTTCAAAGATGGGGATCTCCACTATTCAGTCATATCAGGGGAGCAAGATATTTGAAGCGATTGGCATCGCATCCTCTGTCATTGATGATTATTTCACCGGGACAGTCAGCAGAGTTGAAGGAATCACCCTTGAAGATATAGGAAAAGCGGTTGATGAGCAGCACAGCAGGGTCTTTGATCCTCTCGGGCTTCCGGTGGATCTGGAGCTTTCAGCTGCGGGCCGTCACAAGATGAGAAGCGGGGGAGAAAACCATCGCTATACCCCGGGGGTCATCCATATGCTTCAAAGCGCTGCCAGGGAAGGAAGCTATGAGAAATTCAAAATATATACCGGGATGGTGGATGCGGAGGAAACAGGGTATTTACGGTCCCTTCTGGACTTTAATTACCCCAAAAATGGGATCCCTATAGAGAAAGTGGAAGATGAGCATGAGATAGTAAAGCGTTTTAAGACCGGCGCCATGTCATACGGTTCCATATCAGAAGAGGCACATCAGACACTGGCTCTCGCAATGAACCATCTTCATGGAAAGAGCAACAGCGGTGAAGGCGGTGAAAGCGATGAGAGGCTGCTTTCTGCAGGAACAAAAGAAGACAGAAGTTCAGCCATCAAGCAGGTAGCAAGCGGCCGGTTCGGGGTTACCAGCAGGTATTTAGTCAGCGCGAAAGAGATACAGATCAAGATGGCGCAGGGCGCGAAGCCCGGAGAGGGCGGACATCTCCCCGGGAAAAAGGTATATCCCTGGATCGCAAAGACACGGCACTCTACGCCCGGAGTGAGCCTTATCTCCCCGCCGCCTCATCATGACATTTATTCCATAGAGGACCTGGCGCAGCTTATCTATGACCTGAAGAACGCAAACAAGTATGCCCGTATATCCGTGAAGCTCGTGTCTGAAGCAGGGGTTGGAACCGTGGCAGCAGGTGTTGCAAAAGCAGGAGCCGGCGTGATATTGATCTCCGGATATGACGGAGGCACCGGAGCAGCGCCATTATCCTCGATCCATAATGCAGGACTGCCCTGGGAACTTGGACTTTCGGAAGCCCACCAGACGCTTCTCAAAAACGGGCTTCGAAACCAGGTGGTGATAGAAACGGACGGAAAGCTGATGAGCGGGCGGGATGTGGCTATAGCGGCCATTCTCGGTGCTGAGGAATTCGGCTTTGCCACAGCGCCGCTTATCACCATGGGCTGTGTCATGATGAGGGTATGCCAGAGCGATACCTGTCCCATGGGGATTGCGACCCAGAACCCCGAACTTAGAAAACGTTTTTCTGGAAAGCCCGAATATGTGGAAAATTTCATGCTCTTCATCGCCCGGGAGCTTCGTGAGATCATGGCCTCTCTTGGTGTTTCAAGTGTATCGGAGCTTGTGGGGCGCACGGATCTTCTTAAGGTGAAGGAGATAAGAAGCGATGCAGGGCAAAAGATCGATCTTTCAAGGATACTGATGGATTTTTCCGGCTATTCAAGGGAGGATATGGTTTTTCATAAAGAAAAGGCCTTTGATTTCAAGCTCGAAAAAACTCTTGATGAAAGCAGGCTCCTTTCCTCAAAGGAGATAAAGAAGTCCATCGAAAAAGGCACAAAGTCAGTGATCGATATTGAAATAAAAAATACCGACCGTGCCTTTGGTACCCTGCTTGGAGCCGAGGTCACAAGGCAGCATCCGGATGGCCTTTCGGATGATACCATTACGGTGAACTGCACCGGTGCAGGCGGGCAGAGCTTTGGTGCATTTATACCAAAGGGGCTTACGCTGAATATCATTGGAGAAAGTAATGATTATTTCGGAAAGGGCCTTTCCGGCGGGAAGCTGACGGTTCAAGCGCCGGAGGATGCAGGCTATGATCCGGGAGAAAACATAATGATAGGAAATGTTGCACTTTACGGTGCAACATCCGGAGAGGCCTATATCGCCGGCATGGCAGGAGAGAGGTTTGCGATAAGAAATTCAGGCGCCACTGCCTGCGTGGAAGGGGTTGGTGAGCATGGCTGTGAATATATGACAGGCGGCTGTGTTGTGATCCTCGGTCCTACGGGAAAGAATTTTGCGGCGGGCATGAGCGGCGGTATTGCCTATGTACTTGATGAAGAAAACAGACTATACCGGAACCTTAATAAAGAGCTCGTATCCATGGAGAGCATAGAGCACAAGGAAGACACAGAGGCGCTTAAGAGGATCATCGAAGCTCATGTGAAGAATACCGGGTCAAAAAGGGGAAAGGAGGTTCTTTTGCATTTTGAAGATCTTGTACCGCATTTCAAAAAGGTCATCCCCAATGATTACAAAGAAATGATGAAGCTTATAGCAAAAGCTTCCGAAACGGGAGAAGATCCCGATACTGCAAAGATCGAAGCGTTTCGGGAGTTTGTGGAAAGATAAGGAGAAGGAAGTAACGTGGCCCGGGTCATCAATGAAGGAAGAGAGTGTTCAAAGGAAGTTGACCGGGATCTGATGGGATATACGAATCTGTAAAGCCCGGGAAAAAGGAAGAGAAGGGAGCGCAGGATGACAAAATACATTTTTGTGACAGGAGGTGTGGTGTCAGGTCTTGGAAAGGGGATCACCGCAGCCTCTTTGGGGAGGCTTCTGAAATCCAGAGGACTCAAGGTGGTGGCGCAGAAGCTCGATCCTTACATTAATGTGGATCCCGGTACCATGAGTCCCTATCAGCACGGAGAAGTTTATGTGACCGAGGACGGTGCGGAGACAGATCTTGATCTTGGACATTATGAAAGGTTCATAGATGAGAATCTTACAAAATACTCAAACCTTACCTCCGGGAAGGTTTATTGGAATGTGCTGAACAAAGAGCGTCGGGGAGAGTATCTTGGTTCCACCGTTCAGGTGATCCCGCATATAACAAATGAGATCAAGGACTTTGTATACAGGGCAGGAAAAGAGGGACACGCTGATATCGTTATCACGGAAATCGGAGGGACCATCGGTGATATTGAATCACAGCCGTTTCTGGAAGCGGTTAGGCAGATCTCGCTGGAGGTCGGAAGAGAAAACAGTCTCTTTATCCATGTAACTCTCGTGCCCTATCTTCAGGGTTCAAATGAACACAAATCAAAACCCACTCAGCATTCTGTGAAGGAACTTCAGGGGATGGGGATAAATCCGAACATTATCGTCCTTCGCTGCAACGAGTCTCTGGAGGAGAGCATTTTCAGAAAGATCTCGATGTTCTGTAATGTGAAGGAGGACTGCGTCATTGAAAACAGGACCCTTGAAAGCCTTTATGAAGCTCCGCTGATGCTCGAAAGATCAAACTTCTCCGGGGTGGTGCTTCGGGAATTGAATCTTGAAGCAAAAGAATGCGACCTCAGGGAATGGGAGGATATGGTGGAGAAGATCCACGGCCGGCACAGGGAGGTGAAGATCGCTCTTGTCGGAAAGTACGTGCAGCTCCATGACGCTTATCTTTCTGTTGCCGAGGCCCTGTCCCACGCAGGCTTTGCCCTTGACGCCCATGTCAGCATCAGTTGGACAGATTCCGAAGAGCTTTCGGAAGAAAATTATGAAGAGGTCCTTGATAAGGCGGACGGGATCATTGTTCCGGGCGGCTTCGGAGACAGGGGGATAGAAGGTATGATACTGTCTTCAAAGTACGCAAGAGAAAAAAAGGTTCCCTATTTCGGGATATGCCTTGGAATGCAGATCGCTTGCATAGAATTCGCCCGGAATGTGGCAGGGATCACGGACGCCTGTTCGGGAGAATTTCATAACGCAACAGAGCACAAGGTTATTGATTTTATGCCTGGGCAGTCCGAGGATGTGAACAAAGGAGGGACACTTCGTCTTGGAAGTTATCCCTGTGAGATTCAGAAGGATACATTGCTTCAAAAGTGCTATAATAAAACGTCAGTCAAAGAGCGCCACAGGCACCGTTATGAGTTCAATAATGATTATCGGGAGCCACTTACTGCGGCAGGACTTAAGATATCAGGTCTGTCGCCTGATCACCTGCTCGTTGAGACTGTGGAGGTGCCGGGGCATCCGTTTTATCTCGGGGTACAGTATCATCCGGAGTTCAAGTCCCGGCCGAACCGCCCACATCCGGTATTTCTGAAATTCCTGGAGGCGTCGCTTAGAAACAGGGAGGGAGTCTGAATGGAACTGCCTGAATACAACGTTGATGATGTTTTGAAATACATAGAGGAAGAGGATGCGAAGTTCATCCGTCTTGCATTTGTGGATGCTTTCGGTATCCAGAAAAACATTTCCGTGATGCCGGGAGAACTGAAAAAGGCCTTTGAAGAGGGAGCTCCCGTAAATGCGAGAGAGATCGCGGGCTTTCGGAGGGGGCAGCAGGGGACGCTTTATCTGAAACCGGATCCCAAAACGCTGTCCGTCCTTCCCTGGCGGCCGGACAGCGGAAAGGTCCTTCGGATGTTCTGTGATCTGTATACTCCTGCCGGGCTGGTTTCAGATACCGACACCAGACATCTTCTTGAGAAGGCTGTTCTTGAAGCAGAGAACGATGGTATCAGATTCCGCTTCGGGGCTGAGAGCGAGTTTTACCTTTTCAAAAAAAATGAAGACGGGCTTCCCACAAAGGAACCCTATGATGAGGCCGGATATATGGATATCGCCCCTCTGGACCGGTGCGAGAATGTGCGGCGTGAGATCTGCCTTACGATAGAGAGGATGGGACTTGCACCGGAACGTTCTCATCACGAGCAGGGACCGGGGCAGAATGAGATAGACTTTCACTTCGCAAAGCCCTTAAAGGCTGCGGATCAGATGACCACCTTCAAGATGGTGGTGCACACCATAGCTGACAAATACGGGCTTATCGCGGACTTTTCCCCGATGCCTCTTTCGGGGAAGCCCGGGAACGGGTTTCATATCAACATCTTCGCAAAGGACAAAGACGGACAGGATATGGCAGAATCTGTGGCGGCAGGAATCCTTGAGAAGATTCCGGAGATGACCATCTTTTTGAATCCCACAGACAATTCCTATGAGCGTTTTGGTATAAATACTGCCCCTGACAGGATCAACTGGTCCTCGGACACGGGAGGTAACCTTATCTACCTGGAGAAGGGGCGGGGGCTGACACGGCTTGAGCTTCGCTCACCGGATGCCTCGGGTAATCCGTATCTCGTGTATTTTCTTCTGATCCGTGCCGGATTATATGGGATAAAAAACAGGCTTTTGCTCTCAAAGGAAGGTGAGAGCACGGATACACTTCCCGCATCCAGAAAGGAGGCGCAGGCCCTCGCGGGAAAAAGCGAATTCATAAGTTCCGTATTACCGCAGGAGATCATCGATGAGTATATGGGAGAGCTTTGAGAATTATTCCATCCTGATCATTTCCGGATCCGAGCAGTATACTTCTCTTATAAAGAGCTCGCTGCCCGAGGGCAGATTTCTCGCGATCGACCAGAAGAAGAACGCTTCATCCGGACAACGGAGCGTGCTTGAAAGAGACTATGATTTTGTGGTGATAAACACACCTCTTCCGGATGAGAACGGAATAGAACTGGCACTCGACCTTGCTTCAAAAAACTGCTTTGGCGTGCTGGTCCTTACCCCGGTGGAGATCTATGAGGACGTGAAGGAATACCTGATCAATGAAGGCGTGCTCGTGGAAAGAAAGCCGACAGACAAGGTGCATCTGATGCAGATGCTTCGGCTTCTTCTGGGAATTCAGAAAAAAGTTCGCCGGGCAAAGACCGAGGTCGAAGAGATGAGGCGAAAACTCGAGGAAAACAGGATCGTGACCCGCGCAAAGTTCATTCTGGTCGAGGACAGAAAAATGACCGAGGATGAAGCTCACAGGTACATCGGAAAGCTCGCCATGGATCACGGTATTTCCAGACGGCGCGTTGCGGAAGATATAATCGAAAGCCGTGATGATTTATAGACAACATCGAAAGCAAGAGTGCATTCGGTGTTTTTTTATTATTTTTGCGATGAGGCAATAGGGATGGTATTCTAAAATACAGAGTGCTATACTTTGTTTAATTTTGTTTTAGGGAGGTACTTCTATGGCTTTATTTTCAAGTGATAACCCAAAGGAAAAGCAGCATCGCGGCATTCTGGGGGCATTTGCCACCGATGTTATCAAGTGGGAGCCTGAAACCGAGCAGGAAGCAGGGATCATCGTTCACAAACATATTTATGAAGATTTTCCCAACGGTTCCCATCTGATCGTGGCCCCGTCTCAGATGGCAGTATTTACCAACAACATCAATGTCGGGAGTTCTACTGAAGCAGGACTTGGAGGTGAATCCCAGGTGACTGTTTTTTCCGGACCCTGCAATATCAAGCTTGATACCGGAGACAGCAGATTCGCACCTTTCAGAAACATTGCGCATGCTCTGACAGGTGGCGATTCAGCATTCCATACCACTGTATATTTCGTTAACACCACTTATATGAACGAGCTGACCTGGGGTACACAGAATCCGATGGTTGTTATGGATCCGGAGGAAGAGGTAAATATCCATGTCAGAGCGCAGGGAATGTTTGGGGTTCATATTGAACATGAAGATCCGACAATTGCAGCAGTGAACGCAAACAAGTTCCTGAGAAGAGTCGTTGGAACTCAGGCTGACTATACGAGGGACGAATTGCGGAACTTTATGCGTGCGAAGATCAACGAATATGTACCGGATCTTCTGGGAAATGCCATCGTCACGGAACATATAGGCATTCTGAAGATAAATGCTTATCTTAAACAATTCTCCGAAAAGATCTATGAAGCCATGATACCTCATTTTGAGGAATTTGGCCTGATCCTCGACAATTTTTCATTCCATAACATAAATGCTCCCGATGAGGATCTGCGTCTCGTCAATGAGATGAAGATCAAACGTAAGCAGAGCCAGCTCGAAGCAGAAGGAAACGCCATGAAGATGGACATCGAGTCCGAAGCAATGGCCAGAAAGAGGGAGCGCGAAGGATATACATATCAGCAGGAGCAGGCTTTTGGCGTTATGGAAGCTGCTGCATCAAACGAAGGAAGCTCTTCCGCAGGTCTCATGGGGGCAGGCATGGGGCTCGGAATGGGGTTTGGTATGGGCGGAGCCATGGGGAACGGCATGGCAAACCTCGCACAAAATACGATAGGCGGCGTTGATATGACAGCACCTGCACAGACATCGGCATTCATTACCTGTCAAAAATGCGGAGAGAAGAATCCAAAAGAAGCCAAGTTCTGCTTTAAGTGCGGAGAAAAAATAGAGGTTTCTTCGCAGGTATGTCCCAATTGCGGAAAGCCGATCATTCCGGGAGCGAAGTTCTGTCTTGAGTGCGGAACCAGGCTCGGTGAAAAGGTGTGCCCTAATTGCGGAAAGCCTGTAGTTCCCGGCGCAAAATTCTGCCTGGAATGCGGTACGAAGTTAGAATAAAGGAGAAGACTTATGGGGAGAAATGAAAAAGGCTTATTTGCCGGAGTCTTGGGTGTTATAGCACTGCTTTGGTGTCTGGTTGTACTTGTATTCGTTGACAAAACAGGTGCCGGTTTTGATTATTGGGGAGGCTTTGTATTCGGTCTGGTGGCGATAATTGTCCCTTTGCTGCTAAGCCTTGGTATGAGTTTCAGAGTCAACAGGGCATCTAAAGAGATCGCGATGTCTCGGGTGACATGTTCTGTCGTTTATCTGATCTTTGGCGTTATTTTCAATGGTTTTTTTGTATTACTGAAGATCGGCGATCACAAGGCGCTGATCCTGATAGTGAATGTTCTGGCATTATTGGCTTATCTTGTGATCTCTTATTTCTGGGCTGCCTATCTTGTCAGAGTTACCAACCTGTCAGAGCAGATAAGTTCCAAGGCATTTCAGATCACGGAACTCAAGAATGAGATCGGTGTTCTGCTTGCCATCTGCAAGAACGGTGAAGTAAGAGAAAAACTGATGGCATTGAAGACCAAAGTAGATTACAGTGACAATCTTTCTCAGGCAGGAACACAAAATGAAGAATATCTTTTCTTCAATCAGCTGAAAGAGATAGAAGATCTTATCCGCAACAAACAGCCCGATGAATTGATAATAAATAAGATCTCCGAGGCTGAAAGCACCTGGAATGTCAGATCTGCAAAGCTTACGACGGTTAGATAGGAGCAAGAATGGATTCCGGTGGTTTGTTATGCTCCGGGTGCGGGAGCAGTAATGTTACTTTCATCCCACAATTGAGGAAACTTGTCTGCAACCAGTGCGGCAAAGAGACCTTTTATGAAAGAGCAACGCTGAACGCTAACGGCAAGGTCGTATTAAGCCGTCAGAACATGATCCAGTTCTTTTTGAACGGAAAGTATGAAGACGCCAGACATTTTTCAAGAGAAGTCCTGAATATTGCAATGGACAATGTTCCTGCGTTATTCGTTATGGCCTTTTGTGATGAATTCGTGGACAAACATAATGAGAGGATTCATGATTTCTTTGTACAGGTAAATAATGTATCTCTTGAATACGATGAAGTCAGGGAAATGATCAAGCTTATAAAGGCATCTGCGTACAGACTTGTCGAATACGAGGGACAGGTGATTGAACTTCTGGCAAAAAATATGCAGTCAGAAGAATCGCTGCCTGAACTTACGGATGTTCTGGATACAGTATGTCCTTACTTTATCTCAAAACGTACTTCAATGGATTATCTTACAGCTTCTCTTGCTGATATGTATAAGGAGCTTGCGATGCATTGCGGTATTCCAAAAACATGTTTTGCACTGCTCAAATCCATAGAGACCAATCCTGATTCACCGTATGCAAGCAACAGTTTCTTTTTGACTTCAAAGTGCAGATTCTTCTACGAACACTATATTATTCCCATTGGAGACATTATTTCCGCCATGGGAAACAGTGAATACAGCGCAAAATTTATGAATGCATACAATTCAAAATGTCAGAAGTATAAGGTTGATGCCAATTTATAGGAGGTGAGGAAAATGGCAGAAGCAACTATAGGCATTGATGGTGAGGCAAAACGACAGATAGCCGCACTGGTAAACGTCACAAATCAGTTACAGGGCACCATAAGCAGAGTTGAGTCAGATGTAAAGCAGGTAAACAGCAACTTGTCTCAGCTACGATCTGAATTCGAGGTTTTCAGGAAGGATCAGGCCAGAAGCAGTGCGATCAACCAGGCTACAACGGAACTTGTCAGAGTCCGGCAGGAACTGGCACAGAGATTCAGCAATTATTCTGTTGTAAGAGAGACTATGCTGGGCGTTCTGCAGGCTACTGATCTTGCTCTGGTCAAAAAAGAAACCATTTCACGTGTTTCCGAGGAATTGATGCTGTCTACTCCCGATTATTGGCTTGCACCCTGCCTTGTGGCTGTTGCTGCGTGGATAGGGAATGACAAGGACCTTGCCGAAAGAGCAATACGTGAAGCGGTACGCAGAGATGAAGCCAAAACTGCTCTTACCATGGCGCTTATATGCAGGCGAAATGAACGTCAGACAACCTGCTATGAATGGCTTTCTGTTTATTTTTCACATCAGGATTCCGGCCATTTTTCCGAAAGTACGCTTATGTATATCGATGCTTATGTGAACGGGATATTCGGTAATGACGAGAAACATATCTGTTCTGATTATATAAGCAAATGGATGAATGAAGTCAAAGCGAACAGTGCAAATATAGAACTGAATCAGGATCAGATCTGGAAGGATTATTGTTCAGGATTTTCATATGAAGTAGCAGGTCAGTTCCCTGACCTTAAAACAAATGTTGAGGAGTATGACCGGATCGACGGGTATATAAGAAGGATCAATTCAGTTGAACCGATCACGACAAAATTCAATGACATCCAGAGCGTGAAAATTGATCCCGAATCGCTGAAGCAAAAGATCGACAAGCGGCTTCTGCAGCTCATAGGCCGCTATGATGTCAAAGAAGCCAAGCTCAAAGATGAAGAGCATTATTATGACCTGGTCAAGAAATTTAACGGAGATGAACAGAAGGCCAGGGACATGATCACTCGTGAGAAAAAGCAAAGCCGGGAAAAGACGCTTAATCTTGTCGAGCAGATGACCAATGTGATCGTTTCACCGGCGGATACCACTCCATCAATGAAAAAGACCGCTGTTTCATTCTTAAGCGGTTTCATCAATCATGGATTTGGTTCGTATATCAAAGAGAAAAAAGAAGAGTTTCCCGATGCTATCACCATACAGATGGAGGGATGGAAGGCGCAGACCCAGGATGGGAATGATGTTTCGAGGATCGTTGCCGATTATGAACGTGAGATGAATACAAGAAGGCAGTGGGATATCACAAAAGCAACGGTCTCAAAACCTATGGCAATGTACATACTTGGCGGGCTGGCCGCTATAGTGGGGATTGTTTTGATGTTCATCCAGCCTGTGGTGGGCATCATGGCACTGGTTGCCGGTGCTGCACTTGCCATCTATGGCTTTGTCTGCAAAAAGAACATGGACAAAAAGATCACGGAGATCAATCAGTTCTATGACTACAAGATCGGTGATGGTATAAACAGGATACAACGGATATGTGATCAGTGGCGTTCCGCCAAGGTGATAGTAGCTGACTTTGAGGGCCGGAAAATTGATTCGGTTGTAGCATGATCAGGAGAGATAGCTATGGATGTAAATACAGACAAGAATGATTTTGATGAACTTGAGGATCTTTTCGGCTCAGAAAATACTGAGGTTAAGGAATTTGAAAAGGTAGTTCTTTCAAAGGATCTGGAAGGCTTTGCAAGTTGTTTTCCCGAATGGGATCTTCATCCTCCCGTATCCGGAAAGGGCCGTTGAAGAGTCGCATCTTATCAGATGAAAACGGCAGTAACTGCGTAGAGCCGGTTACTGCCGTTTTTTTCGGGGAGAAGAATAAGGGGGACAGATGAAGATTAATGATGCTGCCATGAATGCGATCAACAGTATGTACCAGATGATAATCGCGGTTGATAAGGAAACTATGACGTGCAGTGTCCTTGACTGTAATGCCGAGGTATCTCACATTGCAGGGGATAGCAAGGATTTTTCAAAGATCTGTGAGAGACTCTTTGTAAACATCCACCCTGAGGATCGGGCTTCTTTTCTTGACTTTACAGATCCAAACTGGTTTCCGAATGAATTAAAGAACAAGGTCTATACCTCAATAGAGTGCAGGATAAGGCACTCGGACGATTCTTATTACTGGTCAAGAGTGATCTTTAGCCATGCTACGATGGAGGATGAAATATCCGGAAATGATTATCTCTTCCTCCTCGAGGATGTTAATGAAGACATGACCAGATATATCCGGGCACTGAGCGAGGAGAGGGCGCTTTTAAAGGAACTCCAGGCTCAGTATGACGATCTCTTTGAAGAAAACATGCTTGACCAGCAGACCGGCTGCTACAATAGGAAGGGGCTGAAATATTACACTGATATAGTTCTTGATGAGGCAAGAGAGAAGGGGAAGGAGCTCTTTGTCTGTGTGTCGGATCTGAATGGACTGAAATATATGAATGATACCTTCGGCCATGCAGCCGGAGATGAAGCTCTTGCGGCAATCTCATCGATACTTATAAAGTCGGCACCCAAAGGTACCCGGATCGTCCGCACCGGAGGAGACGAATTCCTTTTGTTTGCTGCGCTGTCTCCCGGGGAGGCTGATCTTCAAAATATGGAGGAGATGATCGAGGAGGAAGTAAAGAAATATAATGCGGAGCATGACAATCCATACGTTGTCGGTGCAAGTTATGGCTGGGTCCTCCTTCCGGTAAAGGAGGGGATGATCGATCTTGATGAATATATCGAGATGGCTGACAAGAAGATGTACGAGATGAAGATGGTGAAGGATGAGCACAGGAGAGATTGAAAAAGGTGTATGAAGTTCCGTAAGTTTACAAAAAGCTGTATGATGTTTGGATAAAAAATGAATACTGAAAATAATACAAAAAAGAATATCCAAAAGAACAAGATTTTTGGGAGCGTCATCGCTGCCGCGGTCATGTTTGCATTGGTTTTGATCGTTTATTTTTTTAAGATACCGAATCCCAATATGATATTGATCGCAGGCCTGATCGTCTTTGCGTCTTTGTACGGCTACAGCGCAGGGATAGTGAGCGGACTTATCATGATCATCTATTCCATGTTTTTCTTTTCGGAAGAGCACAGCTTTGTTTTTTATACCTCTGTCAATCTTCAAAAGCTGCTTGTCATAGTGATCGGCGTGGTCGTAAGCGTACTATTTATAGGCCGGCTGCACAAGGTAAAAGATCAGCACGAGAAAAAGCTCGAGGAAATGAATAAAGACCTTCGAAAGGAAAATACGACGCTTGAAGCCGCGACCATTTTCGACACCCTTACCGGCGTCAGGAACAGGTTTTCTTTGTTGAGGGACTATGAGAATTATCTTGACGGTGATATTCATGCAATGATCCTTGATGTTGATGATTTCAAGGGGATAAATGACTCGCACGGGCACGCCCTGGGGGATTTTGTTCTTCGGAATATCGGCAATGTGATGAGCGATGTGTTTGGACGTGAGCACAGCTACCGCTTCGGCGGCGACGAATTCATTGTGCTGTATCCAAAAATAGAGGAAGAGAACTTTCAGGAACTGACGGAAGAACTCAAGACAAAGGTCGCAGAGATCAAATATGAGGATAATGAACTTGGCATACATTTTTCGGCAGGTTATGTTTACGGCACAGCAAGCCATCAGGATGACCTTCGGCTGATGATAAGGCAGGCGGATGACTGCCTGTATCAGGCAAAGAGGACCGGGAAGGATCAATGTGTCGGTGAAAGCTATTCCCGTGAAAAGGCATTGGAACTGAACAGGCTTTCAGGCGCAGCACCGATCGATCAATGAACATCATATGAGTGGCAGGTCCCATCTTTTTCTTGACATTCCGAAATAGAAGTGTATTATGAACATATGAGCAATCGTTCACATGTTTGTAATACACTTTTTGTTTCAATAGGGAGGATATCATGAAAAAGACTTATGACATTGAGGTTGACTGCGCAAACTGCGCTGCGAAGATGGAAGAGGCAGCAAAGAAGACGCAAGGGGTGAAGGACTGCACGGTGAACTTCATGACACTGAAGATGAAGGTGGAATTTGAAGATGGGGCAGACAAAGACAGTGTGATGCAGGAAGTTTTGAAGAACTGCAAAAAGGTTGAGTCTGACTGCGAGATCAAGCTTTGACCTTGATCTGAAGGGTGCCGTAAAATGACAAAGAAGCAGAAGATCATGCTCTGCCGTATTATAATTACGGCAGTCCTTCTCATTATTTTTCAATTCATTCCGATTGACGGGCTGTATCGGTTTTTCCTTTATCTCATCCCGTATCTCATCATTGGCTTTGACATCGTAAAGAAGGCCGTTCACGGTATTATCAATCTGAAGCCCTTTGACGAGAATTTCCTGATGGCGATAGCAACCGTCGGAGCCTTTGTGATAGCTCTCATCAATCATAGCGGAGACTATCTCGAGGCTGTTGCCGTGATGCTTTTCTACCAGATCGGGGAATTCTTTCAGTCGGTGGCTGTCGGAAAGTCCAGAAAGAATATCAGCGCTCTGATGGATATAAGACCTGATTATGCAAATATCAGAAATGATAATGGTGAGCTTGAAAAGGTTGATCCCGATGATGTTGAGATAGGCTCCGTCATCATCGTAAATCCCGGAGAGAAGATCCCGATAGACGGTATCGTGACAGAAGGCAGGAGTACGCTTGACACCAAGGCGCTTACCGGCGAGAGCGTTCCCCGCACAGCAGAGAAGGATGATGAAGTGATAAGCGGATGCATCAATATGTCCGGTGTCCTTTCAATAAGGACAACTAAAGAATTCGGGGACTCCACCGTTTCAAAGATACTTGAGCTGGTTGAAGACTCGACCTCAAGAAAGTCAAAGTCTGAAGCCTTCATCACAAGGTTCGCCCGTGTCTATACTCCGGCTGTGTGTCTTTCTGCCTTGGCACTTGCGATTCTTCCGCCTCTTATCAATATTGCATTTCATAATCTTCCCGGGTGGAGCGACTGGATCTACCGTGCTCTTACATTTCTTGTCATAAGCTGCCCCTGCGCTCTTGTGATAAGCATCCCCCTGAGTTTTTTTGCCGGGATAGGCGGGGCAAGCCGTGAAGGCGTTCTTGTGAAGGGCTCAAATTTTCTTGAAGCGCTTTCAAAGACGCGTACTGTTGCTTTTGACAAGACCGGTACAATGACCAAAGGCGTCTTTGAGGTGAACGACCTTCATCATTCAACTCTTGATAAGGAAAAGCTCCTCTTTTTCGCTGCCCATGCAGAATCCGCATCAGGCCACCCGATCGCCCAAAGTATCAGAAGGGCATACAAAAAATCCATTGACGAAACGATAGTCTCAGACGTTGAAGAGATCGGAGGGAATGGCATCAAAGCATCTGTTGACGGACATCTTGTCGCTGCAGGAAACTCGCGCCTTATGGAAAAGCTTGGTATTTCATGCATTGACTGCCACAGTGTGGGGACTATAGTCCATATAGCCATTGATAATGAGTACTGCGGTCATCTTGTGATATCCGATACTGTAAAAGAGAGTGCTCATGAAGCAGTCCGTTCGCTTAAGGCGGCAGGCGTAAGAAGGACTGTTATGCTGACGGGAGACCTGAAACGGATAGGTGAGGAAACAGCAAAGAGGCTTGATATTGATGAAGTATATTCCGAGCTTCTTCCAAACGAAAAGGTAGAGGCTGTTGAGAGGCTTCTTTCTGAAAAAGAAAACGAAAAAGATATAGTCGTCTTTGTAGGTGACGGGATAAATGATGCGCCGGTACTCGGACGCGCCGATATCGGGATCGCGATGGGGGCTCTCGGGAGCGATGCCGCGATAGAGGCCAGCGACATAGTTTTGATGGATGATGATCCCATGAAGATCAGCAAGGCGATCCGCATCTCAAAGAAGTGCATGAGGATAGTTTATGAAAATATCTGGTTCGCTATCGGAGTGAAGTTTGTGTGTCTCATGCTTGGGGCTCTCGGGATAGCGAACATGTGGATCGCGATATTTGCGGATGTCGGGGTTATGATAATAGCGGTCCTTAATGCAATAAGGGCGCTCGTCGTAAAAAGGCTGTGAGAGAGGTGTGCAATGAAGCTTGATGAAGAAGATCTTTATGACCTTGCCGAAGTTTTCAAGATATTCGGAGATTCCACAAGAATAAGGATACTCTATGCCCTGTTTGAAAAAGAACTATGTGTCGCAGATATAGCAGAGAGCCTTTCCATGAACCAGTCCGCTGTCTCGCACCAGCTGCGTTTCCTTAAAACAAACCGTCTCGTTCGCTCAAGACGGGATGGAAAGCAGGTATTCTATTCGCTTGATGACGAGCATGTGAGATCCATTATTCTTGCGGGGGCTGAGCATCTCAAGGAATGAGGACGCTTCAGTCCCCCTCGCCGACATGCTTTAACAGGGCATCAAAGGTCTCGTCCGAAAGGTCGTGCTCTACCTTGCAGGCGTCCTCCTTTGCGATCTCCTCATTTACACCGAGCGAGACGAAGAATTTCGTAAGCACCTTGTGGCGGGTGTAGATCTTCTCGGCTATAGCCGCTCCGCTTTCGGAAAGGGTGATGAAGCCGGATTTGTCCATTGAAAGATAACCGTTTTCACGGAGATTCTTCACACTGTAGCTTACCGACGGACGCGCCACGTTCAGCCGGTCTGCGATATCTACTGATCTGATGTAGCCCTTCTCTTCTTTCAGCATCAGCATTGCTTCAAGATAATCCTCTGCGCTCTTTCTGATAACCATAGGTCTTGCCTCCATAGAGTCTAAAACTAATTTCCGCCTACTATAACATTTTTTCATTAAAATGAACAGATAATAGTTCCAACATACTTTTGTAAGTGTATTTTAACATCCTCCCTTCTTTTCAAAAAAAAATTATATAGAGCTTCTCGATGTGGTAAAATAACTTGTTGCCGCGGAGGTTTGTATGGATCTTTTACGAAAGATAAAACGACGAATATTCGGTACGAAGGAAGAACCGAAATCTTTTTTGGGAAGCTATGATGAGTGGACAAAAAAGTACTTCCCCGTCATGAAAAAGAAGGTGGCTGAAGCGCTTTCAAAAAATTCCGGCGATATACAACTTGAGTTCATAAAGATCGAACCCCAAAACACAGAATGGCTTAAAAATGCAAATGAAAGAGCATATGACTCAAAGTCTGATTATGTCTCTTTCCAGGAGACTGACTTTTCAGAGAAAATCTTTTCTGCTGCAATAAGGACTGCGGCAAAAGAAGCTCCCGATGCAGTGCTGATATACACGGACTGCGACAGGATCGGGGAAGACAAAAAATTCTATGAGCCCTCATTAAAGCCCGATGAGTCGATATATTATCTTTGTTCCTTTGACTATATAGGAAGGGGCTTCGCTGTAAAGAAAAGCGCCTTCATTGAAGCTGGCGGGCTTGATGAAGCTTTTTCCAACGACCCCGAGGCAGCGCTTCTCGACTTAAAGCTCAGGCTCCTTGAAAAGGGCAGAGCATTTCACTTCCCCGGTGTTTACTACCACAGCACTTTTTCCGGTGACCGGACAGTGAGCTTTGAAGGCGGAAGGAGAGCGGTATCGGCACATTTCAAAAGGATCGGCATCGATGCAGAGGTTGAATTGGGCGAAGCAAAGGGTACCTTTTTGCTTTGCATCAAAAACAGTGATGAGCCTCTCGTCTCCGTGATCATCCCCAACAAGGATCACACGGATGAACTTGAAAAGTGCTTAAAAAGCCTTGAAAGATCAACCTACAAAAAACTTGAGATCATCATAGTTGAAAACAACAGTTCTCTTCCGGAGACTTTTTCTTACTATGAGAAGCTTTCAAGGGAAAACGAATCGATCAGAGTGCTTCGATACGAGGGAGGCTTTAATTACTCAAGGATCAACAATTTCGGTGTTTCAAAGGCAAAGGGCGAGTTTCTTTTGCTTTTGAACAATGATACGGAGATGATAGATCCTGACAGCATAAAAAATATGCTTGCAATAGCACATCTTCCAAATGTCGGAGCCGTGGGTGCAAGGCTTTATTACGAGGATGGAACCATACAGCACGCCGGAGTCACCCTCGGAGTCGGCGGAGTAGCCGCAAATGCTTTCTCGGGAGCCAAAAAAGATGATCCCGGATACATGAACAGGATATGCGTTGTGCAGGAGCTTTCAGCCGTTACAGCCGCATGCCTTCTCATGAAAAGGTCTGATTTTGAAGAGATTTCCGGCTTTACGGAGGAACTTGCGGTCGCTTTCAATGATGTTGACCTTTGCATGAAACTGAGGAAAGAGGAAAAGCTCATTATCTATTATCCATTTGCCACCTTCTTTCACTATGAGTCAAAGTCGAGAGGGGTCGAGGATACTCCCAAAAAGGTGAAGCGCTTCAACAGCGAGATAGATTTTTTTAAGGCGCGCTGGGAAAAGGAGCTTTTGAAGGGGGATCCTTATTATAATCCTTATCTCAATCTGAATATCAATGATTATTCGCTCATGCCCTGAGGCAAAGGAAATGATTTATGTCTGATTTTTCGGCAAAAGTAAAGAGGCGTCTTGAAAAGGTCAGGCGCTATGGTTTTGTTCCTGTGGTGAAGCAGTATCTTCACAGAAAGCTCTACGGAAGGTTTCTTGAGTACAGGAGATACATGAAGGAGGTAGAGCCTCTTCTCTGGGACGAGAGAGAGAAGGAGGGATCAATTCTCTTTTCAGTCTGCGTACCTGTATACAATTGCAGAATAAATGAATTAAGAGAGTGCATAAATTCCGTTCTTTCTCAAGATTATCAAAGCTTTGAGCTGATACTGTCGGATGACTGCTCGACTGATCCGGCAGTAAAAAGAGCGCTGTCAGGCTATAAAGACGACAAACGGGTAAAGCTCGTCTTCAGGGAGGAAAATGGCGGGATATCAAAGGCCACGAATGATGCGATAAAAAATTCAAAGGGCGATTTCGTCTGTTTCATGGACTGTGATGATGTGCTTTCACCCCATGCCCTCATGGAATTCTTTGACTATCTTTCGGATCATCCCGATACTGATATTCTCTATTCCGATGAGGATAAGCTTTCCGAAGATTCAAAAAGACGATATGAGCCTTTCTTTAAGCCCGACTGGTCGCCTGACACCTTCATGTCGCTCATGTATACAAACCACTTTTCAGCGGTAAGAAGGAGTCTTTTGAATGAGACCGGAGGACTTCGCTCTGAATTTGACGGAGCGCAGGACTATGACCTTTTCATGCGGCTTACTGAAAAAACAGAAAACGCGCGGATAGGACATGTTCCAAAGGTGCTCTATCACTGGAGGGCTACAAGGGGTTCGACCGCAAAGGATCCAAATGCAAAACAGTATGTCTTTGACCGTGCAAAAAAATTGAAGGAAGAGGCGCTCAAAAGGCGCGGGATAAAGGGAAAGGCTTATTTTTCTCCCGAAACCTACCAGGTCAGGGTGGTATATGATGTTCCAAAGGAAGCTTTTCTTTCGATCATTATCCCTTCAAAAAACAATCCTTCCGTTCTGCGAAGCTGCATAGAGTCCCTTCAAAATGAGGAACTCAAAAATTTTGAGATCATCATAGTGGATAACGGGAGCGATGACGAGGTACGGCAGGAGATAGAAGGCTTTTCAAAGGAAAAGGATATAAAATATATTTATGACCGCTATGATTTCAACTTTTCAAAGATGTGCAACGAAGGAGCTAAAGCGGCAAAGGGCGATTTATTATTATTTTTGAATGATGATACGAAGCTTCTTCAAAAGGGGACGCTTCAAAGGATGATGGGACAGGCTCTTTTGCCCCATGCCGGGGCTGTCGGGGCGAAGCTTCTCTATCCTGATTCAAAAGGGATCCAGCATTGCGGGATCATAAACCTTTCTATAGGACCCTCCCACGCCCTTATAGGACAGAGCGACGAGGTCCATCATTACTTTGACAGGAACAGGGTGGATTACAATTTCCTGGCGGTCACGGGTGCCTGTCTGATGGTTTCGAAAGAGAAATTTGAAACTGCCGGGGGCTTTGATGAGGCTCTTCCGGTAGCATATAATGATGTCGATCTTTGTTTTTCTCTCTTTGAAAAGGGTTATTACAATGTTCTTCGCACGGATGCCGTCTTCCTTCACTATGAGTCGCTTTCGCGAGGGACGGATGAGGCACCGGAGAAAGAGGCACGCAGAGAAAAGGAACTCGAAAAACTCTATGAAAAGCATCCGTCATTTCGGGAAAAGGATCCGTTTTACAATCCAAATCTCATCAAAAACGGAGTTAATTTTCAGATCGGGCTTCCCGATGACGGACTGACTGAGAAAAAAGCAATGAAAGGGAACAGTTAAAAAATGGGTGTAGAAAAAATTACGATCAGAGAGATGACAGAGACCATAGAGGATGAATATCTTTCGCCCTATGCAGCCCATTCAAAGGATTCAAAGGGCAGGGCGCGCATAGAGCCCCAGTGCGATATCAGACCTGTCTTTCAGAGGGACAGGGACAGGATACTTCATTCAAAGGCTTTTCGGAGGCTTAAGAACAAGACACAGGTCTTTCTCTCACCCAAAGGAGATCATTACAGGACCAGGCTTTCCCACACCCTTGAGGTTTCCCAGAATGCCAGGACCATAGCAAAGGCTCTCCGCTTAAATGAAGATCTTACAGAGGCAATAGCTCTCGGGCATGATCTTGGTCATACTCCCTTCGGACATTGCGGGGAGGGGGTTTTGAATGAGCTCTGCAGAGGAGGTTTCATCCATTCAGAGCAGTCAGTCAGGATAGTTGAAAAGCTTGAGAAGGACGGAGAAGGCTTGAACCTTACCTACGAAGTCATAGACGGGATCAGAAACCATCAGACCGAAGGTAACCCATGCACTCTCGAAGGCCAGGTGGTGAGGCTTGCCGACAAGATAGCTTATGTGAATGCAGATGTGGATGATGCTATAAGGGCTCATATTATTTCAGAGGAGGACATCCCCGAGGATATAAGGGAGGTTCTCGGAACGACTGTGAAAAAGCGACTGAATACACTGATCCATGATGTGATCACTGAAAGTGCTGATTCTCCCGTGATCAAAATGTCAAAGGAACGCATGGATGCAATGCTTCATCTTCGGGAATTTCTTTTTTCAAGTGTCTACAGGAATCCCACCGCAAAGAGTGAGGAAGTAAAGGCAAAGCGGATGATAAAGGAGCTCTTTCTTTATTACATGGGACATTATGATGCTGTGCCGCAGAAGTTTCGTTTGATAGGTGAAGCATTAAATGAGCAGAAGGACAGGATCGTATGCGATTATATATCAGGGATGACTGACGATTTCGCGACGCAGAAGTTTACGGAGTATTTCATCCCTCAGTCCTGGAAGGCAGAGCTTGACTGATGGCATTGATCCCTGATGAGACAATCGAAAGCGTCCGTGAGAATAATCCCATAGAGGATGTGATAGGGAGCTATATTCATCTCCAGAAGAAGGGCAGCACACTGATGGGGCTGTGTCCCTTTCACAATGAGAAGACGCCCTCCTTTTCAGTGAGCCCGTCAAGGCAGATGTTTTACTGCTTTGGCTGTCATGCCAGCGGAAATGTATTCACTTTTCTCATGAAATATGAGAATATGACATTTCCGGAGTCTGTCAGGGTGCTTGCCGAGAGGGTCGGGATCATTATTCCTGAGGGCGAGGAATCCGAGGAGGAGAGAAGGAAGAGATCAACAAGGGAGCAGCTTCTGCGTATAGACAAGGAAGCGGCAATTTATTTTTATCATGCGCTTCGGTCAGATGAAGGCAAGGATGCTTATTCATATTTTGCTGACAGAGGACTTTCCGATGAGACCATGAAGAACTTTGGCCTCGGCTACAGCAGGAAATACAGGGACGATCTCTACAAATATCTGAAGGGAAAGGGCTTTTCTGATGAGCTTTTGATAAAGAGCGGGATCATTTCCTTCAAGGAGGAAACGGGTATTCATGATCTTTTCTGGAACCGGGCGATGTTCCCCATTCAGGACCTGAACGGAAAGGTGATAGGCTTTGGCGGAAGAGTGATGGGGGACGGAAAGCCGAAATATGTGAATTCCCCCGAAAGTGAGATCTTTCTTAAAAGCCGGAATATGTACGGTCTTTTTATCGCAAGGAGGACAAAGAGGGATTATTTCATTCTCTGCGAGGGCTATATGGATGTCATAGCGCTCCACCAGGCAGGCTTTGATAATGCGATCGCTTCCCTTGGCACAGCTCTCACAGAAGGGCATTGCAGCCTGATGAAGAGATTTGGCAAGAAGGTCTATATCAGCTATGATTCCGATGAGGCAGGGTCAAATGCGGCAGTTCGGGCAGTTCCGATGATCAGGGCATTTAATATTGACTGCTTTGTAATAAACCTCTCACCCTACAAGGATCCTGATGAATTCATCAAGGCTCTTTCGGCAGAGGAATTTGAAAAGCGTATAGAGGAGGCTGAGAATGGCTTTCTCTTTACTGTGCGGAAGGCTTCGGAAAGATATGATCTGCGTGATCCCGGGGAGAAGACGCGCTTCTTCTCAGAGGTCGCAAGGATGCTGCTTACGCTTTCAGCCGGAGTTGAAAGGGGAGCTTATCTTTCAGCCGTGGCAGAAAAATACAATGTTTCGGAGAGAGATCTCAAGAATCTGCTTATAAAGGAGTCAGAGGTGCTTTCAAGGAAACCGGTGAGAAAGATCATTCCGCCTGACACCGAAAACATTATTTCTTTAAACGAAGATAATAGTTCCAAAACAGGATCCGGACTTCAAAAAGAGCGGATATCAAAGGGGATGGCAGAGACATACAGGATGTTCCTTCATTATCTCTGCTCTGTTCCCGGAATGCTTGAAAGGTCATCTTTGTACATAGCAGAGGAGGATCTTCCCGGTGTCTACAGGGATATTTATGTAGTTCTTAAAAATGAAATTCTGGCGGGAAGAGAGATAAATCCCGCCCGCCTGATCAGCCTCTTTCCTGATGAAAAGGGGCAGCAGGAGGTTGGAAGGATATTTTCTTTTACAGATGAGGATTATGACAGCAGTGAAGCGAGGGGGAAAGCCTTTAAAGAGGCACTCCTTCGCATAAAAAAGGAAAGGATGGCCTTGCTTTCCGGGGACGGCGGTGACTCCGCAGAAAATGTTTACAACGCCCTTATGGATGAAAGAAGGAAGCTTTCCGACATACAAAGAACGGAGTTTGTCATTTAAAAGAGGTGAGAGAATGGCTGCAAAAAAAGAAGCAAAGCTTGATGAGGAGAAGGAAGTAAAGAAGGAGTCTTTGAAAAAGGCTCCCGCGAAAAAAGCGGGGAAAGCTCCTGTAAAGAAAGAGGAGAAGGCTCCCGCAAAGAAAGCTCCCGCAAAAAAGGCTGAGGAGGAGACCGTAAAGAAGAGCTCTGAAAAGAAGGCATTGATTAAGAATGCCGATCAGAAAAAGACTCCCGAAAAAACAGCCGATCAAAAGGGAGAAAAGACGGAAGAAGTCGGAGATGAAAAGGTAGTCCATTTTGAAAAGAAGCTTTCAGACCTTCTTTCTCTCGCACACAAGAGGAACAACGTTCTTGAATATCAGGAGGTAGTGGACTTCTTCGCCGATACAAAGCTGAATCCGGAGATGTTCACAAAGATAGTGACCTTCCTTGAGAGGTCAAAGATCGATGTACTTCGGACCGATGATGATATTGATGACGACATCATCATGGCGGAGACCGATGATGACATAGAGCCGGAGAAGATAGACCTCTCAGTTCCCGAGAATGTATCCGTCGAGGATCCCGTAAGGATGTACCTGAAAGAGATAGGAAAGGTGCCCCTCCTGACTGCGGATGAGGAAGTCGAACTGGCTCAGAAGATGGAAAATGGTGGCCCTGAGGGAGAAAGGGCAAAACAGAAGCTTTGTGAAGCAAACCTTCGTCTCGTGGTCTCCATCGCAAAGCGTTATGTGGGGCGTGGTATGCTCTTCCTTGATCTCATACAGGAGGGTAACCTCGGTCTCATCAAGGCTGTTGAAAAATTCGATTATACAAAGGGCTACAAGTTCTCGACCTACGCCACCTGGTGGATACGTCAGGCTATAACCCGCGCCATAGCTGACCAGGCACGTACCATCAGGATACCCGTCCATATGGTTGAGACCATCAACAAATTTATAAGGGTATCCCGTCAGCTCCTTCAGGAGCTTGGGAGAGAGCCTACCCCCGATGAGATAGCTGAGAAGATGGAACTTCCTGTAGAGCGGGTAAGAGAGATAATAAAGATATCCCAGGAGCCCGTCTCTCTGGAAACTCCGATCGGCGAGGAAGAGGATTCGCATCTCGGCGATTTCATCCAGGATGAGAATGTTCCCGTACCTGCGGACGCAGCCACCTTTACACTTTTGAAGGAACAGCTCTCAGAAGTGCTTTCAACTCTTACCGAAAGAGAACAGAAGGTTCTCATCCTTCGTTTCGGACTTGAAGACGGAAGGAGCCGCACCCTTGAGGAGGTCGGGAAGGAATTCAATGTCACAAGAGAAAGAATAAGGCAGATCGAGGCAAAGGCTCTTCGGAAGCTCCGCCACCCGTCAAGGAGCAGGAAGCTTAAGGATTATCTTGAATGAGGCTTTCAAAAAGGCTGAAAGAGATATGCGATATGGTTCCTTCCTGTGATACTTTGATCGATATCGGAACAGATCACGCGAAGGTGCCGATATCGGTCGTGACCTCAAAAAAGGCAAACAAGGGGATGGCCTGTGATATAGAAAAAGGACCGCTTGAAAGAGCAAAAGCAAATGTCAAAAAGGAAGGACTTTCCGGTATGATCGAATGCCTGCTCTCAGACGGTCTTTCCTGCGTAGATGTTTCCTGTGATGATGTCATTGTGATCACAGGTATGGGAGGAGAAAATATCAGGGACATCATAGATGCGTCTCTTCAGAAGGCAAAAAGCGCACAGGTTCTTGTTCTTGGTCCGCAAAGGCACCCCGAAAAACTGCTTTCCTTTCTTCTTGAAAAGGGCTTTGAAATTGATGAAGAGAGGGAACTCATTGAAAGAGAGAAGAATTATATTCTGATAAGGACTCATTTTGGAGGTCTTGAATGAAAGTATCTGAAATAGTAAAGCTTCTTGAAAACGAATGCCCGAAGTCTCTTGCCGAGGATTGGGACAATACGGGACTTTTGGTCGGAGATTCTTCTTCTGATGTGAAAAAGGTCTATATAGCGCTTGATGCTACAACACCCGTCATAGAAGATGCGATAAGGCATGAAGCCGATATGCTGATCACCCATCACCCGCTCATTTTCAAAAGTGTGAAGGATGTCACCGACAGCAACTTTGTAGGACGTCGGGTGATGAATTTGATCAAAAATAATATCGCGTTCTTTTGCATGCATACAAATTTTGATGCTGCACTTATGAGCGGGATAGTAAGGAAAAAACTTTCTCTACCTGAAGGAATTGTCCTTCTTACCTCAAAGGATGATCCCGAAAAGGGCATCGGTATGACCTGTCATCTGCCCGATGAGATGACGCTTGAGGGCTTTTCCCTGATGGTAAAGGATGCGCTTTCACTTGGAACTATAAGGGTTTTCGGCGACCTTTCGATGAAGGTTCGGATCGTATCCTTCCTTCCGGGCTCCGGGAAGAGCGATATAGACAAAGCCATAGCCCAGGGAGCGGATGTATATATAACAGGTGACATCGATCATCACAGCGGGCTTGATGCGGTGGAAAAGGGCATAGGGGTGATAGATGCCGGGCATTATGGAATGGAGCGCTTTTTTGTCGAATATGTATCTCTCTTCCTGAAGGGAAATACGGGTTCGCTTGAAATAGTCACAGCTCCTGATAAGCTGCCTTATCACGAGCTGTGAGGAATGGGGGATCATGCTATGACAGGAAATGAGATTCTGAACCTGAAGATAGATGGCAGGGAAGTAAAGGCAGAGAAGGGGACTCTGCTTTCCGACCTTGCGGACAAGTATGGGGACAAGGAGAATGATGTCCTCATAGCCATCGTGGGAAACAGACTGACAGAACTTTTTGAGCCGGTGACAGATGACTGTGAGATCCGCTTCCTTACAGGACGTGACAAGGACGGCAGGCTTGCATACAGAAGGAGTCTTATCTTTCTTATGCAAAAGGCCCTGGATGACCTTGTAAAAAAAGGGGAATTTGGTGCTGATACGGGGAATACCGGAGAAGACCTTTCAAAGATACCTGATATCTATGTCATGTTTTCTCTTGGAAATGGTTATTTTTGCATGTCAGACGGGGATTTTGAGATAACGGAGGATTTCCTTTCGAAGCTTTCGGATCAGATGCGTCTGATAGTCGAAGAAGACTTAAAGATTGAGAAAAAACCTGTTCCGACAAGAATTGCACGGGCGATCTTCAAGGATCACGGAATGCTTTCAAAGGAATCGCTTCTTAATTATCGAAACAGCTCGATCACGAACATTTATGAGCTTTCAGATACGAAGGATTATTTTTACGGTTATATGGTGCCGCGTACCGGATTGCTCAAATATTTCCGCCTCGAAAAATACAAAGACGGCTTTGTGCTCCTTTATCCGAAAAAGGAACCGGACAACGTTCCCGAATTTTCACCCTATGAAAAGCTCTATACCGTGCTTCGGCAGTCGGCAGACTGGAGCAGCCTCCTAAAGATCAGAACTGTGGGCGCCTTAAATGATGCGATAGTTGCAGGAAGGACACAGGAGATCATTGCCATGCAGGAAGCCCTGATGGAGGAGAAGATTGGTTCTCTGGCCCGCGACATAGCAAAGGAGAAGGACAGGCGTTTTGTAATGATAGCCGGACCTTCCTCCTCCGGGAAGACCACATTCTCCCACAGGCTTTCGGTGCAGCTTCGGGCATTGGGGCTTACACCTCATCCCTTCCCTCTCGATGATTATTATAATGACCACGACATTATGCCGGTGGATGAATATGGAGAGATTGATTTTGAAGCCCTTGAGTGCCTTGACGTGGAACTTTTCAATTTCGATATGTCACTCCTTCTGAGAGGAGATGAGGTCAAACTTCCTACCTTCAATTTCAAGACGGGAAGGAGAGAGTACAAGGGCCGCAGCATGAAACTTTCGAAGGGTGACGTGCTTGTGATAGAGGGTATACATGGTCTTAATGACAAGCTTTCATATTCGCTTCCCCGGGAGTCAAAGTACAGGATATATATTTCAGCACTGACTCAGCTTGCGATAGATGAGCACAATCCCCTTTCGACCGCAGACGGGCGGCTGATACGCCGAATAGTCCGGGACGCGCGTACCCGCGGGACCTGCGCAAAGGATACCATAGCAATGTGGGATTCGGTCCGAAGGGGAGAGGAAAAAAATATCTTTCCCTTCCAGGACAGCGCGGATGCATTTTTCAATTCAGCGTTGATCTATGAAATGGCAGTCATGAGGATATATGCCATGCCTGAGCTCTTTTCGGTACCAAGGGACTGTGAGGAGTACATGGAAGCAAAGCGCTTGAAGAAGCTTCTGGATTATTTTCTTCCTATTCCTACGGAGGATATCCCGAGGAACTCCCTTATAAGGGAGTTTATCGGCGGCTCAAGTTTTTCAGTATAATAAAAAAGACCGGGCATTTCGCCCGGCCTTTTCTTCACTGATCAAGCACTTTTCCGGCTTCCTTTGAGATGAACTGTGCAGCTTTTTCTATTCCTTCACCCGTCTTTGCCGATATGAAAAAGACTTCTTCCTTTTCGTTTCTTTTCCTGATATTTTCGAGAACTCTTTCGCGGGAAAAATCAAAGGCGCTTTCGGCATCGATCTTGTTTATGAGTACCGCATCTGTTTTTTCAAATACAAGAGGGTATTTGAGCGGCTTGTCGTCTCCCTCGGGAACGGAGAGGATCACAAGATCGAGATGTGCGCCCGTGTCAAATTCCGCAGGGCAGACAAGGTTTCCTACATTTTCAAGAAAGACGATGCTGCCAAAAAGCTCATCATAGTCTTCGTTTTTTGTGAGCGCGAGAAGTCCCTGACGGCTCATTTCAGCGTCAAGATGGCACATCCCGCCCGTATGAAGCTGTACTGCATGGGTTCCTGAAGAAAGAATGGTCTTCATATCCACATCGGAATCGATATCAGCTTCCATTACAAATACTTTTCTTTTGTACTTTTCCGTAAGTACGGGGATCAGGGAAAGAAGAGTTGTGGTCTTTCCGGAGCCCGGCGATGACATGAGGTTGATATAGAATATCTTTTTTTCGCGAAGAAAGGCGCGAAGATCCTCTGCGTCCGAATCATTGTCTGAAAGAATGGTCTTTTTCAGTTCTATTATTTTTGTGTTTTCGTCCATAAAAAAATCCTCCGGATTTTTGTTCCGGAGGAAAAGATACATCATATGAATGCCGGAGTCAATGCTCTTGCTGTTGCAAAGCCCGGGTATGTGCAAAGATTCTCACTTTCGTAGGCGCTTCCGTACTTTGAGAAGCGCCCCTTCATTATATTTAAGGAGGAGAGAGTATGAGCTATTGAAAGAGGCATTGCGCCGCCGACCTTTATCTCCATTATGGACATATCGTCGGAAAGGAGTTTCTTTCCGAAGATCCCGGCTGAAAGGTCGGTGTACGAATTTCTGTACATGATGTCACTGTCAAAGGTGATCCTGAACGAAGGGTCGTCCTTGAGATAGTAGGAGGTCCTGTGATAGGAGACTACGGTCTTTTTTGAAAGATTTCCGTAATGATTCCTGAAAGCTTCTATTTCCCTTACTATCTGGCCGTCCTTTTTAAGTGGTGACCCTTCGTTCATCGACTGAGTCGCTTCACCATAGGAGAGAGAGATACGTCTTTTGTAAACAATGCCCTTGAACTTTTTCTTGATCTCAAGAAAGGCGGGAGTATTTTCGTTTGGAACGCCGTAGGTGCGAAGGCGAAGCTTCTCCTTGTAGATGGGGCGCTCGAGGGACTTTCTTGCAAGATGATAATCCGGTGTGTCGTAGTAGATATTCATGATGTCCGACTCAGGATAATCATCGGGGACAAGCCTATCGCCGAGGGCTTCTATGAAGGCTGCTTTTTTCGCGCTGTCGAGCATATATTTCATTTCAACTCTTTTGAAGGTGAAGATATCGCTTTTCATAATATATTCCTTTCAGAGGTGGTTCCTTTGTTCTGAAAGTAATATATCGCCCCTTCCTTAAATGAAACTTAAGTTGAGATCATTTATTCATAATCTTTCAAAAGGAGCTTTCATTACATCATTTCCGCTTCCCATGACGGCCGTGACCTCATTTTCTTCAAGGAGATCTGACACAGGAAGTACAGGTGTTTCAAGCTCTTTCCCGTTTAAGGTAAGCTTTACGATACCCTTTGATACATGTGAGGGGTTCTCGACTTTGATATTCAATTTTTTGTTCCTGAAGATACGCTCAACCGTAAAGCCGTCCCAGTCAGTCGGGATGCAGGGGTCTATCAGCATGCCGTCATACTGCGGTCTGATACCGAGGACATATTGTGTAAGAGAATAATAGGTCCAGGCAACGGCGCCGGAGAGCCAGCTGGTGCGGCAGTTTCCGGGACGGGGGGATTCATCCGAATAGGTGGTCTGCCCCTGTACATAGGGCTCTGACTGCCTAATCTCTGCACAGTCATTGTAGGTGGCGGGAAGGGCAGCCTTCATATATTCATAGGCCCTGTCCCCGTTTCCCGCGACGACCTCCGCCATCACGCCCCAGCCCTGGGTATGATTGAATATACCGGCGTTTTCCTTGATCCCTGCGGGATATACGACAGCGTCCATGACCTCGCGCTTCGTCTTCTTAAAGCCGGGCGCACAGAGTTTCAGACCGTATTTTGTAAAGAGCATATCATAGGTGCTGTCAAGGCAGCTCTTTTCCTGCTCGGGAGTACATGCGCCGGACATTACCGCCCAGACCTGAGAGTTGAGATAGATCTTTCCTTCATCAAGCGCGTCAGAGCCGAACCTCGTTCCGTCTTCGGAGATCGCCCAGAGCCACCATTTTCCGTCCCATGCGGTCTTTTGGATGGCGTCATAGAGCTTTTTCCTTTCAGCCTCGGCAAAGGCCTTTTCCTTTTCATCATGAAGAAGATCTGCGATCACACCATAAGTTTGCAGCGCCCCATAGAGCTGGAAGGTGACCATGATGCTCTCGCCTTCATAGCCTGTCTTCAGACAGTCGTTCCAGTCGGCTGAAAGCCCGGCGGGGAGTGAATCCTTTCCTTCACGCTCGATATTGAAGAGGAGAGCGCGCTTCAAGTGCATGAATACCGTATCCTCTCCCTTGTCAGAGTAGGGGACGGTCTCATTGAAGAAGTCCTTGTCTCCGGTTTCCGCGACATAAGCAGGGATCGCATTGAAAAACCAGAGACAGTCATCGGAGCGGTATTCCTCCTTCTTCGGGGGCTCCATGTGGCCGGGGTTATGACCGAGTTTGATGAGCGGCATGGCACCGCCCGTGCTGACCTGTCCCGTCAGCATTGTGATCAGCCTTTCCTTTGAGATCGCGGGGATCGCAGCATTTACGCCGAGGGTATCCTGCACCGAATCCCTGAAGCCAAGCCCGTCACGCTCTCCGTTGTATACAAGGGAAGCAGCGCGTGACCATGAGAAGGTAATGAGATTGTTGTAGAGTCCCCAGACATTTGCGGTATGATCGACATTTTGATCGGGAGTCTTTGCCTTGAAGCTTCTTAGAAGGCCGTGCCAGTGATCCTTCAATTTCGTAAGCTCAAGCTCTTCACGCTCTATTGAACCGAATTCTGCCATAGTCTTTTTTCCGACCGTATTTCCGGCTCCTATTCCGAGGAGCACGAGGAGAGTCTTTGTCTCCCCGGGAGCGAGAGTGAAGTCACCCTGTACGCTTCCGCAGGCCGAATCTCCGAAGGCTTCCGAATCAGAACACTTTCCTTCAATGACGGCTCTCGGTTCCTTGTAAGAGCCATAGGTTCCGATGAAGGCTTCGCGCGAGGTGTCAAAATGAGACATCGTAACATCACCCGAGAGCCCCATCCACTCGACCATTACTCCCGAATCTCCGCCGGGCTCCGCGTCAGGGTTCTGATTGCAGATGTTCTCGGAGATGCAGTAGGAGAGGAGGTTTTTGTCTTCCTTCTTTCCCTGCACTATGAACAACGAATACTGCAGGTTCACAAGATCCTGGGTGGTATTCCACTGGCTTGAAAATTCACAGTAGGAGAAGGCGGAGAGCTTTCTTTCCCTGTCGGAATCGTTTCTCACATCAAGCCGCCAATACTCGAAGGTGCTGTCAAGCGGTACAAAATATGTGGCGTCTGTATGTATACCCGAATAATCCGATGAGATCACGGTATAGGCTGTTCCGTGCCGGCATGTACTTTTGTAGGAATCGAGCGGTTTTCCAACAGGCTGCCAGGACGCACTCCAGTAATCCTTCGAATCATTATCCCGAAGATAAAAATAACGCCCAGGCTGATCCATGGGTATCGAGTTGAATCTAAGCCTCATGAAGCGCCCCGTCGCACCGGAGCGGTAGAAGCCGTAGCCGCCCGCATTGTTTGTGATTATGGCGCCGTATCGGGTGGTGCCGAGATAGTTCGACCACGAGGTCGGAGTGTCGGGACGGTCCACGACATACTCATAAGCTTCATCATCAAAATGTCCGTAACGCATATTCCTTTTTCCCCCTTTTATAATTATAATTTATGGCGAAAACAGTATACACGAATAAGGGGGCTTTTGAAATGAGAAGTGAGCATATTGTTTTTGATGAAGCAAAAGATATCTGGATGGATGCGTATATCCTTCCTGTCGGAGGGAAGTTTCCCAATATAGAAAAGAGACCGTTTGTCTTTATCATTCCGGGAGGCGGATACAATCATGTGTCTCCGAGGGAAGGGGATCCGGTGGCCTTCAGATTCCTGGCAGCAGGCTTTTCATGCTTTATTTTGAATTACGGGGTGAATGAGGATGCTGTGTGGCCGAAGCCTCTCGACGATTACGAGAGGGCAGCAGGATATATAAAAGAGCACGAAGACGAATGGGACCTTGACATCAAAAACTTCGCACTTTGCGGCTTTTCTGCCGGAGCGCATCTTGCAGGTTGCGCTGCCGCGATATCAAAATACAAGCCCAAATGCGCGATACTCGGCTATCCCGTTGCCTCGGAAGAAAACGTGAGAAAATGGTCCAGTTTGGCTCCCTCTTTGATAGAGCTGATAGACGAAAAAATGCCGCCCTGCTTCATTTTCGGAAACAGGACGGATGAGACAGTTCCGGTGGAGAGCACGATAAAGCTTGCTGACGCACTTGAAAAGAACGGTGTGGGCTTTGAGATCCATGTATATTCATGGGGACCTCACGGCTTTTCGACGGGAGATTCTTCAGTCATTCAGGTAGAGAATAAAAACAATCCCCGCTCTTCCCATTGGGTGGATGAAGCGATAGCCTGGCTAAAGGAAGAGATTTACGATTTTGCTGAGCCAAAAGTATTTCAAAGATGACTCTCAGCGCTTTTGCAGGGGATTTGAATAGGTGACGGGAGAAAACTCATCCTTTTCACGAAGATCATATACTACCGCGAATTTCTCATCTTTTTTGACCTTCGGCTTCTTTTTTCCCCTGGGTTGATAGGTGACCTTCCCCTTTTCGGGGTCGGGATCCTTTGCGAGGGCGCCCGCAGCTATGATGGGCGCTACATAGTTCATATTCATATCCATACAGGCATCCTCCTTTCAATTATTATATCGGAGGAAATTAACGCAAAGTGTATAGTATTTGCTGATAAACGGAGGAAAAAGTGGCTTCAGGTCTGGATGATGACATCAAGAGCAAAAGCATCAAATGCATATATCTCCTCTACGGAACGGAAGCATACCTGAAGAGGAACTACAGAGATCTGATCTTAAAGGTCCTTTTCCCTGAGGGGACAGAGGGCTCTATGAACTATACTGTTTTCAACGGTTCCTTTGATATGAAGGAGCTCATAGGAACGGCACGTACAATGCCGTTCTTCGGCGACAACCGCGCGATAGTAGTTTCTGAAAGCGGACTGTTTTCCGGAAAAGGGAAAAAGGATGATCTCGAGCTTCTTTCGGATTATCTGATAAAGCCTGAGGAGACGACAAAGCTCATCTTTCTTGAGACCAATGTCAAAAAAACTCTTTCTGTTACAAAGCAGATCGAAAAAACGGGAAATCTTACGGAGCTTTTGGCCTGGAAGGGGGAGAAACTGAAAAAATGGGTGCTCTCGAGGATGAAGAGGAATCAGCTTGAGATCACGAGAGAGGCCTATGACGCGTTCATTGAGATGACATCTGTAAATTCCGAGAATACCGATACGATGCTCTTCATGGATAATGAGCTTGAGAAGCTCGTAAGCTATTGCCGGGGGACAGGGAGGGTCGAATACGAAGATGTCAAAGCGATAGTCACGGACTGCGCATCCTCAAAGGTCTTTTCTCTTGTTGATGCAATAGTTGGAAGGGATGAGAGGGCTCTCATGAAGATATATTCCGACATGCAGATGACAAAGGAGGATCCCGCGAGGATAGTTTCACTGCTTGAACAGCAGTTTCAAAAGCTCCTTGAAACGGAGTCTCTTGTGAGCGGCTCAGCCTCACTTTCAAAGATGGAAGAGGTTATAGGACCCGAGTGGATGGTGAGGAAGCAAAGACGCCTGCTTTCGCACATCAAAAAGGAGGACATCAAAAATGTCCTCCGAAAGGCTAATCGTTACGATCTCCTCATTAAGTCCGGAAAGATGAAGGCTGATGATGCGCTCATCGCCATTCTTCTTTCAGCAGTGAGGAGAAAGGAGCATTAAAGAGCAGCTACCTTCTTTGAAAGACGGCTCACCTTGCGGCTGACCGTATTCTTCGGAAGTATTCCCTTTGAACCTGCCTTTTCTATCTCGCCGGTAGCCGTGCGAAGAAGCTTTTCAGCGTCCTCCTTGTTACCGGTCTCACATGCCGCAAGAACCTTCTTGATCTCGGTCTTTACACGGGACTTCACAGCCTGATTCCTTGCAGCCTTCTTCTCTGCTACGAGAACACGCTTCTTTGCGGATTTGATGTTTGCCATTTTTTTCCTCCGGAAAAATATTAATTATCAAAATGCATACTTTGGAATAATAATGCCTTGAAGTACGTTTGTCAACTGGAAAATGTGTACTGAATTGTTACAAAATATAGAAGAAAAAGTGAGGCTCTTGTGTTAAAATCACATAGTTATGGAAAACGGATTATCACATATCAGGAATTTTTGCATTATAGCTCATATCGATCATGGGAAGTCTACCCTCGCCGACAGACTGATCGAGATGACGGGAGTTCTTACCGAGCGTGAGATGTCGGAGCAGGTCCTTGACAATATGGATCTTGAGAGGGAGAGAGGGATCACGATCAAGTCCCAGGCAGTTCGCCTTATATACAAGACTGAAAGCGGGGAGGAATACATCTTCAATCTCATAGATACCCCCGGTCATGTGGATTTCAATTATGAGGTGTCAAGAGCACTTGCGGCCTGCGACGGCGCGATACTCGTGGTTGATGCGGCTCAGGGGGTTGAGGCCCAGACTCTTGCGAATGTCTATCTGGCTCTCGATCACGATCTTGAGATTCTTCCGGTCATAAACAAGATCGATCTTCCCTCCGCAGATCAGGCGGAGTGCGCGAAGGAGATAGAGGATGTGATCGGTCTCGACTGCGAAGAGGCTCCGAGGATATCGGCAAAGACAGGGCTCAACTGTCATGACGTCCTTGAAAGCATAGTGAAAGCTCTTCCTGCTCCGAAGGGCGATATGAATGCGCCCTTTAAAGCTCTTATCTTTGATTCGCTCTATGACAGCTACCGCGGAGTCATCGTGTTTTTCAGGGTCTTTGACGGAACAGTGAAGCCCGGTGACAGGATAAGGATGATGGCTACGGGTGCTGTTTTCAATGTCGTTGAGACGGGCTATTTTGGACCGGGACAGTTCATACCCTGTGATGAGCTCTCTGCGGGTATGGTTGGTTATCTTACCGCCTCGATCAAGGATGTCCATGAGACAAGGGTCGGTGATACGATCACAAGCGATGAAAAGCCTTGTGAAGCGGCGCTTCCCGGCTACAAGGCGGTGCATCCCATGGTCTATTGCGGTATGTATCCTGCGGACGGAGCGAAATATCCGGATCTTCGGGACGCGCTTGAGAAGCTGCAGCTCAATGACGCTGCACTCCAGTTTGAACCCGAGACCTCGCAGGCCCTCGGCTTCGGTTTCAGGTGCGGCTTCCTTGGTCTTCTCCATCTTGAGATCATTCAGGAGAGGCTTGAGAGGGAATATGATCTGGATCTCGTGACCACAGCTCCCTCTGTTGTTTACAGGGTGTATAGGACCGACGGGGAGATGATAGAGCTTACCAATCCTTCAAATCTTCCGGACCCTTCAGAGATCGACCATATGGAGGAGCCTGTGGTGGATGCTGAGATCATGGTGACGAAGGATTATGTCGGAGACATCATGAAGCTCTGCCAGGAGAGGCGGGGGGAATACGTAAGCCTTGAATATGTGGAGCAGACCAGGGCAATACTCAAATATGTCCTGCCGCTGAATGAGATAATATATGATTTCTTTGATGCCTTGAAATCCCGCTCCCGCGGCTATGCGTCCTTTGATTATGAACTGAAGGGCTATGTAAAGTCAGCGCTTTGCAAGCTGGATATACTGATAAACAAGGAGAGGGTTGATGCATTATCCTTCATAGTCTTTGAGGGTACAGCCTATGACAGGGGAAGGAAGATGTGCGAAAAACTGAAGGAGAATATCCCCAGACACCTTTTTGAGATACCCATACAGGCAGCTGTCGGCGGAAGGGTCATAGCGAGAGAGACAGTAAAGGCCATGAGAAAGGATGTCCTCGCAAAATGCTACGGGGGCGATATATCCAGAAAGAGAAAGCTTCTGGAAAAGCAAAAGGAAGGAAAAAAGAGGATGCGCATGATAGGCGAGGTGGAGATACCTCAGGAGGCATTCATGAGCGTCCTGAAATTAGACGAAGAATAAGATGCCAGACAAGAAACTCGGACTATACATACACATACCATTTTGCATGAAAAAGTGCCTGTATTGCGACTTCTGTTCGGGAGTATACGGCCCCGAGATCAGAAAGGATTACGTGAAGGCGCTTACAAATGAGCTGAGATACCAGTCGGAAAGGCTTTATGACTATTCCGTAGCGTCGATCTATATAGGGGGCGGAACTCCCACCTGGCTTGAAGAAAAGCTGATGGATCGGGTGATAAAGACGGTCTTCAAGTATTACAACGTTGAGCCGGCAGCGGAGATCACGATGGAGATGAATCCCGCCACAGCGTCCGAATCCCAGCTGTTTTCCTACCATACTCTCGGAGTGAACCGTCTTTCCATAGGACTGCAGTCCTCAAATGAGGAGGAGCTTCGCACACTTGGAAGAGTCCATTCATTCAAGGATTTCCTTCGGTCCTTCGAGGCAGCCAGACGGAGCGGCTTTGACAATATCAGCGTTGATATCATGACCGGTATTCCCGGTCAGAATCCGCTTTCTCTTAAGAAGACGCTTTCGGATGTCTTTCTTATGAAGCCCGAGCACATCAGCTGCTACAGTCTTATCATAGAAGAGGGGACTCCCTTTTATGATATGTACGGCGAGGATGATGATAAGAGGAAACGGGGCGAGATACAGGAATTCCTTCCTTCTGAGGATGAGGAATATGAACTCGGAAAGACCGCTCAGAATATGATCAAGGCGGCGGGCTTCTCCCAGTACGAGATCTCAAATTATGCAAAGCTGGGAAAGACCTGCCTTCACAATGTGGGCTACTGGAAGAGAACTCCTTATCTCGGGGTCGGGATTTCGGCAGCTTCCCTCATAGACGAGATCAGATATACGAATACAAAGGACATTAATGAGTACATACGGAAGGGGATCTCTTCGGATTTTCCGCTTTACAATGAAGCGGAGGCTCTCTCAGAGAAAAAGCGGATGGAGGAATTCATGTTCCTTGGCCTTCGGATGACGGAAGGCATCCTTGAAAACGATTTTTACGAGACCTTCGGAGTTCTTCTTGATTCCGTCTATATGCTCCCTGTTGAGCGTCTGCTTTCAGAGAAGCTTTTGAAAAGGGACAGGGGAAGGCTGTTTTTGACCGAGCTTGGCGCGGATCTTTCAAACTACGCGCTATCAATGTTTCTGTTGGACAAAGATTAAAGGATATGTGAATCTGATGGACCAGAGGGAAAATCTCAGCAGAAAGAAAAAGAAATATAACCGCATTCTCGTTGCAGCAATTATTGCGATGATAGCGACAATGGTGATTTCCGGCGTAGTGCTCTTCCGAAGCGTTTACAGAGCTCTTGGTAACTTTGCCTCCGAACAGATATCACTGGAAGCGAGATCGACTGCCCAGATGTTTTCGAGAGTCGCGATGACAAAGGTGGAAAGGCTCCAGTATATCGGAAAGATAATTGAGGGGGATACCTCAAAGATCAATGCCGTACTGTCATCGATTCAGGGTACAGACGAATCAAGCGCTTATGGCCTTGTGACAATGGACAATACTCCCGTCTTTGGAGAGAAGATGGATTATGAGGAGCTTTTGCATGCGAAAGAAGCATTTTCGGGCGGCAATGTCCTTTCATATATCAAGGGGAGAGGCATGCTTTCCGCTGTTCCGGTTAAAGAGGGATCAAGTCTCAAATATGTTTTTTATCAGCTCATACCTCCGGAGCTTTTCGCTACCGTTGCAAATTTTGACAACGCTCCCCTTCTGAAAAAATCAGTTCTTGTCGACCCTGATGGCGAAGTAGTATTTTCGTTCAAGGGAGTTACAAAGGAAGATGTAGACTTTCTCTCATCTTCCGAGGTCAAGGGCTATTTTCAGGAGATGCAGGGGGATCTATCAAAGAACAGTACCGCCTGCGCTCTTCGTCTGACAAATACTCCCTACGGAAGCTGCTTTCTTTATGAAGCATCTATCCCGGATACGGATTATGTGCTTCGCGGCTTCATGTCTGAAAGAGAAGGCGCTGCATCCCTTCTGAGCATCTTATATCTGATCATGGGGATATTCACCTTTCTTGAGGTATTCTGCTTCCTTGCAGTTATCTTCCTCATACTGACTCACAGAAACATCATGCGCGTTGATGAGGTTGTAAGGGAAAACGCGAGGGCAGAGAGCGAGAGCATGACGAAGTCGAGCTTCCTTGCTTCTATGAGCCACGAGATCAGGACTCCCGTCAATGCCGTGCTTGGGATCAACGAAATGATACTTCGTGAATTTGACGATCCAAAGCTCACAGGCTATGCGACGAATATCAAGGACGCAGGAAATACGCTCCTTAATGTCATAAATGATGTTCTGGATTACTCCAAGATGGAGTCCGGAAAACTGAATATAGTTCCCGTGGATTATGACCTTTCGGAGATAATAAACGAAATCTACATGATGATAAGGACAAGGGCGGCGGAGAAGAACCTGGATCTCATTATCGATGTGGATGAGAGTATTCCTCATATGCTCAACGGCGATTCGCTGCGTGTAAAGCAGTGCGCTCTCAATATCCTTACAAATGCGGTGAAATACACGAAGAGAGGAAAGGTCGTTTTTTCCGTGACCTGTCAACAGTTACCGGACGGTTCGGGCAATTATACTTTTTCCGTTCAGGATACGGGTATCGGCATCAGACCGGAGGATATGGAAAGGCTCTTTATCCCCTTTGAACGGATAGATGAAGTGAAGAACCACGGCATAGAAGGGACGGGACTTGGTCTCTCAATCACACAGAGGCTTCTTAAGATAATGGACAGCTCACTCAAGGTATCCTCCGTATACGGTGAGGGCTCCACATTTTCCTTTACCGTGCGGCAGTTCATTCTCGATCCTGAGCCTATAGGGAACTTCAGAAAGAGCTTTGAGGAAAAGATCGAGAATGCTCCGCTCTATCATCAGAGTTTTACCGCTCCGGACGCGAAGCTTCTCGTCATAGACGATACCGATATGAACCTCTTTGTCGTATCAGGACTTCTTAAGGAGACAAAGATCAAGGTGGATACTGCATCAAGCGGTGAGCAGGGACTCGCGATGCTGAAGCTCGATACATATGATCTCATTATGATCGATCACAAGATGCCTGTTATGGATGGTATAGAGGTACTTCACCGCTTACGGCGTGATTCCTCCAATCCGAACCAGCACAGGCCCTGCATCGCTCTTACCGCGAATGCGATGTCCGGTGCGAGGGAGTTCTATTTGAAGGAAGGCTTTGAGGATTATCTTTCGAAGCCGATTGATTCCGCAGCTCTCGAGAAGATGGTGAGAGAGATACTTCCAAAGGACAAGATCATACTTGAAAGCGAACCCGAGATTCCCGACCCGGATCTCGCAAAAGCGGTAGCGGCGCTTCGGAGCCGTCAGGATCATTTCGTGAGGATGTGAGGGTGTATTTCTATGATGCAGCTTGACTACAATATATTTTTCGAGGCGGCCGTACTCCCCATAGACATTATGATCTGTATCTATCTCTACGTGAAGTACGGGAGGCAGGGTACTGAGATCAACAAATATTTCAGGCGCTATTCAGTGGTCACGATGATAGCCACTTCGCTTGATGTGACCTCTGCAGTAGTTTCGAGTATACATCTTGCGTCGATCGACTGGCTCCATATGATACTTGTCATTGCAGTACAGTTCGGGAAGTACGCTACGGCGCTTTATTTTGTCGTATATACCGCCAGCTTCATAGGTCAGGGGTATTTCGGCACAAAAATCGAAAAATTCAATTTCTTCCTGAATGTGGTATTTGTAGTGCTCCAGATACAGAACATCTTTACAGGGAATGCTTTCTCTTTTGTGGGCGGAGTTCTTGTGAAGGGACCGCTCTGGGTACTGTTGGCATTTGGTTTCTCGCTTTATTTTGTGGTCTTTGGGATACTCGTTCTCCTTCGCTACAGAAAGAATTACCGGAAGGAGCAGACCATGGCTCTTGGCATAGGGATCATTACGGTCCTTTCCCTGTTTGCCCTTCAGATATTTGTGATACCAAATGTCCTTCTGACCGGTTTTGCGTCATCCGTCGGGATCATCCTCTTCCTCCTTACCTTCGAGACACCCGACTACTCAGCCCTTTTAAAGGCAATGGAGGAACTGAAGGCCTCAAGGGAGCGGGAGAAGATAGAGCGTGAGAAGGCAGACGAAGCAAACCGTTCAAAGAACAAGTTTCTTTCCCAGATGTCTCATGAGATCAGGACGCCCATAAACGCGATCCTTGGCTATGACGATCTGATACTCAATGCCGAGAAGGACAACAGGGAGGTCATAGATTATGCTGAAAGGATAAAGACCTCCGCCACGGGTCTCCTTGATTTCTTTACCAGCGTTATAGACTATGTCTCGGATTCCGACGCGCTCGATAAGGAAATGGCGCCTCCTCCTGTATCAAAGTTCAAGGAGATGTCTCAGGCGGCTGATAATCTGAAAGGCAAGGGAGTCCGTTTTGACAGACTCGTCCTTAAAAAGGGTTATCCCGAGCAGCGTATTCTCATTGTTGATGACAATGACATGAATGTGGATCTTCTCGTTCGTATGCTGCGTCCCGCAGGCATCAGGATGGATGTCGGCGAGAACGGCAAAGAGGCTATAGATATGCTCCGCCATACCAGATACAACATTATCTTCATGGATCATATGATGCCGGTAATGGATGGAGTGGAGGCTATGGAGATAATGAAGGCCACCCACCTCTGTGACGGGGTTCCCGTAGTCATGATGACGGCAGCGAATATCACGGACGAGGAACGGGAAAAATACATGCATACGGGCTTCGTTGAATATATCTCAAAGCCCTTTGAGGAGGAAAGGATATATGACATAATGCTCCGGTTCCTTCCTCTTGAGGAAAAGGTGGAAGAGAAGGATATCACAGAGGATATCTGGCTTTCGATAAGCAGCATCTTCTCATTCCTTGATACCGAAATGGTGAGGAGGAATTTTGAGGGAGATGAAGATTATTTTCTCTCAGTGCTTTCCGAGCTTTCGTTAAGGGATTATCCGCAGCGGCTGTCTGCGGCCTACGGAAAAAAGGATTTCTACAGATACAGCTGTATCCTTCAGGCGGTCCGTGAGAACGCAGAGCTTATCGGCGCGAAGGACCTTGCGACCGTAGCAAAGACCAGCAGGAACCTCGCGGAGGCGTCCGATTCGAATTCGCTTTCAATTGTCCATCCTCAGCTGCTGAACGCCTATCAGGGTCTCACGGCAAGGATAAAGAGCAGCTTGAAAAAGGTGAGAGGCGGTAGCTTTAGATGAAGGGTAGAGTAGTCTTAAAAAATGTCAGTGCCCTCATAATTGATGATGATGAGATACAGGGGAATTATCTGAAGCATTCGCTGGAGGCTATCGGGGCGGCAGCGGTACTCGTTTTTGATCCTGACGAGTTTCTGTCTGTACTGAAAGAGGATGATTTCGACATCGTGTTCATTGATTATATGATGCCGAAGGCAAACGGACTTTCCATCTTCCACTCAGTGCTTTCGGAATTCGGAGGCAGCTTCAATACTCCGACCCTCCTCATGGATAATGATTTTACCGAGTCCTTTGGCAAGGAGATATTCAGGACAGGCTATACCAATTATCTTGAAAAGCCTGTTTCGAAGGACAGCCTTTCAGCGGCGCTTTATCTTTACCTTCCAAAGGAAAAATTCGTCCTTCAAAGGGAAAGGCAGCATCTTCACGAGCGTGGCGCGGCGGAGGTCATGACGGCTCCCATTATCCCTGAGACCACGGTCTATGAAGACGAGGGAGTGCCCGCCTTCCTTTACGAGGTAGAGGGAATGGATGTGAAAGAGGGTCTCAAGAACTGCGGATCGGCAGAGAGCTTTGTCTCCGCGGTAAAGCTTTTCCATGGCTCGATAAAGAAGAAGGCAGACGAGATAGAGGGCTTCTTTAATAATCAGGATATAAACAATTACACTATCTGGGTCCATGCCCTCAAATCCTCCGCAAGGATAATAGGAATAGCAGAGCTTTCAAAACAGGCTCAGCTCATGGAGGAGGCCGGGAACAAGGGAGATCTTTCAGCGATCAATGAGGCAACGCCTGCTCTCCTTTCCGACTATCGATCATATCTTGACATCCTTTCGAGGATAAGCGAAGATAAAGATGAAGAAAACAAGCTTCCGGAAATACCGGCCGATGTATTAAGTGACGCTTATGAGAGTCTCAGGAGCTTTTCCGACGAGATGGACATCGACCTTTGCGAAATGGTCTTAAAGTCGATCAAGGAGTATACGCTTCCCAAAGAGGATGAAGAGAGAATGAAGAAGCTCAATGAGATGCTTCTTGAGCTTGATTGGGAAGGCATGAAAAAGATACTTCCCAGAGAATAAAAAACGAGGAGGACATATTTCATTATGAAAAAGTTTCTTCTTTTGAGTGCAAAAAAATCGTTCCTCATAAAGGGTCTTCTCATTAAACTCGAGGATGCGGGGCTTTCATCGGATTATGCTTCTGCCGGGGATCCCGAGGTAGACTCAAAGATGAGGGATTCCGAGATGTTCATCTTCTATATGGATGATGAGATGCAGAACAATACAGCGTTCATCAACCATATTGCCGACGTGCTGAAGAAGGATGGCAAGATGGCGATCCTTATCGGAAAGAAAGAAGAAAAGGATTTTGTGATGCAGTACATCCAGGAGGAATTTGTTCTTTCCTTCTATGAACGCCCTCTTGATATGGATGTGTTTGTGAGGGATCTTCTCCTTGAGGCAGCGCTTGAGACCAATGAAGGCGAAAAGAAGGTCATCCTCGTTGTCGATGACGATACCGAATACAGACAGCTTATCCGTGGCTGGCTTCGAGCCGATTATCATGTAGCTCTTGCAAATTCCGGAGTTCAGGCTATCACTTGGCTTGCCAAAAATACATGCGACCTTATCCTTCTTGATTATGCCATGCCGGTGACGGACGGAAAAAAAGTCCTTGAGATGCTCAAGAGCGAGGAAAATACAAGGGACATACCGGTAATGTTTTTGACAGGCAAGAATGACAAGGAATCGATAATGGAGGTTCTGAAGCTGAATCCCGACGATTATCTTCTGAAGACTATCGGACGTGATGCCCTTCTCGAAAAGATGGCGGAGTTTTTCGAGTCGAGGGAATGGTGAGCATGTTTATCTGAATATTGGGCACCCCGGATTTTTTTCAAATTCGGGGTGCCTTTTTTTTATCTTCTCCTTGACAAACTGATGACGGGGGAGTATTTTATCTGATGTAAGTATTAGCACTCCAACCGATTGAGTGCTAACAGCAAAGGAGCAGACTTGGAGCTTGATGATAGAAAAATACTTATACTGAACGCCATCATCGAGACATATTTTGAGACGGGGGAACCGGTTGGCAGCAGGACCATCTCAAAATTCCCCGGGGTTACATTTTCATCCGCAACCATAAGGAATGAGATGCAGGATCTTGAGGAGATGGGCTACATCATTCAGCCTCATACTTCGGCCGGCAGGATACCTTCGGACAAGGGCTACAGGTTCTATGTAGACAATATGCTCGAGGCAAAGGATTCAGAGATCACCGACATGAAGGGGCTTCTCCTTGAGAAGACCGAGAAGCTTGAGGCGATCTTAAAACAGGTAGTGACGCTGCTTGCAAAGACCACTCAGTATCCATCGGTTGTGTCCTCTCCCGCGGTGGCGACAAACAGAGTGAAGTTCGTCCAGCTTTCAAATGTGAATGAATCCCAGATCCTGTGTGTCGTTGTAATGGGCGGAAATCTTGTAAAGAACAGGATAATAGATGTCATCGAGCCGCTTTCCAACGAGAACCTTCTGAAGATGAACATGCTCCTCAATACGAACCTGAACGGGCTCACGGTGTCTGACATCAATCTCGAGCTGATAGAGAGGATGAGGCGAAGCGCCGGTGAACATGAGGGGATAGTCGAACAGGTATTAAAGACCGTAGCTGATACCATAACAGAGGATGAGGAGTTCGAGGTCTATACCAGCGGGGCAACAAACATATTCAAATATCCCGAGCTCTCCGACAACAAGGAAAGCGCGTCCGAGATCATAGAGACACTTTCGGACAGGGAGGAGCTCAGGGAGTTCATCAAGGAAACCCAGAATGATGAGGAACTGAAGAAGAACGGCATCAGGGTCATGATTGGGGCAGAGACACCTCTTGAGACCATGAAGGATTGCTCCGTGGTCACTGCGACATACGAGCTTTCTGATGGCGTGAAGGGCTCTATCGCAATAATAGGACCAAAGAGGATGGATTACAGAAAGGTAGTGGAGACGATGTCAAGGATCAAGAACGGTCTTGACAAAGCCTTGAAAAAAGGATCGTCATCAAAGGAAGAATAATGATAGCGATTGAAGATGATAATGAAAGGAGCGACGAAATGTCAAAGAAAGGTCATTCACCGGACTTTAAAAAGGTGAAGACGCCCGGAAATGAGGATAAGAAGAGAGGCAGCGAAAACTTTGAGACAAAGCCCGGGAGCAAAGAAGCAAAGGTAGAAGAGAAGCCGGATGAAGAGGTAAAGAAAGAAGAGGCTTCAAACGAGCCGCAAAAGAACGGAAAGGAAGAAGAGAAGAGTTCCGGCAAAACGGAAACGACTGCAGAGGCCGCAGCACCTGAAAAAGAAGAGGAGCCACCGAAGGAAAAGCCATCCCCCGAGCAAAAGAAGATAGAAGAGCTTGAAGATCGCGTAAAGCGCCAGATGGCCGAGTTTGAGAACTTCAGGAAGAGGACCGAAAAGGAAAAGGCCGACTCCTTTGACAGAGGCTCGAGAGAGGTCTTTGAAAAGATACTTCCGGTCATCGACAATTTCGAAAGAGGCCTTTCGCAGGCGGCTGAAGGAGATGCCTTCGCCGACGGTATGAAGATGATCTACAAGCAGTTTACGAAGATACTTACTGACATGGGGCTTTCGGTCATTGAAACAGAAGGAAAGGAATTTGATCCGAATCTTCACAACGCAGTGATGCATGTGGAGGATGAAAATCTCGGAGAGAATATCATAGCCGAAGAGCTTCAGAAGGGTTATACATATCACGGAACAGTAGTCAGACCTTCGATGGTGAAGGTCGCAAACTAGAAAGGAGTACACCATGGGAAAGATAATAGGAATAGACCTTGGTACTACGAACAGCTGCGT